>NZ_CP076361.1:1266000-1582500 GCF_018798885.1 Gemmobacter fulvus | reverse complement strand
TAGATAAGCTGTCCTGCGGCGAAGATGTAACGGGGCTCAAGCCACGAGCCGAAGCTCAGGATGCATAGCAATATGCGTGGTAGCGGAGCGTTCTGTGATATAGGACGCTGCCTCTTTTGTTCCTTCGGGAATAACGGAGGCAATGTGCTTTCTGTGAAGCCGGGCTGTAAGGCATCCGGTGGAGAGATCAGAAGCGAGAATGTTGACATGAGTAGCGACAAACAGGGTGAGAGACCCTGTCGCCGTAAGTCCAAGGGTTCCTGCTTAAAGCTAATCTGAGCAGGGTAAGCCGGCCCCTAAGGCGAGGCCGAAAGGCGTAGTCGATGGGAACCACGTTAATATTCGTGGGCCAGAAGGATGTGACGGATCTCAAAGATTGTCTGCCCTTATCGGATTGGGTGGGCCGTTCAGAGGTTCCTGGAAATAGCCCTTCATCAGACCGTACCCTAAACCGACACAGGTGGACTGGTAGAGTATACCAAGGCGCTTGAGAGAACCACATCAAAGGAACTCGGCAAAATGCCTCCGTAAGTTCGCGAGAAGGAGGCCCCATCTGTAGGCAACTATGGGTGGGGGGCACAAACTAGGGGGTGGCGACTGTTTACTTAAAACACAGGGCTGTGCGAAGCCGTAAGGCGACGTATACAGTCTGACGCCTGCCCGGTGCTGGAAGGTTAAAAGGAGGGGTGCAAGCTCTGAATTGAAGCCCCAGTAAACGGCGGCCGTAACTATAACGGTCCTAAGGTAGCGAAATTCCTTGTCGGGTAAGTTCCGACCTGCACGAATGGCGTAACGATCTCCCCGCTGTCTCTGATGTGGACTCAGCGAAATTGAACTGTGTGTCAAGATGCACACTTCCCGCGGTTAGACGGAAAGACCCCATGCACCTTTACTCCAGCTTCGCACTGGTATCAGGATTGTGATGTGCAGGATAGGTGGTAGGCATCGAAGCGGGGACGCCAGTTCCCGTGGAGCCTCCCTTGAGATACCACCCTTCGCACTCTTGATATCTAACCGCGGTCCGTTATCCGGATCCGGGACCCTGCGTGGTGGGGAGTTTGACTGGGGCGGTCGCCTCCCAAACAGTAACGGAGGCGCGCGAAGGTAGGCTCAGACCGGTCGGAAATCGGTCGTTGAGTGCAATGGCAGAAGCCTGCCTGACTGCAAGACTGACAAGTCGAGCAGAGACGAAAGTCGGTCATAGTGATCCGGTGGTCCCAAGTGGGAGGGCCATCGCTCAACGGATAAAAGGTACGCTGGGGATAACAGGCTGATGATGCCCAAGAGTCCATATCGACGGCATCGTTTGGCACCTCGATGTCGGCTCATCTCATCCTGGGGCTGGAGCAGGTCCCAAGGGTATGGCTGTTCGCCATTTAAAGAGGTACGTGAGCTGGGTTTAGAACGTCGTGAGACAGTTCGGTCCCTATCTGCCGTGGGTGTAGGAGACTTGAGAAGAGTTGCCCCTAGTACGAGAGGACCGGGGTGAACGAACCACTGGTGGACCAGTTATCGTGCCAACGGTAGTGCTGGGTAGCTATGTTCGGACAGGATAACCGCTGAAGGCATCTAAGCGGGAAGCCCCCTTCAAAACAAGGTCTCCCTGAGGGCCGTGGAAGACCACCACGTCGATAGGCCAGAGGTGTAAGTGCAGCAATGCATTCAGCTGACTGGTACTAATTGCCCGATAGGCTTGATTTGATCCAGTAACAGCAAGGCTGATTACTGAGACATGTCAAAAGCACACAGACTTGGAACAAAACGATGTTGTAACGCGCTGGAAAATCCAGCGCGGGTTCTTTCTCGGTTTGGTGGTCATAGCGCAAGCAATACACCCGATCCCTTCCCGAACTCGGCCGTTAAGTGCTGCCGCGCCAATGGTACTGCGTCTTAAGACGTGGGAGAGTAGGTCACCGCCAAACCTAGCAAGAACCCAAACCTCTCAAAACGATGACAAAAATCCCCGATCGCAGCACTAAGCCCTCGGGATACGGACGCGGGGTGGAGCAGCCCGGTAGCTCGTCAGGCTCATAACCTGAAGGTCACAGGTTCAAATCCTGTCCCCGCAACCAAAAAATATAACAAGATATCAAAGGCTTAGGCCAAGACAGAGCGCTCCACGGGGCGCTTTTTGCGTTGCAACGCAGAGCAACACGTTTCTTCGTGATTCCAAAGGCTTACAACAGTTCCGATTTCTTCCGTGCAACACCCATGCGACACAGAAATGCCGGATGCTCGCGGGACGTTCCGTGTTCGATTGACCATTACCAACGGGCAAACCAGAGCCGTCATGTCCTCGTAACCAACTCGGGGACCATCATGCCCAAGACCAATGACACCGCCCTGGACGCCTTCCTCGCCGCCAAGAACGAGATTGACGCGATGCTGGCGCGGCTGGTGGCGCATAGCGCCGACTATTTCGGATCCAGCTTCGAGGAGCTGAATTGGGGCCATGTCGGAACGCTGGACCACTACCGCGCCTGCCTCCGTGAGATCACCGACATGGCGTTCCGCGAGGGCGAGGAGCGGGAATGAGAAGCCAGTCGCTGCTGCCCTTTCCTCCAGCAAAAAATCGCCCGATGTCAGCGCGACGATCTTCATTCGAGCTCCTCATTGTCCACGTCCCTGAAAACACCGCACACGATTAAGGCCAGATGAGGTTGAAGGTGCCTTCAGATGGATAGGCCAACCCGAAGCCATTTGAGCGGGCGAGATCGTGATCGTCTTCGTTGGGCTTCGTCTCGGCCACAATCAACAATGCCGCTTCCCCTTTCGATCTCTGCCGATAGTCGAGCAGCTGTCCCATCGCTGTTCGGATCGCATAGCGGACGTTCGTCGTGTCACATGGCTTCAACTCTACGAGCACGGTTCCTCGTTTCGGATCCTGATACCGAATATCCACACTTTCGAGATTGGCCCGTACCGCCTGCGCATCGGTGGTCGCAAGAAAAGCCTGAAACTGCGCTTGCAGCTGATTGTGCCGAGGACTGACCTGAATTTCGTTTTCCTTGATGTAGCGTGTGTACGGATCGCTGGCGGTGTCTGGGCTATTCTTGATGCCAGCGTCGGCGCTGCCCCCATCCCCATGTCCGGTCTTCTTTGCGCCCGCACGAGTCAGGAGGAGATGTCGAACCTCCTCTATGAAATCTTGGACCTGACCGCCCGCGTCATCAGGTGGCGACCACCATTGCGTTTGGCCCATCCAGCCAGGACCACGCGGCATGGCCAGCGTTCTTTCGTCAATGTCGAGAAGATGGGCATTTCCTGACAGCGCAATCGTGCGGTAGGTGTCTATGTGGTCGATGCGATGTTGCTTGGAAGGTGGGCGTTCGAAGGTCTGTCGTTCACGAAAAATCGTGGCATCTTTATACCAGCCAACCACACGCCGACCTCCGTCTTGCGGATGTGTGGCCATCCATACGATGTCGACACCGGTCAACGACCCGGCGATGCCACCCCATTTCTCGACGTGGATTTGACGATCCAATTCGCCGCGGATCGTCTCAACGTGGCCATAGACGTTGCCGTCATCACAACGCAGGAAGTTGCAGACTTCGTGGCCGGTCTCGTTCTCTCGAACATAGCGACCACCGCCGACTATTTTGTCCGGTTGGCCCGCCAAGCCTCGATATCGACTCATCCAGCCAATGCCACAGAACACAATACGTACCAAATGCGGCCCCTCCGTCATCAGTCGCGCCCCGCCGACCGCTTTATCGGACCTAGTCTGACTGCGTGCCGACGAAAAACCAATTGCAAAATGGGTGCAGCTTGCAGTGACGGAGAGCAAGTTACTCGTCAGTCAGCCACGGTCCCCACGCCATCCAGCCGCACGGCGACGCTGGTGATGCCGTTCCCGGCGGCCTCTGTCGCAACGCCCACGGGGAAGCGTCCAGTGCCCGGCACGTTGATGTTCTTGGCCGTGTTGTCCCACGCCACGCGTGCGCCGACCGTCAGAACCGCAGCCGTGGCTTTCGGCAGCTGATAAACGCCAGTGGTGGCCAGTTCGACTGGTTCGCCCACGGCGGCAGAGTAGGCGGCGATCCCGAAGATGTTGCCGATGATCGCCCCCTCGCCAGAGGCGATGCCGCCTGCGGAAGCGGGTACGGTGATGACGTCACCTTTCTGAATATGGTTCTTCATGGTCAAAGCCCTTTCGAGGATTGGATGCGGACCACGGCGATGCGTGCCGTGGTGCCGGTGATTTGCCGGTTGAGGTCGCCCAGCGCGGCCGCCATTTCTGCGTCGGTCGCATAGGTGACCCGCTTGCCGTCGTATTCGACGGTGCGGATGCCCTGGTAGCGGGCCGCCATTAGAGCATCGCGCCAGGCGGTGAGTTGGGCGAGGTCGGCCATTACGCGCCTGCGTTCTGAAACCAGCCGCGGTGGTCGATGAAGCCTGCGCCGAAGTCCAGGATCACCCTGATTTCCACGCCGTCCACGTCCCAGCCCGACCGGCTTTCCACCTGGGGCCCCTCGTTGCCCGACAGGTAGGCAAACTCAAGGCCGTCGATCTCACCCGGGTCTGCCGTCACATACCAGCGCGTGGCACTGGAAAGGCGGGGTTCGACCACCAGCGACATCGCCCCCGAGAAGGGGTTCACATCGGCTGCTGTGGCGGGTGCGATGGTCGCCAGCCACTTCTCGGCGACGGTTTCCAGCGCGGGCGGGACCAGCAGGTTCTTCGGCGTCACCCGGATGATGCGCCCATCGATCCCCTTCTGTGTGCGCAGCGCCAGCCGGGCTGCAGACAGGGTGGCATCGGAAATCACCGCGCCAGCACCAGCCTTGTTGCCGTGATCGACATGAAACAGCGCTTTGGTGTCCGATAGAGTCGGGCCATTGCCGCTGTTGGCTTCCAGCAGGGTGACGAGGATCCGCGCCTCGGTCTCGGCGGCCCCCTGGCCCATGCGGCGGGCAAGGTCCGAGAAGGCTCCGAGGTCATCGTTCACCAAAACCTGCCGAGTGATCCCGACCTTCTTGGCCCAAGTCTCGATCTTGTAGGCTTCGCGCGCCTCGGCCATCGTCCCGGCCTTGATCTCGCCATGCTCGTTCAGCTTTTCCAGCAGCGGTGCCTCGCCCAGCATGATCTTGTTCACCGACCGGAAGTCCCGCGCCGAGGTCTGGCGGCCTAGGCGACGGATGCCGGATGGGGCGGCCTGGTAGGCATCGCGCAGCACGCGGCCCACGGTGTTGCCGAGGATGATCGGGAAATCGGACGTCGTGTGCAGGGCGCGGGTGACCAGGCTGGCGGGTGACAGGGCCATCGTGGACTCGCTGCGCAGGGTCAGCAGTTCCTTGGCCATGTCCACGGGCGTGGCATAGGCGTAGCGGCGGGCCGGTTCGCTAAGTTCGTGGCGTGGGTTGATGCGTGCATAGAGGGCTTCACCCATCTGGCGTGCGCGCAGGGCAGGATCGTCCTGGCTGTCGCCCATCTCGACGCGGACCTGTTCCGTGCGGATTGTTGGCGCGCTGCGGGTCGCCAGCGCCTCGAAGGCCGCACGGCGGGCGGTGTCAGCATCGGCAGTGGCGTCAATCTGGCCGTCGATCCAGGACTGGTCCAGCCCGGCGATGCGGGCGATGGAGCGGATTTCCGTGTTGATCGTGGCGCGGGTTTGCGCCTCGGGCGGGGCAGGCGTGATTGTCGTTTCGGTCATGTTGGTCTCCATGCGAATGTGGGCACCCGGGTCAGCCGGGGTGGGGACAAGGGAAATCTCGTGCGGCGTCCAGCGTACGGCGGTCAGCACCCGTGCGCCGTTCTCGGTGGCCTCGGCCCACTCCTCGACCGAATAGCCAACCGATACGTGCCGCAGTATCCCGGACAACACGTCCTGCCAGAGCGGTTCCACCTCCGGGCGCGACGAGAAGCGGATCAGCGCCGTGCCGCGCTGGCCATCGACGGCAGCAGACTGCACGCTGCCAAGCACATCGCGGACAGCGGATTGCCGGTGGGCATCCAACACACTGGCCCCTTGCAGGCGCGACAGGTCCACCGCTTCCGGCGCAAGGCTGAGGCGTTCGACATATTGGCCAGCCATATCGCGGCGGCGCACAGGCGCGCCGGTGGACCAGATCACCTCGACGGTGCGATCATCGCGGTTGGCGCTGGACGGAGCCAGGTCCGCGCGGCGGGTCAGCAAGGTGACGGTGTCATTCATCGGGGCTGTCCTCCTTGGCGGCAGTCTTTGGCTCGAAGCTCAGGCCCAGCCCATCGGTCCGCGCCTTGTCGGCGGCAATCTCGGCATCGACCTGTTCGGCGTCATAGCCCCGTTCGGAAATCGCCTGCGTCCTGCTCTTCAGCCCGGCGTTGATGGCAAGGATTTCGGCCTCGACGTCCTTCTTGGGATCGACGTAGTCGAACTTCGGCGGCAGCCACTCGCAGCCCAGATACGCCGCAGGATCGCGGTCGAAGTCCCGGGCGGGCAGATCGCCCGACAGCACCGCCAGTCGCACGAAGCGGTCCCAGACCGGGCGGCAGAACAGATGTACCACGACATTGTGCTGCAACTGCTCGACGCGGCGGCGGAACTCGATCAGCCCAGCGCGGATCGAGGAATAGGTCACACCCTCTAGATCGCCCGAGACCAGTTCGTAGGGCAGGCCCATGCCAGCGGCCACGGCGCGGAGGTGGTTCTTGACGAAAGGGCCGTAGGCGTCACTCTCGGTCGGGTTGGAAAACCGGATGTCGGTGCCAGGCGGCAGGGGGATCAGGCTGCCGGGTTCCATGCCCACGGTCAGCGCGCCGCCCGAGTTGGTGCCGGTCAGGCCGCCAGCCGAGCCATCCGGATCGGTAATGAAGCCGGTGAACAGCGCCGCAACCTTGGCTTTCACCAGTGCAGCATCCTCGAACTGGTCCAACTCGTGCAACCGCAGCAGTACAGGGGCAAGCCATGTGATCCCGCGCAACTGGCCAGCGGCCAGAGGCTTGAACAGATGCAGGCAATCCGTGGCAGGCAAGCGCAGCGGTTCCAGCCGAAGGGAGGTCAGCGGATCGCCGGGCCGGTCCCGCATCATCCAGTAGGCGGTGCGCTGCCCAGCGCCGTTGAACTCGATCCCGGCCCTGATGCGCGCGCCGCCACCGATATCGCGGTGCAGATCGAGCGGCACCTGGTCCCGGTCCAACAGGTCGATGTGCAGGGGAACGGCAGAGGCATCGGACACCACACGCAGCCGGGCAAAACTCTCGCCGCCCTCGACCATCGCGCGCACGGCCATGGCCTGCAGCCCATAGAAGTCCGCCAGCCCACCGGGATCGGCTTGATCGGTCCAACGAAGCCACAGCACCTGCAGTCGCTCGCGCACCGCCCGGTCAGGATGGGTGGACTGCGGTTTGATGCCTGCGCCGACGACATTGCCCACCAGGCTGTCCACCGCCGCCGCCACCCACGGGTTGTTGCGGGCATACCATCCGGCCCGCCGCGCCGCCGTCGTCGCGCCCGCCAGGATCGCCGTGTTCAGCCCATCGACCGTCCGCGCCCCCTCCCAACGCCGACCACCACCCGCAGCGTCAAAGCTGCGCATGCCGGAGCGGGAGAATAAACGGTTCAGCAGGTTGCGCATTTTGGAACACTCGCATGGCGGGAGCGAGGCAAGCCATTGGGAATGTTTGGGAAACCACTAATTGGTGAGGGCAGCCTATGTGCCCCGCGCATGCTGAAAAACGGACTCAACTGTTTTTGGATGAATGTCGGTCAATCTATGGGTTGTGATAGGCGTGAAGCCCCTTAGTGCGGCCAGAATGCCAAAGTACATTCATTTCGTTAGGAGGTGACGCGTTGGCTGGACAAGACCCATTCATCAAGGTGTATTGGGGCATGGGAAATGCCTGGCAAAGAAATTGATGGATGAGAAAAAACGGAAAGAGCTTGCGGCTTCCTTGTTGAAAGACATGGAAGCCACGGCAGCCCGGATGCGCAAACTGATCGTCGCCATGCCTCCGCATGATCTGCTTGGCTACATCTATGCCCAGTACATTCTGAAAGCGATGGCGGGCCAAAGTGCCACCGAGGAGCAACGCGAAGCGGATGGCCCAGATGACTTGATCGACCAAAACCAGTTCCTGCTGGAGTACGTGCACGCGGTTCTCGCGTCAGATGTCAGTCCCGAGGAATTGACATTCGACGAAGCACAGTGTGCGGAGCTGTTTGAACTCAGTCGCAAACTGCGTGAACAGGCCATGTTCTACGCTATGGCTTCATCGGCGGATACCAAGAGTGGACTATTTGGCCCTGACACGGCTGACATTGAATTTCGTGCCAAATCCAATTGGGTCTTACTCCGTGGAAACCGCTACCAAGTTTTGGAAGGAGAGTTTTACAGCTACGTTCTTGCCCCGCATGATGACGTTTTGAGAGAAGTGTACGGATACGGCGCTGCTGACATCGCCGAAGGGTTCCAGGCCATGGCGAACGCATCGCGTTCTGGTCACGCCGATGCTATTGGCGAGATAATGAGGCAGTTTGAGGCGGCTCAAGCATTTGCCGCCACATGCGACAAGCCACTAGAAGACGTGATGGAGACTTGGGTTGCGGCCAATGCGGAAAAATCGAAAGCTGCTGGGTTGGCCTTCGATGACATGTTCAGGGGCGGGACCGCCAATGTTAGTCGTCATACAACGCTGCCGCCGGAGTTGCTGGCAGACCTAGCATACCGACGCGGAGAAGAAACCGAGTTCTTCGCGGCCGGCGACTTCGCGGGAACACCATACCGGACGCTGCCTGCTCGAAAAAAACCCCTGATCCAGCTAGGATCGGACTACTATGCCATCGACCCATGCTTCACGCGCGATGCTGGCTATCGTGCGCTTCTTTACAACCTTCTCCAGCGAAAGCCTGACTACAAGAAAACCTTTGAAGAGCGGCAGAAGTCGATGAGCGAGTCTGCCTTCGCCGATATCCTTTCGGACCAACTTCCCGGTGCCACGGTTTACCAAGAGGTCTACTACAAAGATCCTGCTACCAAGCAGTGGTCCGAAAACGACACGCTTATCCTGATCGACGATGTTCTTTTCCTAGTTGAAGCCAAGGCCGGAGCAGCTGCCACTATTGCATCGCCAGCGCTTGACTTCGGTCGCCACGCCCAATCAGTGCAAGATTTGGTGGTCAAGGCGTATAACCAGTGCGAGCGCTTCTTCAACTATCTGAACTCTGCGGAAGAAGTGCCGCTTTATCACCGCGTCGGCGGAAAATATAAAGAATGCGGTCGTGTTCGCCGCTCAGAATACCGCATGATGATGCCAATCGGGCTGACAGTTGAGTCATTCTCTCCCTTTTCGACATATTGCAAGGAACTGCCGCAGATTAAGCCGCTCCTTGGGAAGCATGCATTTATGTCGATATCGATTGACGACTTGTTCGTTCTGAAGCGGTTCCTGTCCACCCCTGGTTCGTTTGCGCACTACATGGAGGTTCGACAGGCAGTGGCAGGGATACGTCACGCTCATCTCTTCGACGAATTCGACCACTTAGGTGCGTACCTGACGAAAAACCGCTTCGATCACGACATTGCCGATCAGTTGAGGGGCGGCAAGGCGAGCATGCTCATCTGGGATGGCATGAGCGACATCGTCGACAAGAGCTTCGAGGGTGAAGATTGGGAAAGCAAACCGTTTCCGTCACAGGAGTTCCCGGCGGAGGTGCTGAAGCTGCTTGTAGCGATTGATGCCACCCGCACACGCGGATGGCTTTCTGCGGAGAGCCATATCCGTAATCTGGGCGAGGAAGGCCGGACGAATCTGGCCAAGGTGCTGACAGACCTACGTCAGTCCCTGAAGCAGCATCCCGCTCGTTACTTTACTCTGGCCGGTGACGATGAGCCGCTCTTCGTCTGGCTGCAAAGACATGACCAGAAAATTGACTGGACATCAGTGAATGACAAGGCCAGCGCAGCAGCATTGGCCGTTAGAGCGTCCAATGTCATCGGAGTTGTGGCAGAAGTTAATGCCGAAGGAGCCTTCGTCGGAGCTCATGCTTTCGCGGCCCGCAAGCCATCGGCCCGAACGGCAGATAACTCCCACATCTACGAGGACGCGGCGCGAATGGCCCAACCCACACGAATGGTGAATTTAAACGACTCGAAGAAACTCGCCCCCGCTGCGAAGGCCCAAAAGCCGGGGCGGAACGATCCGTGTCCCTGCGGTAGTGGTGCAAAGTACAAGAAGTGTCATGGCCGTTGATCTACGCCATCCACGCTGACCGGATCACCTTGCCTGGAACAGGCTCCACCGCCGCGGCGCGTCCCGCCACGCTTTCCGCCTCCTCGTTCAATCGCATCCCCATGCTGATCAGCCCGTGCAGGGCGGCGTGGGCGTAGACGAAGGTGTCCAGCGCCTCGTTGCGTTCGCCGTCGCGCTTGGGCTGCCACGAGCGGATGGGGCGGCCCTTCTCGAAGCGGGTGACGACGCGTTCGGCGGTCAGCTGGCGGAAGTAGTCGGCGTCGAGGCGGCGCGGGAAGTGGATGGCGCCGGGGCCGGGTTCGGTCAACTTCAGCCGGGCGTAGACGGCATCCTTTACGGCATCGACGCCGACGATGAAGAGCGGGATCTTTGCCTTGTTGCTGCGGGTGGGACGGCGCGGCCAGACCGGGATGCCAGGGCCGCCGCGTCCCTTGATTGCCCAAATGCGGCGGGCAAGGCGGGTGCGGCAGAACTCATAGGCCATCTTGGTATGATGGCCGCCGGTATCCACGGCGACGGCGCGCACGGGCAGGGCGCCATAGGTGCCGTTCAGAACGCCATCCAGGTCGGACCAGAGGCGCGGCCCTGACGGGTCGCCCCATAGGACGCGGTAGTCGATCACCCACGCTTCCTCGTCACGGCCCCAACCAACGACCTGCACTTCAAGGCGGTCGCCCTGCACGTCTACGCCCGCCGTCATCACGGCAACGCCTGGGGCGAGGTCGCTGCCCCAGTCCTCGCGACGCGCCATGAGGGGGTCGGCGGGAACGGTGTCGCCCGCCTGGTCCTCCCAGGACTCGCCCAGCTTGGTATTGACCCAAACCTGCAGACGCGCGGGATCCTTGGCGACGCGCGCATGTTCCTGCGCGATCTCGGCCCAAGTTTCCCATGGCGAATAGAGCGATGACAGATGGAACCCTGCCGTGCGGCCATCGCCCAGCGCTGAGGGGCGCCATTGACCGGCAGACATCATGCGCGGCTTTTCATGTTCGTGATGAACGCCGCCACAGATTTCACAGACCAGATAGGCGGCGTCGCGCTGCCCTTCGGGCCAGCGGATGCGCGCCCATGTGATCGGGGCCATGTCGCCGCAGTGCTGGCAAGGGACATGGAAATATCGCTGGTCGCTGTCGAGATAGGCCGCCTCGATGCGGGAATGGCCTTTCAGGGTGGGCGTGGAGACCATGTAGATCTTGCGCCGCCCGCGAAACGTCGTGGTGCGCTGGATCGCCAGATCGACGGGATCGCCCTCGCCATCGGCATCGCCCGGATAGCCGTCTACCTCGTCCAGGAACAGGTATCGAACTGGGGTGGACCGCAGGCCGACGGCGCTGTTCGCGCCGGTCATCACCAGCTGGCCGCCGGGGAAGGACTTGCGGAACAGGCTGTTCCCGGCATCACGCGACCTCGGGGCTGATACCAGGTCGCGCAGGGCAGGGGTGGCTTCGATCAGGGGATCGATCCGGACGGTGGTGTTGCGCCGCACCATGTCGAGCGACGGCATGACCAGCATCGCGATGCCTGGTGCGTTCTGGATGATGTAACCCAGCCAGTTCAGCCCGGCCTCCGACCCACCTGTTTGCGCACCCTTCATCAGCACAACACGTTCATAGGGACTGGAGGTGGACAGGGCGTCCATCACCGCGCGCAGATAGGGTGTGCGGTCGGTGCGCCAGCGCCCCGGTTCCGCCGATGTGGGCGGCAGGATGCGGTGGCGGTCGGCCCAGTCCGACACGGGGATCGGCGGCTCGGGGCGGATGCCGCGCCGCCAGGCGAGATCAATTTCAGGCACCATCGCCAAAGCTCCCCAACGGCATGTCGGCCAGGTATTCCAGATGCTCGCGCATCATCCGGTCAAGGGCGGCAAAGGTGGCACGCGGATCGGCCCCGACCTCGGCGGCCAAGAGCGGTGCTGTGCGTTGGACCCAGGCCATATGGGCGTCGCGTTCGGCGCGGGCGCGGGCGAATACCGTGCGGGTAGCCGCGACGGTTTCGATCAGCTGACCCTGTTCGCGTTCAAATGCCAGCTTGGCACGCTGGACCTTGACGATTTCATGCAGGCGTTTGGCCTCGGCCAGCGTGGTCGAGACCCGGGCTGGCGATGCAGGGGCGGCGAAAGCACCACCCTTGTTGCGACGCGACGGATCGAGATTGTCCTCGATCCACGCCAGCCCCTCGGCCACATCGATCTGACCATCGGGTCGCACGGGCAGACCATCGGCCACCAACTGCGAGATGCGGCCCTTGGTCAGGCCGACCCGTGTGGCGAAGGCGGTCTTGGTTTCAGAGGCGTTGAGTTTAGTCAATTTCGCCCCCAGACGCTGGCGGGGTCATGCGCTGTGCTCCCCCGCATACAAATCGGCCCAAAAGGAACCATCGCTATCCCGGTCCTTGCCGAACTGTCTGGGTTGACGTGCTCGTGCATCGCAACGTCACCGCGCGAAGACAACCGTGGGTCCGGGTCTGTCAGCTTTGGGTCCGGGTTGGGTCCGGGTTTGAGTGCGCTGCAACCCGCTGGAATCGTTGAGTGGGTCCGGGTGGTCCGGGTGGGTCCGGGTCTGTTCGCTACCTTTTCGTAGCGCATGCGTTGATCACATCCTGACAAGATTTCTGCAAAAGACCCGGACCACCCGGACCCACCCGGACCCAGCACTGATTTTGTTGAAGAATTTGAGAAGTGCAGACCCGGACCCAACCCGGACCCAAAGCTGACAGACCCGGCCCCATTCATCCCTCCTGCTCCTTGTCGAGGCTGTCGCGCCGATACCGACGTTCGCGTTGGGCGCCATCGCCGTGGCCACCGACGCGGGCGCGGAACTGGCGGAAGCCCATGCTGGTCAGGGTGCGCACGACGCGGTTCTGATCTGCCTGCGCCCAGCGCCCCCGTTCCATGCCCAGTGCTTTCTCAAGGATCTCCGCGACGGACACACCATCCTGCTGTCCTGCGGTGTGTTCGAGATAGCGGCGGATCGGATCGTCCCATGCATCGCCTTGGTATCGGTCTGCCTGCTGCTCTGCAGCCAGCGCTTCGAGGCGTTGATCGTCCAGCCACCAAGGGTCGCCAGCGCGAAACCGCAGGCAGGCCTCGGCCCAAAGTTGGTCGCGGTCCTGTTCAAGGGCAGAGATGTCGATGGCGCCACAGGCAACGGGCCAGAACCGGCGGCCGCCGGTGGCATCTTTCAGATAGCCGCCCTCTGGATTGACGCTGCCCGCAAACACGCATTGGCGCGGCAGGTCCACCAATCGCTTGCCATATGGGGGGCGGAAGCGGTCAGTGGTTCGGCTGATGAAAGCTTTGATGGTGCCCACCTCGGCGCGGGTCATCGTGTCCAGTTCGGCAATCTCGATGATCCAGACGCTTCGCATCTCCATTGCAGCATCCTTGCTGCCGAGGTCGGACAAGCGATCGGTAAACCATGGATGGCCCATGATCTGCAGGGCGCTGGACTTCTTGATCCCCTGCGGGCCTTCCAGGATAAGGGCACAATCCACTTTCGCGCCGGGGCGATAAATGCGCGCCACTGCTGAAATCAACCACCGTGCGCCAACAGCGCGGGCGTACGCGCTGTCCGTTGCCCCGAGATAGGTCGAAAGCCAGGCGTCGATCCGCTTCATGCCGTCCCAGCGGATCGCGTCGAGATATTCCCGGACGGGATGGCACAGCCGGTCACGCGCAACCGCCTCCACCGCCTGACCGGCGATGGAGGCAGGCACCAGGATGCCTTGGTGTTGGAGCCAGTCAGCGACCAGCAGGTCATCGCGGTCTGACCACTCTGTATCGTGCCATTTGCCATTGCCTGTGACCCATGGTGGCGGTTTGCGTGCGACAGTGGTGGCGGCAAATTCGTCATGCCAGAGCACGCCCCTCCATTCAGGCGCTGTACGCAAGGCCAGGATCGCATTGGCAAGAATGGGACGAGGTTCGCCCTCCCGGTTGGTCAGAAGGTCAAGGTGCCAGTCGCTAGCCTTGGCTTCAGAAGCATTGGAAAGATTGATCAGATCACGGACGGCCTGCTCTCCATTGGCGCGCAGCACATCGTTGAAATCCGAGCCCTCGGGCGGATCCGCAACAGCAACGCAATGGCCCCGACCGCGAAGCAACGTGACGGCATTCTGGCGCTGATGATGGGCCTTGCTGCCTGGTGCATCGCCGTCGCCTGCGATCACGACGAGGTTGCCAGAGGGCACGGGTGCCCGCGCGATATTGGCGATACCGAGACAGGCCCAAGTCTCCCGTCCAGTGGCCTGCCAGATGGAAAGAGCGTTCTCGACGCCTTCGCACAGGATCAGTGGTCCGGTGCCGGGCAAGCGCACGGCGGCGCGTTCCGACCAGCCATCGACGGCTTTGTTGGTTCGCTTGACGACCTTCACCGGAGCCTTTTGTCCGTCATCGGTGAGATAGACCTGTTGCACCGCCAAGGCCTTACCGACCTCGTCTGTCGCCAGCGCCACCAGCGCGCCATGCTTTCCTGCGGCAAACCGACGAAACCGGATGCAGTCGGGTGGCGTGACGGTGATACCGCGGTTGCGCAGGTAGGTCTCTGCCGGAGTTGCCGCGATACCCTCCAGACAAGCGATGATCTCGGCCACGGCCTTCTTGCTGTCCATGGTGCTCGGTGCCGCAGCCGCTGTTTGGGGCGGCCGTTGTTGAATGTCGCCGATCCAGTCGCGCGCCCAGCGCCGGGCCTCTGCATCGGACAGGCCTTTGTGGTGCCGGATCAACTCCAGCCCATCGCCGCCGACGCCCGCCTCGTGGTCATACCAACGCCCAGCGCGTGGCCCTGCGATCTCGATGGCCACGCTGCCCTTGGTACCGTAGCGAAGCTGGCATTTTGTCGAGTAGCCCGGATTGGGATCGCCCATCAGCGACTGCGCCAGATCGGCCATGCGTTTGTTGACGCGTGCAGCCAGGTCGGCGACCGAGGCTGGGTTGCTGATCAAAGATCACGCTCCTGCGCCTCGATCCACTCGATCAGCTTGCTTTTGCGGGCGCAGATGACATTGCCGATCCTGAACACCGGCATCCGCACCTTGGCGTCGCTGGCGTAGTAATAGACCTTGCGGCGGTGGCGCACGTTGCCAAACACAAAGATCGCGATGGCCTCGGCACCATGCAGCAGGTCGTCGGCAAGCGTTGGGCAAGCGTCTGCGGTCGCAGGAGTGCCCCGCGTTTGAATGTTCATGGCTGTCTCCGTTATGGCTGGGTGGTCAGTCGGCGCTGAGGGCTTTTGTGACCCGCCGCTCGATGTCGTTCAGGTTCACGACCGCAAAAGAGCGAACCTCTGGATCGGCCGCAATCTCCGGAAGACGCTGGGGCGAGATGATCTTCGACGCAGGGGCGGGAATATCCGAGTCCATGAATGCTGCGTCTTCCTGCGACGAAAGCCGGATCGGGCCTTCGTAGATCACCAGCAAGGCGTCGCCATCGGCAACCCCGTGCAGATTGCCAATGTGCGGCGCGACCCGCGCAGGCTCAAACCCAAGACGTGCGAAGTCCACGATGGCGCCCAGCGCGATAGCGTCCCGCATGGTGAAAATCCGGGCTTTGCCACGTTCGCACTCGTTTTGCGGAACAAGGTAGCCGCGCGAAATCCAGGCGTCGATTTGGTACCGGCCAATATTGAAGGCGTCGGCCAGCTTCTGGATGGTAATGTCTTGTGCCACTTCACTATCCTTTGACAGTACGTTTGATGTGTGGATATATGGCATCTAACGTACTGTCAATACTAGTGGGAATGTTCGGCAAACGCCTTTCTTCCCATGGGTTTCTGGTCCTTGGGATGGGAGTGGGGGAAAGATGGCGACCATTCGCAAACGGACGCTGCCTTCGGGACTGGTTCGGTGGCAGGTGGACTTCACCGACCAGGCTGGAAAGCGGCGGTCCAAGCTGTTCCCGCGCCGCAAGGATGCGGACGTCTATCTGGTCAAGGTTCGCTCTCTGGTCGCCAACCACACCTATCTGGCCGACAGCGACAGCACGACGGTGGCCGATGCCGCGAAGGCTTGGCTCGATCATTGCGAGGTGCGTTGCAAGACCGGGCGGCGGATGGAGCGGTCCACCCTGCGCGGTTACAGCGACTATGTGCGGCTGCACCTGACCGCGCCGGTGGTCGGGATCGGGGACAAGCTGATCGCTCACCTGACCCGCCGCCACGTCAACGAACTGCGTGACCGACTGCTGCTGAATGGCCGGTCCGAACACCTGACCCGTCGCGCGATTTCCGTGCTAAAGCTGATCCTCGATCATGCCATCGACAACGGCCAGTTGTTCACCAATGCGGCGCACGGGGTGCGGGTGATCAAGTCCAGCAGGATCGAGCATAAGGCCCCGGTGCCATCCAAAGAAGCGATCCGTGCGCTGATCGAGGCGGCGGACGAGGGTTTCAAACCGCATCTGATCGTCTCGGCGCTGGGCGGTCTGCGCGCTTCAGAACTGCGGGGCCTGCGCTGGCAGGACGTGGATTTCGACAAGGGCTTCCTGCACATCCGCCAGCGCGCCGACGCCTACAACCAGATGGGCGAGCCGAAATCGCGGGCGGGGTTCCGTGACATCCCGGCAGGCCCGATGGTGCTGAACGCCCTGCGCCGCTGGAAACTGCGCTGCCCGAAAAGCGAGTTGGGGCTGGTTTTCCCCGCACCGCAGGGCGGAATCCTGCAGCACACTCGCACGCAGGACCGGTTTAGGAAGCTGCAGGAAAAGGTCGAGGTGACGATGCGCTGGCACGACCTGCGCCATTTCGCCGTGTCGCTGTGGATCGAGCAGGGCTTCTCGATCAAGGAGATCATGACCTTCGCCGGCCATTCCTCCATCCAGATGACCATGGAACGCTACGGCCACCTTTTCCCCTCGCCCGACCACCAAAAGGCAATGGCCATGGTCGAGGCGAAGCTGCTGGGGTAACGAGTGTCCCCGGCCTCACGCAGCAGTTTTAAATGGTGGTCAAGCGCGACATGCTTGGGCATGTCGTGCAGTATCTTGGACCGATACATTAGCGAAAGGAATGTCGAGCGCTTTCGGAAGCATTATGCGTTGGGTAAAGTAAGGACTATCTGCTTAAATGCAGAGCGTGTCCGGCCAGCAAGGTCACGAAAATGATTGCGCAGTGTGCCGTGCGCTTTCCTCGCAGCGGCCACCACAGCAACTCGCCCGCTAGTATCACCGTGCGCTTTCGCTGGATTCCTCAACAAATGAAGCTCTCGAAGAGGGGAAACTAGGTCCCTGGCCTCCTCAGCAGTCCGCCCAGTCAGGGAAAGTGCAGTCTCAAGTAGCTTGAGCGATCCCCAGTCCTTCTCAAACGATCCCCCATTGGCCTTTATGATTTCTCTGAGGGGCTTGGGCAGAAACCCTTCGACAATCATATGATCCAACGCCAATACTTCATTCCCCCACTCATCAGCCGAGTCTGTTGCGGGATAAAGGACCTTTTCTATTAAAGGCCTGCCGCGAATTTGCCACCAAGTTGGAGGGGTTTGGTCAAGTCTCTCGATCTGGGCTTTCAACTCTCCCAAGGGCTCGTCATCATCGGAAAACTGCCCAAGAATATCGGTCTGATGAGCGCGCTTCGATATATTCTCTTTTGGCCACTCATTGAATGCTTGCCAGTAAATTTGCTCCTCATATGGTAAGCGCGCCAAGTACCCAATATATGTGTGAACCTGGCCGGCATCATTGATGTCATATGTCTTGAGATGCCAAGAGTTACGACAGCTGATACTCCGATCTTCGATCGTATACTTTTCTTGGTCTGCTTTATATCTCTGTAGAACTTCGGCACGAAAGAAGGCTGGCGATATTTCCCATGGCAGTTCGGATTCCGTAAAGTAGTTAACAATGTACTCGGGGCCGCACGAGGTCTCAACTAGGGCATTATTCTTTCGATCAATGATCTTGAATGCCGCATACTTTCTATTCGTCTCATCTTCTTCGGCTTTCCACTCATCCACCAAGTCGTCGGGAGTCAACTTGGTTCGGAGGATAATGTGACCATGTGCATAACTCGCATACGTCGGCAGAATGCGATACCGATAATACAAATCTTTGGCTTCAAAAGATTGTTCTGCTGCACCGTCCCAAGACGAAAAGCCGCTTGGCACAAATCTTGTGAAGTCGAATCTTGCAACCAATGACATGCCTGAGAGCGCCATGTAGGTTGCCAAATCGTGCCGCCGTATCGATACGGCGCGGATGCTCTTCCAAGGATCATGATCCTTGTCAGTGTGAACACAAATCACATCCTCCAAGTCTCCTTTACTATTAATTCTACAGTATGCGCTACGCTCGTCGACAAAATGCACACCCAACGAATGAACCAGCTTCTGGCTAATCTCGATTGGCGGCTCGTACGACTTCATCCCCTCGAACCCACGAATAAAGACTAGCTTTTCACCTCCGACAAGTGACTTGCAGCCGGGATGACTTAACGGTGGCTCGAGATAGACACGGTGGCCTTCGCCCCCGCCATAGGACTTCTGAATGCACCACGAGTCGTCAGGCGTAAGGTGGGAATTTGACAGGTCGTTGTGATCAGGAGGGCTTACTGATGAATTGGGTGCCAGAACTGAGTGGACCCAGAAGTGTGGTCCAGACGCGTAAAGAAGAATCTCATCGTCTTTGAGCAGGTTGTCTTTTAGAAATTCGACGCTCGCAGTTGCGCCCTCGAGCCATGCTGGTCGATCAGTGTTGGGGATACGTGCTAAATCTGACAATGCAATTCGAAGGCTTGAGATCATTTGTCGCTCGCATAAAGGGTTCTGTGCTTGAGCAATGATAGCACCCGAGCAGTCACTCAGGTAGCCACTGCTTGAGTATCGGTTGGTTCAGGCCCGGGGATCCAGACGATGCGTGCAGTATTTTTGAAAGCCCCGTCACTTTTCACAGACAGGGCGCTTGATGAACCCGCTGTGCGACTGTCTCCATCCACTTCTAGAACTTGGTCCGAGCCACGTATGCCACAGCGAAGCGGCAGCGAACGACCCCTTCGTCCAAAGTTCCTTTCGATCATTTGCTCCCATCGCCCGACCACCCGCAGTGTATGACCATGGTCGAGGCGAAGTTGCTCGGTAGATCGGCATACCGTTTTCTCACAACGGTTTGCGGCAGTTCCGTGCGACACGACGCCGACGTTTCGACCTAGAAAATCGCCTAACAAGCTGAAATAACGGAGCTATTCTGGACGCAGAGGTGACCCTCATAACCTGAAGGTCACAGGTTCAAATCCTGTCCCCGCAACCAAATTTAGACAAACATATCAAATACATGCACGGCGCCCCATGGGGCGGCCTTCTGCATTCTGGAAGCATGGTGCTACAACGGTGCTACGGCAGAGAACAATCTCGCGTACCCAACAGCGCACCGCCCCCCCACCACAGCGCCACCTCGAACACCGCAGAAGGGCAGGGGGCAGCGCGGGGGCCAAGTGAAGTCTTTCCTCTCCAGACCAGCGCAGTATCGCAAGCCGACGGCGTGACCACAGATGACAGGCAAATGCTGCGCAGCCTCTCACGGCTGGCAGGGCGCCCTGGGAGCGACACTTCTGCAAGAGCGCAGCGTTTGATGGTCTCTGGCCGTGAGGGGGCAGCAGATTGGGCTTGCTGGCGCCAATGTCAGCGGACAAACTGCACGCGAGGGTTGTTGGATTTGGCGTGAAATGGGTTTGCTTCGTCTGCTGTTGAAACTCTTTGCGCCCAAGCGCCAAAGGTATCGTTATAGGCGCTCAGCCCGTAGCTATCACCCGATCCCAGCGCCGGTCCCTCATCCTCCAAACGAACCATTGCGGCAGGTTGAGGAACAGCTTGGGCAACAGATCATCCGGGGGCACTGTTGGGTCGTTGATGGCGACACCATCGTCATCAACAAGGTGAATATCCGCCTCGCCGGAATCGACGCGCCGGAGCTGGATCACCCCTACGGCCAACTAGCCAAACGTGCGTTGATGGCCCTTTGTCGCGGGCAGGTGGTAACAGCCGTTACA
Source organism: Gemmobacter fulvus (assembly GCF_018798885.1). Lineage (NCBI taxonomy): Bacteria > Pseudomonadati > Pseudomonadota > Alphaproteobacteria > Rhodobacterales > Paracoccaceae > Gemmobacter > Gemmobacter fulvus. The sequence continues at coordinate 1,562,356 of NZ_CP076361.1, read as the reverse complement.
GATGGTAGCTCATCTTATGAACGGGCTGTGGCAACCTGCACCCTCGAAGATGGACGGGACTTGTCGGCGGAAATGGTGAAATGCGGCTTCGCTCTGGACTGGGGCAAGTTCTCAGGCGGACGATACCGCCACCTCGAAGCCGATGGCCTCCACAAGAAGCTCTGGCGTGTCGAAGCAAAGCATAGGGGCCGTATGCTGCCACCAGATACAGCGCAGAAGCGGGGCGGTAACACTGAACTGTGAGGGCCGACTAAGACGTGAATATACTGGTATTTAACAAGAGGTCGGAGAATTATTTTTCTGTCAACCAATTTGAGTGGCGGATCTTCTGGCTGTGGATAATAATATTTATTAGTTATTATAATTAATTGTGATTAAATTAATGTAGATCTGTATTGACCCACTGAATTCCTGCTCATGCTACAAGGGAGAAGGTAGCGATGAGTGTGACCATGGACGACAGCATCAAACGCTGGACGGCGAAGCGTAAAACCGCGCTGGTGATTGAGATCATTCAGGGCAAGACCACGGTGGCGGAGGCCAGCCGGTCCTTCGACCTTTCGCCCTCCGAAATTGAGGGTTGGGTTGAAGACGCGAAGCGGGGGATGGAGAATTCCCTGCGGGCGAACCCGCTCGACATCCGCGAGCAATACGAGAAGCAGCTGAAGGACCTGCAGGAGGCTTACGGCGAGGCCATGCTGGAGTTGCGCGCCCGAAAAAAATTCCAGGCCCTGCTGGATGCGGCGGACGACAAATGATCCAGAGCATCCATCAGGGCCTTCTCGCTGAGGGCATCAAGGTGCCGCTGACCAGGCTCTGCGCCTGGTTTGGCGTGCCCCGCCGGACGGTCTATTACCGGCCAACCAAGGCGGTTCCGAAGGTCGATCCGCGTTTCGCTGAGCCGATCAAGGCCATGATCGAGCAGGAACCGTCCTTTGGCTACAGGACGGTGGCCTGGCTGCTCGGCTTCAACAAAAACACAGTGCAGCGTGTCTTTCAGCTCAAAGGCTGGCAGGTGCGCAAGCGGCCCATTGGCATGCGTCCCCGCATCGAAGCCGTCCCGTCCGTGGCCCAGGCCCCGAACGAACGCTGGTCGACCGACATGTGCCGGGTCTGGGCGGGGCGAGATGGCTGGGCCACGCTGGCCCTGGTCATCGACTGCCACACCCGCGAGCTGTTGGGCTGGCATCTGTCGCGATCCGGCAAGGCCACCACCGCCGCCAGCGCGTTGGAGCATGCCCTGATCACCAGGTTCGGCACCTTGGGCCGGGTCACGCAGGAGTTCCTGCTGAGGTCGGACAACGGGCTGGTTTTTACCAGTCGCAAGTTCACGGCGCTGGTCCGCAGCTACGGGTTGAAGCAGGAGTTCATCACGCCCCACTGCCCGCAACAGAACGGCATGGTCGAGCGCGTGATCCGAACACTGAAAGAGCAATGCGTCCATCGCCAACGCTTCGACAGCATCCAGCATGCAACACGCGCTATCGGCGACTGGATCAGCTTCTACAACAACCACCGCCCGCATCAGGCGCTTGCCATGCGCACGCCTGCCGAGGCATTCAGATTAGCGGCTTAACCTGAGCAGATTCAGATGGGTCGATACAGGTGTAGATCCCACCCGGCTCCGGCTCGCCCACATTGTCATCGAACCACGCCCTACCTTCGTCCGAGATCGGACGCAGGACGACGATGGTCCCGTGATCGCTGATTTCGATGTGCTGCCAGCCTTCGGACATAAGGCAAGGCTAGGCGGTCAAGGCAGATGGTTCAACCGGATCCCGACATAGGCGCTTTCGGCCTTTCGGGGATCCTTTTGCCTGGCCGCATCGCTCAACGCCCCAATGGCCCAGACCATATGGGAGAGGATGCGCATCACCTGCTCCAGGTCGGAATGTGCGTGCTTGCGCGTCTCGCCGTTCAGTTCCGTCTCCAGATGTGCGTCCCCACGATTGCCAAATGGGTCGGCCGTGATGCCGACCAGGCCGTGGGTGACGCGGTTCCTCAGTTCCAGCGCCATCACGAGGCGGGCGCGCACCTCGGTGAGAAGTTCGCGATGTTCGGGGCGTTCGTCACAGACGGCGGCTTGCAGGCTTTCCCAACGCGCGATCTTCTGCGCCAAGGTATGCGGCGCGACCCTGCTTGTCCCGTCGTCCAGTTGTTCGATGCGCTTGGTGATCTCACGTTCGATGGACGACCAAAGAAAAAGAAGCGAGCCGACATTCGCCTTCATTTCTACGAAGGAGACAGGATTGATGGCGTGGTCATCTTCCATTTACAGGTCAGCTTCGAATTCCGTTTGCACCAAATCTCTTTATAGGCCAAGCCCTCGAAAGTTGAAAGCTAATCGCCTTGGATGCGGTTCGCCTTCCTCCCGGTCGCCATCTCCCACCGCCGCACGACAACGTCGCAGTAGACCGGGTCCAGCTCCACCGCGGAGCAGCGCCGCCCGGTGCGTTCCGCAGCGATCAGCTGGGTGCCGGAGCCGCAGAAGGGTTCGAACACCAGGTCGTCGGGATCGGTGAAGGCCTCCAGCACAGCCTCGACCAGCGCCACGGGGAACACGGCCGGGTGCGATCCTGCCGCGCCAAGCCCGCCCTTGTGGCGCATGATGCGGAACACGCTGTCCGGGATGCGGTGGCTCTGGATCGCGTTGCCGGTGCCGGTCTTGCGATGGACCGTGCCGTCGGCCCCACGCAGGCCGCCGCCACCGAGGGTTTCGCCCGCGTGCTTGCTCTCGACCGTCTTGTTCGGCTTCCGCGGCTGGCGGTTGAAGTGGAAGATGAACTCGTGCGAGGGGGCCAGCCGCCCGTTCCAGTCGCCGGGCAGGCCGGGCCCCTGGTCCCAGACATACCAGCCGAAGCGCCGCCAGCCCTGCGCGCGCATCCAGTCGACCCAGCCCTCCCAATAGGGGATCCACTCGCCGTCACGGTGAACAAGGCCGAGGTTGACCAGCAGTTGGGCATCGGCGGTGACGGGCGCCGCGGCGAAGACGCCCTGCATCAGCGCATCCCAATCGCCGACCTTCTCCTTCGCCGCGCCATAGTCGCGCTGCTGCGCGTAGGGCGGCGAGGTGAACAGGAGCGAGGCCTGCGCCCTTTCCATCAGACGCGCCACCACGGCCGGGTCGGTTGCATCGCCGCAGATCAGGCGATGATCGCCCAGCGCCCAGATGTCGCCGGGGCGGGTGATCGGCTCGGTCGGGGCCTCGGGGATGGAGTCGGCGGTGTCATCGTCAATCGGTGCGCGGTCGTCGGCATCGTGCAGCAGCGCGTCCAGCTCCTCCTCGGGGATGCCGATCAGCCCGAGGTCGAAATCCTCGGCCATCAGCCCGCGCAGTTCCTCGAGCAGGAGTGCCTCGTCCCATCCGCCTAGTTCGGTCAGCTTGTTGTCGGCGATGCGATAAGCACGACGTTGCGCCTCGGTCAGGTGGCCGAGCACGATGACCGGCGCCTCCGCCAGCCCGAGCTGTGCCGAGGCCAGGACGCGGCCATGGCCCGCGATCAATTCGCCGTCGGCCGCGACGAGGCAGGGAACGGTCCATCCGAATTCGGCCATGCTGGCGGCGATCTTTGCCACCTGATCGGCATCGTGGGTTTTCGCATTGCGAGCATAGGGGCGAAGGCGCGCAAGCGGCCAGTGTTCGATCCGACCGGGCAGGAGGGGCGCGTTCATGCCGCGAGCCGCTTCGCCTTGAGGGCGGCGAAGGTCTCGCCGGTTTCCGCCAGAACGGCCTCCAGTCCGGTGAAGGACTGCCAGCGCTCGATGGCGACATCGACATAGGCCGGGTTCAACTCGATCCCGAAGCAGACCCGCCCTGTGGTTTCGGCCGCGATCAGCGTGGTGCCGGATCCCATGAAGGGTTCATAGACCGCCTGGCCGGGGCTCGAGTTGTTCAGGATCGGCCGCCGCATGCATTCGACCGGCTTCTGCGTGCCGTGGACCGTATCGGCATCCTGATCCCGGTTGGCGATCTGCCACAGCGTCGTCTGCTTGCGGTCCCCCGCCCAGTGACCCTTGCCCTTGGCGCGCACCGCATACCAGCAGGGTTCATGCTGCCAGTGGTAATCGCCCCGGCTGAGCACCAGCCGGTCCTTGGCCCAGATGATCTGCGACCGGATGGCGAAACCCGCGGCCACCAGGCTCTCGGCCACTGTCGCGGCATGCAGCGCGCCGTGCCAGACATAGGCGACGTCGCCGGGAAACAGCGCCCAAGCCTCGCGCCAGTCGGCCCGGTCGTCGTTCAGCACCTTACCTGTGCGTTTCGTCTTGGCCGCGCCAGCCTGATTGCGCCAGGAGGGATCGTATTCGACGCCATAGGGCGGGTCGGTCACCATCAGCAGGGGGCGGACATCACCGAGCAGCCGCCCAACGACATCGGCCGCAGTGCTGTCGCCGCAGATCAAACGATGCGCGCCCAGCTGCCAGAGGTCGCACGGCACCGACACTGGCGTGACCGGAAGTTCGGGCACATCGTCCTCGCCCTCGACCGGACCACCGTCGCCCAGCGCGTCGGGATCCCGCAGCAGCGCGTCAAGCTCATCGTCGCTGATGCCAAGCAGCGTCAGGTCGAAATCCTCGGCCAGCAGCCCCGCAATCTCGTCGCGCAGCAGGGCTTCGTCCCATTCGCCGAGCTCCGTCAGCTTGTTGTCGGCGATCCGGTAGGCTCGGCGTTCCGCCTCGTCGAGGTGGCTGAGCCGGATCACCGGCACCTCGGTCAACCCGAGCATGGTCGCAGCCAGCACCCGTCCATGGCCCGCGATCAGCTCGCCGTCGTCTGCCACCATGCAGGGGACGGTCCAGCCGAACTTGGCCATGCTGGCGGCGATCTTGGCCACCTGGTCGTCGCCGTGCATCTTGGCATTGCGGGCATAGGGGCGCAGCCGGGCAATCGGCCAAGATTCAACCTGGCTCGGCGCGAAGACGAGGTCCATTGGATGGGGCTCGGGATGTGGGGGAGGGGAAATGAAAAGCGCCCGCGAGGGGGTTCCTCCGGGCGCAATTCTTCGATGATCAAGGGGTAGGTCAATGGGGGCAGGTCTGTCAACCAGAAAAATGAAGCGGATTCAACAGCTTCTAACGAATTGGCTTTTCGGGGTGGCTTCCGGCCACCTGGCTTCCCCGAAGGTGGCTTCCCTGGCTTCCCGCCGGGAATCCACCCCGGCCAGATCGTGATTCCGCAAGCCGCTGATCTGACTGAAGATTTCCGGCGTCAGCGCGCAAGGTGGCTTCCGCCTGGCTTCCCCGGTGAAACTGCCTCACGCTAGCGAGCCGCCGCGCTGCGCCCCCCCGCATACGTTCGGGGCCGGGGAGGAACCAGAGGAGGGGGGCGGTCGTACCTGATAAGACCCAAGATCAGCACGACCTGAAAGGACACGGCCCCAAGGGGAAACAGCATTGCGTCGGCGTTGCCTCCACGCGTAGGCTATTGTCGCGTGCGGAGCTAGAACCCGCGCCTTTTCTGTGCCTTGCGCTTCGGAGCCCCGTTTGAACCAGCTTGTCGAATTCAACCAAGATCTTGTTGCCGAGCTGCGGGAAGAGTGTGCGGAAACTGACCTGCCACTCGAGGACGTCGCATTCGAACGGCTCTGCGAAACCCTGGAAGCCGAAGGCGAGATCGAGACGTCCGACAGATGTGCTTATCGAGGGGCTGCATCCGGAAAGTCCCTTCGGATCGATGGCCATGGGGGTGACCCCAGAGAAACCGATGGCATCCTCAGCGTCATTGTCTGCGAAGTCTTCGACGACGAACAGCCGCCGACTTTGAACGCAGCCGACGCCAAAAGGCTCTTTGGCCACTTGATCAATTTCGTCGCAGCCGCACGTCGGGGGGAGTTTCGGGACCAACTGCACATCGAATCACCCGAATTCGGCGTTGCTACGATGATCGCCGAGTCATGGTCATGCGTGACCAAGGTCAAATTGATCCTTGTCACGAACGCGATCTACAGCGCCCGGACAGATGCCGTCGTCGCTGGAAGTATTTCCGACATCCCCGTGACCTATAACATCTGGGACCTGACACGTCTGCACCGGGTTGAAACCACAGGCTCCAAGGAAAAGATCGTCGTCAAGTTTGCCGAAGACTTCGGCGGAGGCCTTCCAGCCCTTCGAGCTTCGGGTCCTGAGGCGGAACTGCCATCCTATCTGGCTGTCATCCGCGGCAAACAGCTGGCTGACATTTATGACAAGTGGGGCGCACGACTGCTGGAGTCGAACATCCGCAGTTTCATTCAGGCGCGCCGAAAGTCGGTCAACGAAGGGATCCGGGACACCATCAAGGGTGAACCCGAGATGTTCTTCAGCTACAATAACGGGCTGTCCGCGACCGCAGACGCTGTCGACATCGAGATGGACGGGGCAGGTGTCCGCATCCTTTCGGCGAAAAACCTGCAGATCGTCAACGGTGGCCAGACGACCGCTTCGCTGCATTCCGCATTGAAGCACAGCCCCGAGAACCTGGACCGCGTCCATGTGCAGATCAAACTGACGGTAGTGCCTTCCGAAAGTTCTGAGCAAGTCGTACCGAACATCTCGAAGTATGCGAACAGCCAAAACAAGGTCAGTGCCGCCGATTTTTTCTCGAACCACCCATTCCACATGCGGATGGAAGGATACTCGCGCCGTGTATCCGCGCCTCCAGCGCCGGGCATGAACCGGCAGACCAAATGGTTCTACGAAAGGGCGCGGGGACAGTACCAAGTGGAGCAGGCGAAGCTGGGAGGGGCCGATCGGAAACGTTTCGATTCCGAACATCCGAAGGCCCAGCTCTTCGCCAAGACGGACCTTGCCAAAGTCGAACTTTCGTTCCGGATGAAACCGGACACCGTGAGCAAGGGGGCGCAGAAGAACTTCGCAGCCTTCGCATCGGAGATAGGAGAAGCGTGGGCGGCCAGTGACAGGAAGTATGACGAGACCTGGTTCAAACGCCTCGTCGCCAAGGTGATCATATTCCGCGCCCTCGAGAAGGCTGTCCCACGACAGGAGTGGTACCCGGGCGGTTACAGGGCCAACATCGTAACCTATGGCATTGCGAAGCTGGTCTATGACGTCGAAGAGAGCGGGAAGGTGCTGGATCTTGATCGGGTCTGGAATGACCAGTCCGTTCCGGAAACGTTGATGCAATGCTTCCTCATGGCCTGCGAGGCCGCGGCCGACGTGATCACCGCTACGGACAGCGGCATCCGCAATATCTCAGAATGGGCGAAGAAACAGGGATGCTGGTCTTCTGTCGCACGTGCCGAGGTTGACTACGATGGCGGACTTGAGGACTTCCTCATAGAGCCTCAGGACGCTAGAGCGGCCGAACGTGACGGTCGCCGTGAAGAAGCGATGATTTCCGGGATTGAGGCACAGTCAAAGGTGATTACGCTTGGCAGCGCCTTCTGGGGAAGGTTGCGTGAGTGGACCTCTGCTAGCCGTTCATTCTCAATGAAGGACGACGGCATCTTGAAGGCCTGCAGCCAGCAGGAGCGCCGCTTGCCGTCCGAGCGGCAATGCATTCTCGCCATTGAAATCCTCGGCCGTGCCCGCGAAGAGGGCTATGTCGACGATGAGGAGACACCCAGAATCAGGATATCCGGCAAAGTGCGGTCCCATTGAGGTCGGGCTGCGGCGGCACCGTTGTGTGAATCACGCCGTCGCCTTTCACTGTGAACAAGGGGCGACGCGCTCACAACCGCCCCCGGCCGCCCTTTGAACCTTCGCTCGACGATTACCGCGGTGGAAGCTTCATTCAGTGGACCCGCCGCCAACCGGTCGTCAGTCTGATCCTGACTGGGGCGTCATCCTCTGAGGCGTCGGAGCAGCCGCCTATCGGGATCACCCTGATTTTGTACCGCGCAGCCCCTTCCGCCTTCGAAATCTCGAAGGTATCGCCCGCGTTGGCCATTTCCTCCCTGAGAAACTTGGTCAGATAGGTGATCCGATATTCGTTTCGTGTGCCTTTGGGCACGTGCATTCGGTTGTTGTAGTACACGAAGCGAAGGCGCAGAACCTGACCGCTTGGCGTCTCGCAGTCGATCCACGCCGAAGGGTTCAAGGTTGCCGGATCAAGCTTGGGCAAGAAGGCGAGAAGCTCGCCATCACCCTTCGGCACCAGAATGCCCCCCATGTGGCCACCTGTCGTTCCGACGTCATTGGCGCTGAGGGTCTTGATGAAGGTTTTGATCGTCATGGCTTTACCGGGCTGATGGCGAGGGCGCGCCTAATGTCCTGTGCGTCCCGGCTGGAAACCGGGACGGTTTCGTTGGCAAGGTCGCTCTTCCAGGCGGAGCGTTCGATCATCACCTCCTCGACCGTGTCCTTATAGAAGAGGCGGTAGACCGTGACTGGTTCGGTTTGGCCACGCCGATGCGCCCTCGCGCTCGCCTGAGCTTCGAGGGCAGGGTTCCAGACTGGGGTGAAATGGACCACGACGGTTGCTGCCGTGATGTTCAGGCCCGCCCCTGCCGCCTTCGGATTCAGGATCAGGCATGCGGCACCATCTTGGGCTGAGAATTCGTCGATGATGGTCTGGCGGTCCTCCTGCGGGGTCGATCCGTTGATCGCTCCCCAATACGTTTCGGCAAAGTCTTTGCAGGCAGCCCGGATCAGGTCACCGATCCGATTGAACAGGGCAAAGACGATAACCTTCCGGCCATTCGCAAATGCCTCCCGAAGGAGTTCGACAGTTCGGTCGAGCTTCGGCGTAAGCAGCGGAAGTTCCTCACGGGCAACGATCTTGGCGTCGTCCCAGTCGACCAGCGCCGCATCCGGAGTCCTGAGCCAAGGATGCGCGCAGACCAGCTGAAGCTGCAGGGTCGCAACGAGGGCGCCCGCGACCGGATACTTTTCCAGCGTAGCCTCGCGGACGTTGTCGTAATGCCGAGCCAGACGGTCATCGAGTTCCAACGGCAGATCGATGTCGATTCGATCTGGAAGATCAGCGGCGACATCACGCACTCGCCTTTTCAGGATGATTGGATCGGTCAGGTTGCCCAGCGCCTGTCCGGCCTCGAGCGTGTCGGGGAACTCGACTTCGAAGACGGTTCTGTCCCCGAGCATGCCCGGGATTGCGAAATCGGCCAACGACCACAAATCCATCAGGGTATTCTCGACCGGTGTGCCGGTCATGGGGATCGACTTGCGGCGAGGGATCGTCACGATTGCCTGCCGACGGTTGGAGTGGGGGTTCTTGATGGCCTGAGCCTCGTCGCAGATAACCCAGGCCCATTCAAAGGACGAGAAGATCGAGATGTCGTTCACCATCGTCTCGTAGGTGGTGATCACCACAGATGCGACCTGTAGGTCACGATAGATTCCGGCACGATGGGCTCCCCTGTGAACCATCAGCGAAAGGCTGGGCGCGAACTTGCCGAACTCGCGCACCCAGTTCGCGATGAGGCTGGTCGGGCAAACGATCAGGGCCGGTGCGGTGTTCTCCGGTGGATCCATCAGCAGGAGTGCAATGATCTGAAGCGTCTTGCCGAGACCCATCTCGTCCGCAAGGATCAAGCCGCCAGTCTTGTTGACCGTTTCCCACATCCATCGGACGCCCCGTGCCTGGTAGGGGAAGAGGTCGGCGTGTAGACCGGGGATGTGGATCTCGGGCGGCAAATCCTCGGCGGTGATCTTGCCCGAGTGCAAGAGATCGGGTGCGGCCTCGATTTCGAAGCCCTCGGGCGGCGATCGCAGCAGCCTGATCGCCGTGGCGTATGAAATGTCGTCCGGGGCTTCGGCACCAAGGCATTTTGCGACCAATCCCGGAGCGTCCTTGGGCAAGGGGCGTAGGATTGCGCCGTCCGCAATCCAAGCATGCGAAATCGACGGCGCCTCGATCAGCCGAACTTCCCCACGAACCATTCGCTTGCCGCACAGCGCCACGGACATCTTTCCGGATACCCGGGAGAGGATCGCTACCGGCTCAACTACCCGCTCAGAGACTGAAAATCCTTCAGGAACCTTTGCGAGCAGAGCGTCGAAATCTCGAGGCAGGGCAGCAAGGTTGCTCATCGGACGGCCGCCTCGTCCACGTGCGGTGACATGAACGCCCGCAATTCCGAAATGGAGTAGGGTATCGGGCGTCTCGTATGCACGGCGCGGTGGCAGTTGGGACAGAGCGGTGCCAGATCGATCGCCGGATCGTATGCGCGGGGCGCAGCCAGAAGGGACAAGGCCTCGAGATGGTGGACTTCAATGATGCTCCCGGCTTCGCCGTATGCCGACCTCGGCTCGATGCCGCAGCATGCGCATTTCTCTCCGTGCAGCCGTATACAGAGGAGGCGGTTTCGAGGGTTCCGTTCACGTCGCCGGATTGTCGAAACTAGGATCGCGCCCTCATGGGTGTGCGCACCCTCTTTTTCCTCCTCCTCGATAACGTCATAGCCTATGAGTTCCGCCATTGCGGCCATTAATGGCACGATCACGTCCCGGCACACTTTGGCAACTGCCTCGTCCTGATCGTCTGGCAAACCCCGGGCTGTTGCTGTGATCTTGAAAGCTCCGGAATCCACAGTCCAATCATCCCTGCTTTGGCCCGAAAGTTGGAGATCCACCGCTGGACTGATCGACGCCACCAAGGCGCGTGCCAAACCGACGTCCTCTGCGTCTGCGGCCAGTATCTGGCGGACGATCCCTCCCGCAAACTTCCCGAAGCCGAGCGCTACCCGATATCCCCGGATCCCGTAGGGACGCAGCTCAGCAATCGGGCCGTGGCGCTCGTCCAAATCGGCGAACCAGAGTCGCAGGCCGGTCCTGGTGCCGCTTTGGTCGACCGCCATGCCGATCGCGGCGCCGGTTCCCGCCTCCAGCTCCCTTTGGATGATGTCCTGCCGATCGGAGATCATCTCATTCCTCGTCGTCCTCGGTCAGTTCCGCGGGTTCGGGATCCGGCATGTGCCGCAGCAACTTGCGGAGGTTGGCCGAAATTTCTTCTCGGATATCCTCGAAGACGGGTTCGAGCTCGGGATCGGTGTTGTTCTGCTCGGCCATTGCGAAAGCGTAGAGCAGAAGGTCCATCCCCTCGACCGCGTAGCCGTTGGCGGCGGCGCGCTGGTAGATCTTCTGATAAAAGTCGTGGTGCTTGTTGAGCTGAACGCCCGGTACATGGTCCGCGCTTCCCGCGCTGCGATAAGCGGGTTCCCAGAGATGGCCATTTGTTATCGTTGTAACTGCTTCGACGTGAATGCTGTCAGGGCTGACGAAATTCTGGACTGGCGCCTTGATCCTGATCTTCGGGCCGCGGTTGTTGCTGATTTCGGCAGTTTGGGTGCGTACGTCCGCAGCAGTCACTTGGGGTTTCGTAGTGTTTGGCGTGCCCGCGATATTCTTGTTCGCGCTGCTGTGGTCGACGGTCTTCTTTTGGTTGGCGTCGTCTCGGCTTTCGCGGCGATAGCGAGCTCCAGCTTCGCGATAGACCGGTTGAAGCAGTTTGCGCAGGCCGTCCTCAAGGTCTGGATGGAATAGGATCCGTGATTTCTTAACATCGATCCGGAAGGCCTCGTCCAACTGGTGGCCGAAATCGAACTCGATTCTGAGCAGCGAAGTGTGCGGTTCCGGCGCACCGAACACATCCATCCAGCCACCGTCCTGAATTAGGCGGCCCTCGCGATAGACATAGAAGCCTTGCGCCCTGTTCGAAATCCGCGCGAACTCGGCCTCCTCCTCCTTGGTCATGTCGCGGCGGTGCGGAAGGATCCACGCCTTCATTTCGGCGACTTCTTCGCTCCCGTCGAAGAGTTCGACGACGACCTTCTGTTTGTTCGGGGCAAGCACTTGCTCGGAACGTTCTGGATAGAAAGGGTTCCATGGCTTCACCGGAGTTCCGTTGATCCGGATCACCACGTTCCTTTCCCGGCTGTCATTTTCATCGAGGAACCGATGAAAAACGAGGGAAAGGTGCTTGCTCAGGGCCTCGGACATCCGCTTGACAGCGGCCTGTTCCTTTGTGCCTGGCGTGTATTCCTTCGAAAGCAACCGGTCGCAGTTTTCCCAAATGACAAGCGTACCCGTTGGACCACAATACTCGTCGAACATCTCGTTCTGATCCGCCGTTACCGGCTCGGCCAACATTTCCCATACGTTACGCTGTTCGACGTGCTCCAGGTCCCATGTAAGCTTCGCCAAGGGTTGGTCCTCAGACCGACGAGAGATCACGCTGTAGCGCTTGCAAACCGAGCTGGAAGCGGTCTTGAGGCCCAGGCCGAATTTTCCAAGGCTCTTTGCGTCCGGGCGCCTGTCCGCACCGTACCGCATGGCGTTCCGGACTTCCTCTTGGTTCATCCCGTGACCATCGTCACCGAAATAGACGACCTTCCGTCCGTCATGCAGGAGCTGGATTTCGATGTTGATGTTCTCTGCGCCTGCTGCGATCGAGTTGTCGATGATGTCCGCAGCCGCGGTCTTGACGTTGTAGCCGGTGTCGCGCAGGCCATAAATCAGCCGCGATGCGTTCGGGTCGTTGATAAGGTCGTTCATCTTCGTGTTTCCTGCTCGCCGGATGAAATTCCGGACCTCGTAGGCCTGTTGGTCGACAGGCCATCCGATGACAATTCTGCACTTGTTTCAGTGCCCTGCAACCATGTGGCGATGATGCTGATCAAATTGTCCACCTGAAACGACCGCGTCGCACATTCCCAGACGACTAGAACCCGCCAGCCGTAGCCCAGCAGCGCTTCGATCGCGCGTGTGTCCCGCACCCGGTTGGCTTCGATCTTTGCGTACCAGAATTCTGGCCGGGTCTTGGGAATACGAAAATGCTTGCAGTCAGCGTGACCGTGCCAAAAGCAGCCGTTGACGAAGATAGCGCACCTGTGCTTCCGCATGACGATGTCCGGACAACCCGGGAGGGAACGGACGTGCAACCTGAACCGGAAGCCGTTGGCGTGAAGGGCCTTGCGCAGGACCAGTTCCGGCTTGGTATCCGCCGAACGGACACGCGCCATAATCTGTGATCTTGTCAGGGGCGCCTTCTTGTCAGCCAACACGTTCCCTTCGCGACCGGATGGCAACCGTGTTGGTTAACCAAGGAGCCATCGCTTCGGCGATCGCAACCGAAACGGGTGCCGCAACGGCGTTGCCGAACTGCCGATATGCTTGGGTGTCACTTACCGGGATCTTCCAAGGGTCGTTGGAGCCGGGACGGTCGAATCCCATGAGACGCGCGCATTCCCGCGGGGTCAGACGGCGTGGGTTCTTTCCTGGCTGCTTGACCAAGATTTCAGACCCATCCTTGTGATACCGGGCGCTGAGTGTGCGGGCCACGTTCTCGGGGCCGACCAGCCCGAAACCGAACCCGTTGCCTGCTCTGCGATGCTTCTCGGCATATCGCTGCAGGTACGACCAGAGGCCATCAGTCAGCGTGTAACGGTCGTTCACCTTGCCGAAGCTGCCCGTCGTGTAACGCCCATCTGCGGCCTCCGACCCGTCCTCTGGGTGGAGGATCGATGCGAGGGTCGGGTTGGGCCCCGACGGAACGAACACATCATTGAAAGAGAAGGTCGTCTTGTAGTCTCTCCGGAACCCGGAAATGAAAATTCGCTCACGATGCTGCGGCACCCAAGAACGGGCATCGATCACACGGTAGTCGACCTCGTACCCGAGTTCGTCCAAGGCATGCAGTATGACCCGCATGGTGTTGCCTTTGTCATGGCTGAGCAGGTTCTTGACGTTCTCGAGCAAGAAGGCGCGGGGGTGGTGATGGCGCAAGATCCGGACGACGTCGAAGAACAGGGTCCCCTGCGTCTCGTCCGCGAACCCATGAGCTCGACCGAGCGAGTTCTTCTTGCTGACGCCAGCCAAAGAGAACGGCTGGCAGGGAAATCCGGCTAGAAGCAGATCATGTTCAGGAATGTCCGTTGCGGCAACCTGCGTGATGTCACCGGCGATTGCATGGTCGCTTCCAAAGTTGGCGCGATAGGTCTCCTGAGAATACTTGTTCATCTCGCAGGTGAAGACGCACTGTCCGCCAATTGCATCGAAGCCACGCCGGAGGCCCCCGATTCCAGCGAACAAATCGATGAACTTGAAGGGTGCTTCGGAGTGTTCCATGAATGCTTCCTGCTCGCTTGTCGCCACAATATCCTGGGCCTTGGGATCAAGCCATCAGCTGATGCTATGCTAGGCAGCCGTCGCTGTCGATGGGTTGAGCGCTACCGCAAGGTCCGCGATCATGATGTTCTATCGCTGGTTCATTAACAGATCGGTTCGAAAACGGCCTCGTCTTCGGTTCGGAGACACCCGACCCGCCGAGACATGCCCGGGTCCTGGTCGGACACCAGATCGTTTGGCAAAGTCCTCAAGCCCACGGCCTGATTTTCGGCATCGCAGTCGTCACCTCGAGCTCTCGCAGCATCCCGCCCGCGATCAGCCCGTCCCGTACCCAGCCCAGCGCACAGCACCAGTCGTCATAGCCGCGCCGGGCGGCTTCGATCTGTTGGGGGTGGGGGGAGAAGGTGACCGGGCAGGCCAAGATGTCGATGGTCTTCCACATGGCGCGTGCGTTCGCGCCACGCACGCGGATGCGCTCGCTGCCGACGACGATTGTGCCCGCATGGCTGCCATGCTGGTTCTGCTTGACGAGGGTGGGCACGCAGCGCGGGACGGCGCCCGGCATCCAGTCCGGGGTCAGCCCGGCGCGGGCCAGTTCGGCGACGCGGATCGCCATGCGCTTGCCGCCGAGGCTGCCGGGGATCCCGGCGACGGTGGCGGCGATGACCTCGGCGTCCTCGTGGGTGTAGCCGCCGATCTTGTGCTGGCCGCCGTCGATCTTGCAGCCTAGCACGGCACGCTGCAGCAGGACGTATTCCAGGCCGAAACCGAAGCCTTCCTCGGTGACGTCCGGGGGCAGCGGCAGTTCCAGCTGCGCCTGTTCGATCCTGAACGCCCATTCCAGCGCAGCCTGCACGCTCAATGCGCGTTTGACGGATCGACTGCCCGCACGGGAGATCGTTCGCTGCAGGGTCATCGAACACCTCGCTCGCGCAGACGTTCTGCTGTCACCAGCCCCCGGGCGAGCATGGCGTCGCGCATCGTGTTGCTGATCGCGCTGACCGGCAGGTAGCGGTCGGAGTTGACCAGATCGGCGTAGAAGGCGGGCAGGTCCGTGATGGGTTTCGCGGCCGGGGCAGGGGCCGCCTTGGGTTTTCGGCGCTTCCAGCCCGCATCCTCGACCTTGCGCTGGGCGGTCCTTTGCATGGCGCGGTCCAGTGCCTTCGGCCCATCGGGCGGTTCGGGGTGCTCCTCGCGGCTGGCCTCGGCCGCAGCGATGATCTCCGCCTCGGTCAGGCCCAGTTCGTCGCGCCAGCGCTGGACGTGCAGCCGGGGCGGCCAGCCTTGCCACCAGCCGGGCAGGGCGGCGGGGTCGAGGCCCAGCGCTGCCAGCAGGTCTCCGAAAACCTCATCGGAAATCGCTTTGCGCGCCTGCGCGCCCTCCTCCTCCTTTACTGGTTTACTTAGAGGTTCCCTTACAGGGTTAGTGTCCGAAATCCGGACACGGCTTTCGGCATTTTCCGGACACGGCTCAGCCGAAATATCGGACACGGCTTCCGCCGCATTCCCGTGTCCGAATTCCGGACACGGCATGCCATCGGCGGCGGCATCGACGCCACAACCATCGGCACCGTCGAGGCTTTCCGCGCCACCATCCTCCCCGTGTCCGATTTCCGGACACGGGACCACAGCCACAGGTGTGAAGCCAGGCTCGAACCCCAGGATGTAGCGGGTGGGCAGCTGGCGCTTGGTCACAGGGTCGAGCCGCGGCACGCGCCGCAGCAGGCCGACGGCTTCCAGCTGACCAAGGTGATCGTTCAGCGTGGATCGGCTGATCTCGCAGTCATGCGCCAGCCGGTCTTGCGAGGGGAAGCAGCCGTAATCCGGGTTGAACCGGTCGCAGAGGTGCCAGAGCACGATCTTGGTCGTGGGCTTCAAGCCGCGCTGCTTGATGGCCCAGTTGGTGGCCTCGTGGCTCATGGTGCGGCCCTCCGCGGGGAAGGGGCGATGCGCGTGGTGAAGCCGTGATCGGCAAGCGCACCCAGCGCGTCGTCGATCGAGCGCACGAGGGCCCAGCCAAAGCCCTGCGCCTGCACCGCATCGCGGAACGCCTCCTGCTCCGGCCGCAGCCGCCCCTTCGGCGCCTTCAGTTCGAGGAACAGGACGCGGCCGTCGCAGAGCACGATCAGGTCGGCGAACCCGGCATGGACGCCCATGCCGACAAGGATCGCCTGGCGCTTGGCCCCGCGGGGCCCAGCCTCCGTCACCTCGTTGGCGCAGTGATGGATGATGGCGGTGCGGGGCAAAGCGATGCGCAGCGCCTGCACCACGGCACGCTGCAGATCGGCCTCGGGGGTGCCACGGCGCATCATCGCGCGGCCCTCCCCTGGTCTTCGCGCTGGGCACGCCGTACCGGCCGCCGCGCGTCGATCACCACCAGCAGCCGCCGGGCATCAGCACGCTCGCCCGGGGTCTCGCCATGCTGGACAAGCACATTGCAGGCGAGCCGGATCAGGAGATCGCTGTGATGCGCGACGTCGGCGATTACAGCGCGGGCCTCGGCCACGCGGTCAGCGGGCCATGCGGAACTGCGGGGCTGGATGGTCATGACCGCCCCCGCGTCTTGCGCACCGGATGGGCCTGTTCCTGCGCGCGGATCCACTCCTGAATGGCGGCGCGGCGGTAGAAGGTCTTTCGACCTATGCGTGTGCAGGGCGGCCCCTGGCGGCGGGCTTCCCACCGGGATAGCGTGTCGGCCGTCAGGCCCAGCGCGCGGGCCAACTGCTCCCGGCTGATCCAGTCGGCCAGCAGGTCCGGGATGTCCTCGTCGGGATCGGTCTGAATGTCCTTCATCGGCTGCTCCATTCGCGTGGCACCCCTCTGGCGGGGGTCGGTTCAGCGAAGCAGAGCGCGAGGACCGGAAGACAGGCAGAAGGTGGAATTGTAGACCGCCTACCTATTCCGCCCCTTGTTTCATTGGATTTTCTTGGCTCCTGCCAGTCGGAGCCACCCAAGGCAGATACCTCCGCCCCCGTCATCCAAGGCGGTTCCGGGCGGCGATGCATGCGCGTGCATCACCGTTCCCCACGGGGAGGGCGGTTTGACCGTCCTTCGGACGGATTCGCCGCTATTGAGGGGAGCGGAATTGCCGGAATGGGGCGTTCCGGTCAGGTTCCGCAGGCGCTCGACGATATCCACATGTTCTTTCTTTGTTCGAGGCGGGCATCACAGGTTTGTGGTTGCGTGCTCGCCTTCTGGGTGCGTAGATTAACGGCTGAGCAGTCCATAAGAATCGAAAAGACGAACGCAGTCGGATGCGCACGCCGGTCACGGTGTGCCTCTGGCATACAGGCGGTTTTCCTCGACGACATGCTCTGAACCCTGAGTCAGCCCGCGTGCTCGGCACGGCGGGTCATTTGTAACCTGCATGCCGACGGCCCTGGCCGAAGGATGCCGCATGTCTGAAAGGAGTTTCCCAATGCCTCTGCCGCCTGTCGCATTCTTCTCGATCTAGGAAATCGCCGTGCGCTGGGGTTGCCCTCCGGCCGATGTGGCGGGCTGGGCGGCGGCGGGGCATCTGCATGTGGTGGCAGGCATTCCTCCGGTCGTCTGCGGTGACGAAACGGTGGCTGGTATGGTTCAGGTGCCGATGGCGGAACTGATGGGCATGTTCCGGAGGATGGGCCCGAGCGACGAACAGGCCAGGCTCAGGCGGGTCATGCCGCTCGGCAGCAAGACCTGGCTCAAGATCACCGATCCGGCCGAGGGGGTGCTGGTCCGGTCCTCCGATCTGCTGCTGGACTCCGGAACACTGCAGGCCTTCGAGGAAGAGCGGGATCTGCTTCGGCGCCCGGCTTCCACCATCGGGGCCAGCCCGCGCTACGATTGGGACGCGATGTATGCTTGGCTGACGTGGTTCCTGTTCGAAAAGGGGGTGCCCGACACCCAGACCGCGCTGGTCTCGCTGGTGCAGGAGTGGTTCGTCCAGAATTCGAAGTCGGGCGAGGTGCCGGATGAAAGCACAATCCGCAAGCGGCTGTCCTCGCTGTGGCGCAGGTTGCGCGGCGAGGATGCCGCGTAGGGTTCAGGCCGATTTCGGCAGGTCGGCCTCGTCCTGCGCTGCATCATGTACAAGGCGCGGCCGCGGGCGCAGGAGGCTAGCCACTGTGTCGACGCCCGCCCGCAGGGGGGAATCCATCAGGTGCGCGTAGCGCTGGGTGGTCTGCATCTGGCTGTGGCCCAAGAGCTTGCCGATCATTTCCAGCGACGCGCCGCCGCTGACCAGAAGCGAGGCAAAGGTGTGGCGCAGGTCATGGATGCGAACGTCGGCCAGCCCGGCGTCCTTCTGCACCTTGGCCCAGAATCGACGGATTTCCCGCACCGGCTGGCCGACAGTGTCGCCGGGGAACAGCCACGGGTTCCCGCGCGGTACCGCTTGCTGGCGCAGGCGCACGATGGCCGCGACGTCCTGCGAAATCGGCACACGGTGGATCTTGCGCTGCTTGGTGGTTGAGGCAGGCTTCGACCAGATGGCATAGTCGAGGTTGAACTGTTCGAACCGGGCCGTCCGCACTTCGCCCACCCGCGCGCCGGTCAACATGCACATGCGGATGATCGCCGCGGCGCGCTGATCCTCGGCGCCATCCAGCACGGCCGCCAGTCGAGTCAGCTCTTCGGGCGACAGGAAGCGCTCGCGGGCATGTTCAATGCGCCGATGGAACCCCTGCGCGGGGTTGTCCGTCCGCCATTCCCATTCCACCGCCAGCGTGAACATCTTGCGCAGCACCTCGCCCATGCGGTTGGCGCGGATCGGGGTGGGCTTGTGACCCTGCAGTTTGCGAGCCCGGTTGTTGGGCTTTGCCTTGCAGGGGCGAGGCCGCCCCTCGGCCACGAAATCGAGGAACTTCGCCACGTCAGACTTGGTGATCTCCGTCACCAGCCGGTTGCCCCAGGCCGGTTCAACCATCTTCTTCAACATCGAAACCTGGTCGCCCGCATTGGTCTTGGCGAGTTTCGGCAGATGCTCGGCGATGTAGCGGTCGATCATGTCCGTGACGCGCGGGGCCCCGCGCCACTCGTCGCGCGCCGCCAGAGGATCCTGCCCCTCGTCGATGGCGCGGCGCAGTTCCTTGGCGCGTTCGCGCGCGGCCGTGACGCTCCACTCCGGCCAGCGCCCGATGGTCATCCGCCGCTGCCGCCCGGCGTGCCGGTAGTCGATGGTGAAGGTCCGCGCGCCCGAGGCCTGAACCCGGGCGGCGAAGCCGATCACTTCCGTGTCGAAGATCTGATAGCTGACGCCGGGCTTGGGTTCCGCCTCGCGCAGGGTTTTTTCATTGAGTTTCAGTCTCTTGACCATGCATCCCGCCTCCTTGCCCGACGACACAGGCGTAGACCCGCGCCACTATCAAGTCGGACCACGGGGCCGGGACCGGAATACAGGCGGAAGGTGGAATTGAACGCTGGCGGCCAATTCCGGACAATGAAAACAGGGAGTTGGCCGTGCAAGCCCAGCGCGCCGGGTGGCCTGAGATGGGAAACTTACTGGCATTTGCATCGACCGTTTGATCGAACCCCGCGCATGGGGTAGGCGAACTCGCGGCCTTCGAGCCCAGCGATTAAGTGATACCGCCAGCGGACCGCATAATGACGGAGTAGGATACAAAATGCTTCAACCGACCGAGGCCCCCGGCCAGCTATTCGTGATCGTCATCGACGAGACATATGGAGGGGACGAGGACACTTGGGAATTCGAGAGCGAACGGTATCGGCGTGATTTGGAGCGGGCGTTTGGAACAACTTTCCAAGAGGCGAACGTTGGGCCCGGCGCCGACATCCCAGCCTTTCTCACTGATCTGATCAACGCCAGAGTCCCACTCTGGAGCGCCGCGTTGGTTGTGTTCTTCGCGGGCAAGTCCATTAAGGATAGCTTCGAGGCTTGGATTGAGATGGCCCGCGCCGTCCGAAGCTTCTTCGATCGCCCTGTGATTTTGGCACGGCACGGCGCAGCGGTCCTCGCCATCGAAGCGGCGCTTGCCGAGATGAATGGTATCCCAAAAACAATCCGACTGGTTCGCTACCGGGCCGGGCATCTGGCTGAGGATACGTCGCTCCTTGATGCAAACCTAGGCAACGGAATTGAAGACAGTCCACCTACCCTGAACCTTGGGTACGTGGTGCATCTCTTCGAGATGGAGGTCGACGGCGTGCTTCTCCGCGTGAGCGTCGACGGCAGGCGGGCTACGGTCGCGCGGGTTTCCTGAGCTTTGGTCAGGCCGCCCCGGGTCACCTAAGCATGCTCGTCAGTCCATCCAGCCCTCGATGACGCCCTTCAGCTGAATGATGCGATCCTGCACCAACGCGGATCTCTCTCCAGCCCAAACGAGCGGATACATAGAGCCACCCTCAACCTGCGAAGCGATCAGGGCGGCATGCTGGTCGGCAAAGTCGGACCAAGCCGCGTGAGCATCGCGAAGCATGGAGGCGTCCATGCCAGGAAGAGCCGCAACCCGTTCCAATAGCGCGTTCAGTTCCTCCTCCTCGCCGCGCAGTTTGTCGCCAGCGGCGACATTCATCGCAGTCTGCGTTCGAGGTACTGAGCCATGGAGAACCTCGACAACGGCCCAATCCACCCCGTCGACGAACGTTCGGGCGGCATCAATGAAGGCTGTAAGGTCTGAAAGGTCGAATACGGGATCAGCGGGTAGTTCATGTGTTAGGACGTGGCGAACTTCGAAAAGGCGTGAGAGAGCCACCATCATCGCATTGTAGTTGGTGACGATGGGAGGAAGTGGCCAATCGTCCGACTCCTCTGACCAGCGCGGATGCGCCGCTTTGAGTTTGTGCGCGAAGCCGGGGATCAAGGTGTCCAAGATGGCTAAGATCCCATCAATCCCGTTTAGGGAAACGGAGTGAGCGATGAAGTCGCCGATCGTCAGCTCGCGCCGATTCACGTGTGCGGCGAAGGTCAGATCGATCTTCGCGCCTTTGACGAGTTTTTCCGCGCGTTGGAAGGTGGCTTCGTCGCCATCGACCAGCTCGGCGATCACCTCACGGAGGAAGACTTCAAGGATCGTCACCAATCGGATCGGCACGAACTGAAGGTGCATAGGCGCCAATCCCGCAATGGTACTGACCTCGGCTCTAAGCGCATCGATTTGTGCAGCGAGTTCCTGTCCGAGGCGACGATGTTCCCCGCGTCGGGCGTTCCATTCGATGATCTGCTGATAGGGCGAGCGGTGCATTGTTTCTGCGACATACTTTCTGATCTAATGGCTGATACTTGTCACTCGTTGCGGCAGGCTTCAAGGACGGTTGGCTATTCGCGCCGCTGACGGACATGGTGCTTGGTTGGCCGCACGTTAGCATAAATGGATTATCACCATTGGTGATTATCTATTTGACTGCATGCATCGAATCGTTCATGATGGCGTGGTGAGGATTGTTCATCCGAGGAGCAGAACCCGTCTTGAGTTGGGGCCGTGAGCCCTGTGGAGGCCGATGGTCTCCGTCTCAATCCCGTAGCTGGCAGGGACCGCGGACGAGCGCCGCACCCGCTGGGCACGGGTGCGGCATGTTCGAGGTAAAACGTCGCTGAACTGACCTTCTTCCCGATGGGCACCGGCACTTTCGCCGGTGGGTAAGAAGGAGACTTTCAGGATGGACAGGAAAAATCGTCACCAGCGGCGGCGCCGCCGGTCTGGCAGGAACCAAGGGTGGCTCTGGCGAGTCATCGTTCTGCTGGGCCAGGCAACATTCTACGTTGTTCGTTTTTGGTTCTGGTTTTCGGACCGAGAGTGAGCGGCGACCTCGAAAATAGCCGATTGGAGGGAACGATGTCTGATGTGAAGCGACCGATGATCAACGACGCCCTTCGCCTGATCCGCCTATACCATGGGTTTTCGCAAGCAGAACTTGCCGAAGAGATTGGACTGTCGCAATCAATGATCTCGGAGATCGAGCGCAATGCCAAGCCAGTCTCGATCGAGGTTCTTGAGCGATACAGTCAAAAGCTCGGGGTGCGGATGTCGCAGCTCATGTTCTTTGCCGAGGAGTTGGAAGGCGAGCCTGTGCAGAAGCGCGGTAAGCTGATCGTCGCGAACCGCGTGTTGAAGCTCCTAGAGTCCTTTTCCCCTAGGGAGCCTGCTGGTGCGGCACAGTAGGAAGCCGCACCCGTACGAGATTTATGGTCTCGAGAGGTCTCCGTTTGCCCAGCGCCCTACCCAACGGGAGGTCGCCGATCTTCTGGGCGAAACCAAAGCTGACCTTATCCGCTTGGCCAATTACAAAGATCAGTTCATCGTGCGCCGCCGGGAAAACATAGGCGGCAAGGATCGGGATTTCGCATATCCGGTGTCGCGGCTTCGTGGCGTGCATGAACGCCTCAAGTTCCATCTCAACAAGGTCCAACAGCCCAGCTATCTCTTTAGCCCGCGTAAGAAGCGGAGCCAGCGGGACAACGCGGCACTGCATCTCGACCAGGATCAGTACCTGACGATGGACGTAAAGCAATTTTATCCGTCGACGACGGAGGAAATGGTGTATCGCTGGTTTGTAGACGAACTCGGGCCGTTCGAGGATGTTGCCGGTCTGCTCACTCGTCTGAGTACCATTGATGGCAAGGCATCCTTCGGCTCGCCGCTCACACCTGTGCTCTGCACCCTTGTCCATCGTCCTTTGTTCGACCGCATCTCCGATATCTGCGGCCATCGAGGACTGCGCCATTCTCTTTGGGTCGACGACTTGACGATTTCTGGAAAATTTGTGCCTGGACAGGTTGTTACGAGCATCCGGGAAGTTATTCGACAGCGCGGTCTACGCTCGCACAAAATCCGATATCGCACGGGTAACCGACCAGTCATGATAACTGGGATCGGCGTCGTCGGCCGGGATCTTCTCGCGCCCAATTCGCTCAACCTCCGCATTAAGCAGTATTGGCAGGATCTGCATGATGCGATGACGGCAGAGGAACGGGCCTCATGCGCCCAACGCCTCCTCAGCCAGCTCGGAACCGTCCGGCATATCGTCGGAACGAAGTCTAACGTGGGGCAGCGAGCGTCCGACCAGATGAACATGCTCAAGCAGAAGCGAGACAAATGGATAAGTGAGGCGAGCCAAGAAGCGTCGAAAAAGAGCGCCGATGAGGCCGCGCCGATGGAGCATGAAGACATACCGTTCTGATCCGGGCGTGGGCTAAGGTTTTTTTGAGCACGACTGTGTCAGTGCCATCCGGTCGAAGATTGCGTCGGCGGTTACCTGCACCTAGCTGATTCTTAGGTAAGAAGTGGCAAAAGGCGTTAACCTCTCCTCGCATCGAGTTCGGTGCCAGGTTTGTGGCCTTCGCTCGTCGGAAGGTAATCTGCTTGGCTTGTCAACGTCTGGTCAACCCTTGAATTCAGTTTCACCGCGTTCGCTTCCGTTGAAATGAGTTGATTTCCGCCGAGTGTCGGTCAGTACCTCAACGAATTCAAAGGTATGCTGTGTAAGTGATTGATTTGATTCACTTTACAGGATCGGCGTGGTTGCGGCTCATAACCTGAAGGTCACAGGTTCAAATCCTGTCCCCGCAACCAAAATCTTATAACAACATCAATACCTTACGCCTCGTTCACGCGGGGCCTTACGCGTTCCAATTCCACACGTGGAAGCAACGTGGAAGCAGCAGGTGCTACATCGGTTGACGTTTCCCCCTCCGCCTAATCCAGTTTGAGGTAGACTCTGGCCCAACGTAAGCGGTGCGCCGGCCCCGTGGTTTCGGCTTGATGTGACTTGGGGCATGCCGTTCTGCAACTGAGTTTGCGGGAGGCTGGCCGTGGAGCACCAAAACGAGCACCGGATGGAGGTGCGTGGGTCGAAGGAAGTATCCCGGATCGAGATCCTTGATGGCCCGACCGGGCGGCGGCGATGGCCGGATGATCTCAAGGCGCGGATTGTGGCTGAGAGTTTTCAGCCTGGCGCGCGGGTCTGCGATGTTGCGGCGAAGTATGGGTTGATTGCGCGGCACCTTTCGGGATGGCGTGGTCAGGCGCGCAAAGGGGAACTGGTGGTGCCGGTCGCTACGGCCCCGACCTTCGTGCCGCTGGTGATCGAGCCATTGGCTGATGCGTCGGCCGACACGGGCGTGATCAGGGTCGAGATCTGTGGGGTCGTTCTGCATGTGATGCCGGATTGCAGTCCAGACCGCGCGGCGGCCTTGGCGGCGGCGTTGAGGAAGGTGCTGTGATCTTTCCGGATCAGGCCGTCCGGATCGTGATTGCGACCAAGCCTGTGGACTTCCGCAAGGGACATGACGGGCTGGCGGCCATGGCGCATGCCGCGTTGGGCTTTGCGCCCAAGGCGGGGGTGATGGTTGTCTTCAGGTCCAAACGTGGTGATCGGCTTTCATTCCACATACCAACTGCGTGATTTGCGGATCGAATATCCTTGGCACCCTCTTTACGGGCGGGTTCTACGCGCGCGCGATGGGGGACGCAGGCACGGATCGGACTCTGTGCTGGTCGAGGAACGGCAGGGGTTCTTCCGGACTTTGCCCCCCTGGATGTGCGATGCCGCCTATTGCGCACGCATGGAAAGCGGCCCGCCGGTTGTTGCTCTCGAAGCCTTGCGGTCGCTTGCACAGACACTCGATCTAATGCGTCACGGTCAGCTTGCGTCATCCTGTGGGGGATCGATTCCCGAGGAGGATACGCATGCCCTGCCGACCCCGACCCCTCTCGCAACAAAAGCAAGCGACGCCGAGTCAGCTCTGCCTGGACCTGAACGACAGCCCGAACCGCCCCCCGGCCGCGCCCGCGACACCGGCGATCCTGGAGGCATTGGCAGACCTGCTGCTGATGGCGGCGGGCAAGATTGCGGAGGGCGCAGGTCATGATGCACGCAAAGATCACCGCTGAGCACCTTGCCCGCAGCGCACTCGTCTACGTTCGCCAGTCGACGATGGCTCAGGTGCTCGGGAATCTCGAAAGCCAGAAGCGGCAATACCAGCTGGCCGAAGCCGCCCGCGACACCGGCTTCGCCGAGGTCCGGGTCATCGATGAGGATCTGGGACGCTCCGGCTCTGGTCTGATTGCCCGCCCGGGCTTCCAGCGTCTGGTCGCGGAAGTCTGTGCCGGGACGGTGGGGGCGGTCTATTGCATCGAAGCCTCGCGGCTTTCCCGTAATGGCCGGGACTGGCATCATCTGATTGACCTCTGCGCCTTGACGGGGGCCTTGGTCGTTGACCCGGAGGGGGTCTACGATCCGCGTCAAATGAATGATCGACTGCTGCTGGGGCTGAAGGGCACCATGTCGGAATACGAACTCAGTCTTCTGCGGCAACGTGGGCTGGCGGCCCGCGATGCGAAGGCGAAGCGGGGAGAACTCCGCTTTACCTTGCCGCCTGGGTTCTGCTGGAGCGAGGACGACAGGATTGAGATGGATCCTGATGAGCGGGTCCGGCAGGCCATCCACCTGATCTTCGCCAAGTTCCGCGAGCTTGGCAGCGGTCGCCAGGTGTTCCTGTGGCTGCGCGCGGCCGATGTCCATCTGCCAGTGGTCCTGCGCAACGGTGCCCTGCGCAAGATCGCTTGGCGCAAGCCTGCCTATCACAGCGTGATGCAGGTGCTGCATAATCCGGTCTACGCTGGTGCCTATGCCTTCGGCCGGACCGGTAATCGGATGGCGGTGGTCGAGGGCGAGGCGCGCAAGACCAGCGGCCATCACCGGGCGATCGAGGAGTGGGGCGTGCTGATCAAGAGCAATCACGAAGGATACATCGACTGGCAGGCCTATGAGGAGAACCGCGTCCTGCTGGGGGAGAACGCGCATATGCAAAAGCGAACGGCCCGCAAATCCGGGCGCGGCGGACAGGCGCTGCTGAGCGGCATGGCGCGTTGCGCAAGGTGCGGCCGGATGATGCGGGTCTTTTACAAGACCGGGACCGACCTGTCCCATCGTTACCAATGTCGGGGCGATGACAGCCATGTCGGGGCTGGGCTCTGCATCGGTGCGGGCGGGGGCGGCATCGATGCGGCCGTGACCGGCCAACTGCTCGAAGCGGTCTCCGGCCGCGCCGTGCAGGCTGCCCTATTGGCGGGACAGCAGGCCACCCGGGCACAGGAGGTGGTGCGGCTTGCTGTCGAGAAGGAGCTTGATGAGGCACGATACGCCGCGGAACTGGCCGAGCGGCGATATGAGCATGTCGATCCCGCCAAACGGCATGTTGCGCGCACGCTGGAGGCGCGGTGGAACGCAGCCCTGGAGCGGGTGGCCTCGGTCGAGCAAAAACTTGCCGCTTTGGGCGCAGAACTCATCGCGAGGCCCGGGGTCGATCCTGATGTCCTCTTGCGGCTCGCCACCGACCTGCCCTCGGCATGGAATGCCGCCGGGACCGATGCCCGCGCGCGGCAGCGACTGGTGCGCCTGCTGATCGAGGAAGTGGTGATCGACATCGATCAGGCGGAGAACGCCTTCGTTCTGCTCATTCACTGGATCGGCGGGCGCCACACCGAGGTCAGGCTGGCCCGGCGCCGAACCGGTCGCTTCCCACCGGGGCCAAAGCGCACTGCTGCCGACATCTTGCGCAAACTTGGCGGGCACTGGCCAGACAGGGAACTTGCCGTGACCCTCAACCGGATGCGCTGCCGCACTGAGGATGACGAGACATGGACGACCGTCCGCGTGGCTGAATTGCGCGACAGGCTCGCGATCCCACCCTATGATCCCGAGGCCGAGGAGGAGAAGACCGTGAGCGTCGATGCTGCCGCCAAGCGGCTCGGCGTCTGCGTGGCATCTGTCCACAAACTGATCCGCGCGCAGATCCTCCCCGCGACACAGATCCTGTATTCCGCCCCATGGAAAATACCGCTGGCCGCGCTCGAAACCGAGGCGGTTCGGATAGGCTTGCAGGAAATAGCCGCGCGCAGGCCAAGGCAAGCGCTTGATAAGATTGCAGACAGGTCCATGACCCTACCCGGATTCTGAAGGAGGAGATGCATTATGAAACGTGATCGGGCGACAGGATCAAGGTTCTGTTTTGGGACGGCAGTGGGATCGTGATGATCTACAAGCGACTGGAACAGGGCGGCTTTGCCTGGCCAAAGGTTGGCGACGGGGTCATGCGGCTGTCGCGGGTGCAGTTCGAGGCGCTGTTTGCAGGGCTTGACTGGCGCCGCATCCATGCGCCCAGGCCGACGCATCCCCCCGCGACAGAGTGACTCGGATCGCCTTGTAAATATGGGCAATCCTGGGGGCACGCGGTATAAACAGCCATGCCTGCGCCCGCCGATCTCCCCTTTGATATGGACAGCCTTCCGCCCGCCGTGCGTGAGGCGTTTGCGACCATGCAGGCCAAGGTCACCGGGCTGGAGGCGCAGACCGAACGTCAGGATTACCTGATCGCCGAGCTGCGCCATGCGCTTTACGGCAAGCGGTCCGAGCAGTTGGCACCCGACGAGCGCCAGCTGGCTTTCGAGGATCTGGAAACGGCGGTCGCCGAAGCCGAGGCCGCGCGGGCAGCGCTGGCGGAGCGCAATGCCGATGGCAGGCCCAGGCGTCCGGCAGCCAAACGCAACCTTGGCCATCTGCCAGATCACCTACCGCGCATCGAGCAGGTGATCGAACCCGCGCAGAAGATATGTCCCTGCGGCTGCACCGACATGGTGACGATCGGCGAAGACCGCGCCGAACGTCTCGACATCGTTCCTGCCCGCTTCCAGGTCATCGTCACCATTCGCCCCCGCTATGCCTGTCGTCGTTGCGACGCAGGCATCATACAGGCCGACACGCCCAACTGGCTGATCGAAGGCGGTTTGCCGACCGAGGGCACGCTCGCCCATGTCGCCGTCTCCAAATATGCGGATCACTTGCCGCTTTATCGCCAATGCCAGATCTATGGCCGGGGCGGCGTGGATCTGGACCGGTCAACCCTGGCAAAGTGGTGTGGCGTAGCAGCCTATCATCTGGCCCCGGTCGTTGACCGGATGTTGGTCCACCTCAAGCGATCCGGCCGCCTGTTCATGGACGAGACCCGGGCACCGGTCCTCGATCCCAAGGCGGGCAAAACCAAAACCGGCTACCTTTGGGCGGTGACCCGCGATGATCGCGGCTGGGGTGGAGGCGATCCGCCCGCGGTCGTCTTCACCTATGCGCCCGGGCGCCATGGCCGCCATGCGATGGACATCCTGACAGGCTTCGAGGGCATTCTTCAGGTCGATGGATATACCGGCTATGACGCCTTGGCCGAACCAAAGCGCGTGGGCGGCATGCCCCTGACGCTGGCCTACTGCTGGGCCCATTCCCGGCGCAAACTGCATGACATCTATCAAAAGGACGGCTCCGAGATCGCCGCCGAAGGCCTGCGCCGCATCGCCCAGATCTACAAGATCGAAGCCAGCGTCCGGGGACGCTCACCCGAGGAGCGCCTAGCGGCCCGCCAAGCGCGATCGGCCCCGCTGATTGCCGACTTCCGCCTTTGGCTGACCCACCAGCGCAGCCGGATCTCCGCCAAATCCCGCTTGGGCGAGAAGCTCGGCTATATCCACCGGCACTGGGATGGCCTGCAGATCTTCCTGTCCGATGGCCGCGTCGAGATGGATACAAACCCGGTCGAAAATACCATCAGACCCCTAACCCTC
Source organism: Gemmobacter fulvus (assembly GCF_018798885.1). Classification (NCBI taxonomy): domain Bacteria; kingdom Pseudomonadati; phylum Pseudomonadota; class Alphaproteobacteria; order Rhodobacterales; family Paracoccaceae; genus Gemmobacter; species Gemmobacter fulvus. Next base: position 1,533,782 of record NZ_CP076361.1, on the reverse strand, counting down.
AATCGTAAAAACGCGCTGTTCGCCGGTCATGACGAGGGCGGCCGAACCTGGGCGCGCCTGGCCTCGCTTATTGAGACCTGCAAGCTGAACGCCATCGATCCCTACGCCTACTTGCGCGAAACCCTGACCGCCATCGCCAACGGCCACCCCGCAGCGCGCATCGACGACCTCATGCCCTGGGCCTTCCAAAAGCCGTCAAGCTGAAAGCCTGACGGGGATCACGCACCGCTTACGGCCCAACTGAAAGGACCAGAGATGAAGCGCAGCAGGTTCACCGAAGATCAGATCATCGGCATTCTGAAGGAGCACGAGGCCGTGATTTCCGTCGCCGATCTGTGCCGCAAGCATGGCGTCAGTGATGCGACGGTCTACAAGTGGAAAGCCAAGTATGGCGGTATGGATGTGATCGAGGCCAAGCGGCTGAAGGGTCTCGAGGACGAAAACGCCCGGCTGAAGCGGTTGCTGGCGGATGCGATGCTCGACAATGCCGCGCTGAAGGATCTCCTGGGAAAAAAGTGGTGACGCCCGCCGCAAAGCGACAAGCGGTCGCGCATCTGGTGGCAGATCACGGGATGAGCGAGCGGCGGGCGTGTCGGGTGATCGGTTGTTGCCGGATGACCATGCGCTACGAGGCGATCCGTCAGGATGACCCGGTGCTGCGTGAGCGGCTGAAAGAACTGGCGCGGGTGCGCCGCCGGTTCGGCTATCGGCGGCTGCATGTGTTCTTGCGGCGCGAGGGGCATGAGGTGAACCACAAGCGTCTGTTCCGCATCTACCGCGAGGAGCGGCTGCACGTGCGTCGCCGCGGTGGGCGCAAGCGGGCGATAGGGACGCGAGCCCCAATGACGCTGCCGCTGATGCCGAACCAGCGCTGGTCGCTCGACCTCGTCTCCGACCAACTGACCGACGGCCGCCGCTTCCGCGTGCTGACCGTTGTGGATGACTGCACGCGGGAGTGCCTTGCCCTGATCGCCGACACGTCTTTATCTGGCGCAAGGGTAGCGCGGGAGTTGGCGACCCTGTTCGAGGCCCGCGGCAAGCCGATCACGGTGGTCAGCGACAACGGGACCGAGTTTACGTCGAACGCCATCCTGACCTTCGCTGACAACCGCAAGATCGACTGGCACTACATCGCGCCCGGCAAGCCGACCCAGAACGCCTTCATCGAGAGCTTCAACGGTCGCCTGAGAGACGAGCTTTTGAACGAGACCCTGTTCCCGTCCCTGAACCACGCCCGCGCCATGCTCGCCGTCTGGCGCAAGGACTACAACACCGAACGCCCGCATTCACGCCTTGGCTGGCAGACGCCTGCCGAGTTCGCCCAAACCTTCACCCCGCAACGGGGCCAGACGCTGCGCAACCCGCAAAGCTCCGCGCCAGCCCCCGTTGCCCAACCCGACCAAAACAGCCAAACTCAAACTCGGAGTCTCGCTCACGCTGGATAAAAGTCGGGGGCAACGTCAGGGAAACGTCAGGATCAACAGACGGAAGGCCGCGACGATGAACGGCGTTTCTGATCCGTCGCGTTCCACCTCGGCCAGCACCTCACCCAAGTCTGATCACCGGTACATCCTTGAACCCCCAGCATGATGGCGGCCAACACACGGCCATGTCCTGCGATCAGCCCGCCATCGTCGGCCACCAAGCAGGGAACGGTCCAACCGAACTTCGCCATGCTGGCGGCGATCTTTGCCACTTGGTCCGCGCCGTGGATCTTGGCATTGCGGGTATAGGGGCGCAGCCGGTCGAGAGGCCAGAGTTCCATCTGGCTCGGCGCAAACGCCAAGTCCATCAGGTGGCTTCCATGTGGGGCAGGGCGGGCAAGCCGACGCGCGCTGGGCGCTGCCAGTGTCAGGATCCGCAATGTGGCGCAAATGAGAAGCGCCCGCTAGGGGTTTCCTCCGGGCGCAATTCTTCGATGATCAAGGGGTGGGTCAAGGGGGCAGCTTTATCAAATGAAAAAATGAAGCAGAATCAATGAGATTCAATGCGCGAGGCTGAAATCTGAACGGTCGGTGTTTCGCGTCAATACCCGACCTGTGAAAATACTGGACCGGAGGCCGCCAGACATGCAATTGAGAGCACCTTTTCATCCCTTGGAGGATTCGCAATGCGACCCGCTCGCACCCTGAGCCAGACCCTGACCCGCCGCGCATTCGGCACCCGGTTCGCCGGGGCTGCTGCGGCAATCGGCTCTGGGCAGGGTGCTGCGGCCAGTGGGGCGGCGAACCCGATGCAGGTGATGGACCCTGATCTGCGGGATGCCGCGCTGCGCGGCCTTGCGCTGGCTGGCTATCGCGGTGATCCGGTCACGGCGGCAGCCGCCAATGCGGCATTGGCGCGGTTGGTGGAAACCGATCCCGAAGCAGGATTGCTTGGGCGCATCTACCAGATGCTTGACGTTCGACCCGCTGCCTACTGGCCCGACGATGTCCCCGCCGCCGCGGTAGCTGATCTTGGCGTCCTGCATGCAGCGATCCGTGCCTGCCAACCGGTCGCCTTCGGCTACACCGACCTCGACGGCAACAAGACCACACGCACGGTCCTGCCGCTGGCCCTCGTTCACCCGCCGCAGGGCGTGAAGCTGCTGGCATGGTACGCCGCGCGCCAGGACTTCCGCCAGTTCTTCGTGCGCTCGATGCAGGGCCCGAAGCCCCAGCCGGGCGATTTCAGCGGCGACCGGATGGCCCTTTTGGAAGGGTTGCTGGACAAGTACAGCGGTCGAGCCTGACCTTCCCGATGCAGGTGCTGCGCTCGATGGGCGCGGCACTTTCGCGGCGCGGATTGTCCTATTGCGTGGGCGGCTTCCGAAAACTGGCTCAAATGGATTCCACAAAAGAATCCAGAACGGCAAGATCTTGATTCCGCAAGCATTTGACAATTAGTCGCTTTTTCTATGAGCACCCAGGAGGCGGATTCCCCGGTAAAAGTGCCTGTCGCTAACCAAACGCAGCGCGCCCCCGCATACAAACAGGGCTGGGGAGGAACCATGTCCCGATCACACCTTGGCGGTGTAATTCCACGGTAACAGTTCTTCGATCTGGCTCTGCTTATGCCCTTGGACGATGGCGGTGAGCGTTTCTGATAGCCAAGTATGTGGATCGGCTGCGTTCATCTTGCAGGTCTCGATGAGTGAAGCGATGACGGCGCAGTTTTCGGCACCGGCGTCGTGGCCGGCGAATAGGGCGCTCTCGCGGTTCAGGGCGATGGGGCGGATAGTGCGTTTGACGGTGTTGGTGTCGATTTCCAGGCGGCCATCGATCAGGAAGCGGCCAAGGCCATCGCGGTATTTGGGGATGTAGGCGAGTGCCTCGCCCAAGGGGGATTTGGCTGATGCGCGGGTGCGGTGGTGAACCAGCCACCCTGCCCGCAACTCATGGGTGGGCAGCGGGCGTGGTTGCGGTCATGGGTGTCCGCGCGTTGCGTCATGCCTATCAGTGGAAATCCCTACTTGGAAAAAGCCTCTTCGTCTGTTCACGCGGGTGGCGGGCGGTGTTGCCGCGCATGGCGCCGTTGGCGGGGCGCCTTGTTTCATCGGCGCGGCCATCGTTCGCGACGATCTGTGCTGAACCATCCCCGAGGGCCAGAAGGTGCGACATGTCTTCGATCCGCTCTGCGATCAGATGGACCACCGGGCCGTCGCGTTCGATGCGGCCGGTGATGCGCAGCAGGCGACCGGCGATCACGGCCTTGCGGAAGGTCTCATAGACCCGTTTCCAGACCACGACATTTACCACGCCTGTCTCATCCTCCAGCGTCAGGAAGATCACGCCGGAGGCGGTGCCGGGGCGTTGGCGCGTGATGACAAGGCCGGTGACGGTGATACGGCCTCTGGCTTGTGGCAGACGTTCATGGCGGATGCTTTCCGGCAGGCGTGGGCGCAGCAGTTCCATCGGATGCGCGCGCAGGCTGAGACGCAGCGACAGGTAATCCTCGATCACCTCCTGGCCCAGGGTCATCTGCGGCAGGGTGACGGCGGGCTCTGCGCCGCCTTCGCCATCTGCGCCGAACAGTGGCAGGGGCTTTGGCGCGCGCAGGGCCTTGGCGGCCCAGAGTGCATCGCGGCGATTGAGGCCAAGGGGGGCGAACGCATCAGCCTCGGCCAGCCGCTCCAGCATGTCGGGATGTACACCGGCCCGGCGCCACAGGCTTTCGACATCGGCATAGCCATTGCCGCGCGCGGTGGCGATCCATTGCGCATCTTCGGCGCGCAGGCCCTTGATCTGGCGGAAACCGAGACGCAGCGCCAGCGCGCCATCGGGGCGCGGCTCCAATGTGCAATCCCAGAACGAATGGTTGACCGAGACGCCCCGCACCTCGACCCTGTGGTCACGGGCATCGCGCACCAGCTGGGCGGGGGCATAGAATCCCATCGGCTGGCTGTTCAGCAGCGCACAGGTAAATATGGCGGGGTGACGACATTTCAGCCAGGCCGAGACATAGACCAGCCGGGCGAAACTGGCGGCATGGCTTTCGGGGAAGCCATAGCTGCCGAAACCTTCGATCTGCGCGAAACAGCGGGCGGCGAAATCGGCCTCATAACCGCGTTCCAGCATGCCGGAAACAAAACGCTCGCGGAACGAACCGATGGTGCCCATGCGCTTGAAGGTGGCAAGGGAGCGGCGCAGCCGGTCGGCCTCGGCGGGGGTGAAACCTGCGGCAACGACCGCGATCTGCATCGCCTGTTCCTGGAACAGCGGCACGCCATAGGTGCGGCCCAAAACTTCCATCATCGCGGGGCCGAGGTCTTCGACGGGTTCCAGCCCCTGGCGGCGCCGAATGAACGGGTTGACCATCCCGCCCTGGATCGGGCCGGGGCGGACGATGGCGACCTCACAGACCAGATCGTAGAAATGCCGGGGCCGCATCCGCGGCAGGAAGTTCATCTGCGCCCGGCTTTCCACCTGAAATACGCCGATGGCATCGGCACGACAGAGCATGTCATAGACCTGTTCCCGCTCATGCCGCGCCTGCGGGCTTTCCCCCTGCAGGGCATCGGGTTTCAGGGTGGCGAGCGCCATTTCGGTCATGCGATGCTCTGCCAGCAGGCCAAAGGCCTTGCGGATGCAGGTCAGCATGCCCAGCCCCAGCACATCCACCTTCAGCAGGCCAAGCGCGTCGATATCGTCCTTGTCCCATTCGATGATGGTGCGATCCTCCATCGCGGCATTCTCGATCGGGCACAGCGCGTCCAGACGGTCACGGGTGATGACGAACCCGCCGACATGCTGGCTGAGGTGGCGGGGAAAGCCGATGATCTCGCCGATCAGTTGCAGGGTCAGCTGCACGCGACGGTCTGCAATGGACAGGCCCGCATCGCGCAGCCGATCCTCGCCGGGGGCAGCGGAAGACCAACCCCAGATCTGGCCGGACAGCCGCGCCACCACATCCTGCGACAGGCCCATGACCTTGCCCACCTCGCGGATGGCTGCGCGGGACCGGAAATGGATCACCGTAGCCGTCAGCCCCGCCCGCTCGCGGCCATAGCGGGCGTAGATCCACTGGATCACCTCTTCACGCCGTTCATGTTCGAAATCCACGTCGATATCCGGCGGCTCGCCACGTTCCTTGCTGATGAAGCGCTCGAAGATCAGGGTGATGGATTCCGGCGGAACCTCGGTGATGCCCAGCAGGTAACAGACCACCGAATTGGCCGCCGAGCCGCGCCCCTGGCAGAGGATGCCCTGCGAGCGGGCGAATTGCACGATGTCATGCACGGTCAGGAAATAAGGTGCATAACCAACCTCGCGGATCAGGGTCAGCTCCTTCTCCACACGCTGGAGGATCATGGCAGACGGGCCATCGGGGTATCGCCAGTTCAGCCCTTCGCGGCTGAGGCGTTCGAGCCGGATCTGTGCGGGTTCACCATCCCGCGCCTCATCCGGGTATTGATAGCGCAGATCCTCCATCCGAAAGGCGCAAGCGTTCGCAATCTCAATGGTGCGGTGAATGGCGGCGGGGTAGCGGGCGAACATGCGCGCCATCTCGGCCCCGGATTTCAGGCGGCGCTCGCCATTGGGCAGGCGTTGCACGCCGATACTGTCGATGGTGAGGCCAAGGCGCAGGCAGGTCAGCACATCGGCCAACGGGCGACGGGCGGCGCGGTGCATCAGAACATTGCCCACCGCGACCATGGGCAGGTTGGCGGTATGAGCCAGCCGGGCCAAACGATCCAGCCGGGGCTGATCGCGCCCGTCATAGCGCGGCGCGGCACCAAGGAAACACTGGCCGGGGAAGGCCTGTGCGATGGCATGCAGGTCGGGCGGATCAGGGGTGCCGAGTGGATCGGGCGGCAGGGCGATGAGGATCATGCCCTTGCCCCAGTCGCGCAGATCGGCGCGGGTAATATGGCATTCGCCCTTGGGAGCACGGCGCTTGCCCAGAGAGAGCAGCCGTGTGAGCCGCGACCATGCGGCAAGATCGGTCGGCAGGGCGAGCCACTCCACCGCGCTATCGGTCAGCACCAGCCGCGCGCCGGGGATGAGGCGCGGCAGAGGCGCCTGTGTCAGTATCGGCGCGCCGGTGGCACCGGTGAAATGCGGCACGGTCTGGCGACTGGAGTGATCGGTGACCTTTTGAGAGCGGATGGTGGGGGCCGCCTCTGCGTCCTCGTCACGCAGGCGGGCAAGTTCCTTGAGCGCGGAATAGGCCCGTACCACGCCCGCGACCGAGTTGTGATCGGTGATGGCGATGGCGCTGAGGCCGAGTTCTGCGGCGCGGGTCATCAGTTCCTCGGGGTGGGAGGCACCCTGCAGGAAAGTGAAATTCGAGGTCACGGAGAGCTCGGCATAAGGCAGGGGGGCGCTGCCCCCCTCTTGACCTTCGGCCAATTCACCCCCCGGGATATTTGCGCCAAGATGAAAGGACATCAGGGAAATTCTCCCTGCACATACCAAGCGGGGGCTTGCGGGGTGTGGAACAGCCAGAGGCGTGGGCCTTCCTGCGTTTCGATCCGCCAGTAATCGCGCAGGCCGGTGCGCCAGGCCGGGTTGTCGAACCACCATTCCGGTGTGATACGCTCTGGCCCCGTGGCGCGCAGGGTGGTGAACGGCATGCGGCGCCAGCGGAATTGCAGGGGTGGGGTGCCGCTGCTGGTGATAGGTTCAGGCAGGAACAGGGTGGCTGGGCGGGTTGGGGTATGGCGGGATGATCCTGGCAGGCTATGGGCGGCGGGGACGAGGGTGAAGCTGCGCTCGGGGATCAGGCTGTCGCTGGGCAGGATACGCAGCACGCGGTCAAAGCCGATACGGTTGCCGAGCGAGGACAGCAGGTCGGCCAACGCGTCCTCGTGACGGGTGGCGGAGGAGCCGATCTGTGCGGGGGCAAGGGGGTCGGTGAGAGGGGCCGAGAGGCGCAGGGCGTCGATACCGAAGCCTGAGTCGATCTCGTCGATGCCCTTGACGAACAGGGGTTTGATGCGCGCCGGATCGCGCATCGGGCGGGCAAGGCCAATCTCGATCTGGCTGGCCTGACGGTCCACCCGGCGGAGGTCGAGCCGCAGACGGCGGGCGCCTCGGTGGCTGGCGGCAAGCTGGGCGCAGAGCCGGTCGAGCAGGCGGTCGAGCGCGGCCATCACATCGGATTGCAGGCCAATGGGCTCGGGCAGCGTTATCCGCACCCCGAAATGCGGGGCCTCCGGCGGGGCGGCAACCGGTTCGGCCTGAGCCCCGAGAGCCTGATCCAGCCGCAGCACAAGGCCAGCGCCGAAGCGACGGGCCAGCGGGGCGCGCGGCAGATGCGCGAGGTCGGCGATGCGGGTCAGGCCCATGCGGGCCAAGGCCTCGGCGTTTGTATGGTCGATGCGCAGGGCGGTGACTGGCAGGTGGCCGATACCCTCCAGCAGTCGGCCCTCGGCCACGATACCGCCGCCATGGCGGGCCAGCGCATGGGCCGCCCCACGGGTTCCCGCGATGGCGCTGGCGACATGCAGCCCCGCACGCTCCAGCCGGGCATGCAGATCGGCGCGCAGGGCATCTTCGCCGCCGTAGAGATGTGGCACGCCCGAGATATCTGCCATCAGCGCATCGGCCCCATCGACCGACACCAGCGGCGCATAGCGGCTGGCCCAACGGCGCAGCGTGGCAAGCGCTGTGGCCTCGCGCGCGAGGTCTGCCGGGCGGGTGGCCAGATCGGGGCAAATGGCGCGGGCATCGGCCAGCGCCATGCCGCGCATCAGCCCGCGTGCCGAAGCCGCCGGGTTTAGGCAATGCAGGTGAACGGCACTGCGCGCACGATGGGTCAGGGCGAAGGGCCCTTCAACGGGCCGTTGCCTGAGGCTGGTGTCGCTCGCCAGCCTCGGAAACCAGATGGAAAGCAGTCGACGTGCCATGCCAGTTCAAGATCCAGTTTCCGTAAGTTCCCTTTTTGTTCTTATTAAGGGCCCAGTGGTGCAGAGTCGAGTCCGGCGTGTTGCTGGCGCGGGGGGCACAGAGCCAGCGGGTTTCGGTGGCATTGCTGCCCGCCCCTTCGCGGATCAGCAAAAGCCCGGTGGTGCGCCCCGCTTCCGCTGCCAGTTGCAACCGGCGGCCTGCGGTCAGGGACAGCGGTTTTTCGGGTTCGGCAATCACCAGCCCGACCGGCGCGGCGCGGAGGGTCTCTTCGATGCACCACAGAAGGTCGGTCTCGCCGATGGGGCGCAGCAGATGCAGCCGTTCACCCACCCCCTGCGGCAGCCCCGGCAGCATCGGCAGGTCTGGCACATGGGCGGCTGTGATCCAGATCAGCGGGCCGGGATGCCGCGCCGCCTGAAACAGGGCGAAGGCGCGGCGGCCGCGGCCTCCGGCCTCATGCACGCGGGCAGGGCACAGGGTAAAGGGATCGGTGGCGGGCGGTTCAGGCGGCATCTTCCAGCGCCCCTTCGGCCATGATCTGCAATTCGCCATCCGGCAACGGGCGTTGCAGGTGGCGGGCGCGGTCGAACGGGAGCGTCAGCCAATCCCGCCATTCTTCGGGGCGGGTCAGGATCACCGGCATGGCCTTGGGGTGGATGGCGGCGACCTCGCGGTTCGGATCGCAGGTCAGAAAGGCGAAGGCATCCACCGTCACCACACCCTCTTTCAACTTGCGCACCGAGGTCCATTCGCTGCGGATGCCCGCAAAGAAAGCCAGCGGTCGATCGGGGCCAAGCGCGAACCAGATGGGCTTGCCCTTGGTCGGGCCGGGGCGGCTGTCAGGTTCGGCGAAGCTGGTGAAGGGCACGAGGCAGCGATGCGGCACCCCAAGCCAGCGCTGCCAATGTGGCGAGGCAAGGTTGCGGATATTCGTCACGCCGGGATCAGTGCGCTTGCCCAACAGAAACTGCGGTGGCGTTGGCATCCCCCAGCGGGCCAGCGAAAGCTGGAAGCCCGAGGCTCCATGCCGGAGGATCGGCGCCGAATAATCGGGCCAGATACCGGCCATGGGAGGCAGGTTGCCGGTGGTGTCGATCAACTCGACGTCCTCCTCCAACACTTCCTCGAAGACATGCCGCATCTCATCCTGGCTTCTGGTCTGGGAATAGAGGTTGCACATGAGAAGGCTCCGACCGTGCGTTACCCTGAAACATTACAGGAACATTTTCCACTGTGGTAGGGTGTCAGAGGTCTGGGCCGCGCAATGAACATCCGCCGAAACGGAAGCGGGGGGCTTCCGCTTCATCCGTTCCACGCCAGAACGATCCCCGCGCTGGCCGCGATTGCGACCTCGGCTTGGGTGCGGGGCTTGTAGGAGACAAATTCGCTGCCACCGCAAAGGGGAAGCCCCAATGCCCGGATCAACGGCGCATCGAAATGGCCCGACAGGAGCAGTACCCCTTCCCGTGCCAGATGATCGCGGGTTCCCTTGCCATTGTCCGCCCGTATGCGCCGCATGAAGTCTTGCTGTTGTGCCACCGCCTCGATGACGGCGCGCGTGATCGGTACACGCTGGACCTCGCGGAACAGCGACATGACGCGGCGATTTCCGGATTTCTCGGCAAAGATGCGATCAATCACATCAGAAGGCACGGTCCGCCAGAAATTTGGCGGGTAAGGATGCGCATTGAGCAGCCAAAGGATATTGGCGAAACCCAGTGCTGAAATCGACTTCTTTGAATCCTTGTTCTGACCGGTGGTCAGATATTCCGGGCGGGCCACAATCAGCCCAAGATAACAGACGGCACGGGCCTCGTCGGCGGCCACCAATATGCACGGATGACCCACGGCCTCGGTCGGGATCATCCAGTTGCTTCCCATCGTATTCTTGATGTCCACGTCGTGACCCAGAATGACGGTATCCAGCTTGCCCTTCTTCAGGTTGAGCATGGCCCGAAGTTCGATCTCGACGCGCGTGCCGATATAGGTTTTCTCCGTTTTTTCGAGCTCATCATAGGAACGACGGCCGGTTTTCGGCGTCATGATCACATCATCAACGCAGTGACGCAGCAGGATTGAAAAGCCATCTGAAAGGGCTTCTGCTCCGCCTGCACGCTGAATGATCTCTGCCGCCAGCGATGTGAGCAGCTGAAAGTCAGGGTGCCCATCGCGGACGATGCTTGTGGGAAGACTTTGCTTCAAACGCAGAATGCCTCTGAGAGATATAGTCCTTGGAACGCTGTAACAGGCCTTTGGTGTTCGGAAGGTCAGGCACGTATGGCGTGAAGGTGCCGTTGCCGCAGAGCCTTTGAAATTTGCGTCGCCACTGCGCGGGCCACGGGCGGTGGAAAGGCATTGCCGACCTGCCTGTAGGCGTTGGTCTTGGCCCCTGTGAAGTGCCAGTCATCAGGAAAGCCCTGCAGGCGGGCAACCATCGGCACCGTCAGTCGGGGCATCCCGCTGTGGAAAGGATCCGGGGCTTCGGGGGCGAGTGTGCGCCCCTCCACACCCAGAGTTGCCCAAGCGGCCCGCGCCCGGGTCGGGCCAAGGTCTGGCCCCCCATGTTTCTTGGATCCGCCGACGATTGTCGGCGCGATTTCGTCGGCTTGCTCGCGCCACGCGGCGGCCCCTTTCCATCCGCGCGCTGCCATAAGTTCATACAGCGTCGCGCCGACGGTTGGCGGATTATGTGGATTCGGATCAGGCCAGCTGAAAAGATCGGATCGGGCCTGCTGCACTGCCACGATCACGACACGCGGGCGCAGTTGCGGGACGCCATAATCCGAAGCGTTCAGCAGCCGCCAGTCGGTCTCGTACCCAAGCTTCTTGAGCTGGACCTTCAGCCGCTCGCGATAGTCGTGAAAAACCGCGTCCAGAAAACCGCGCACGTTTTCAATCATCACGGCTTGCGGTCGTGTGGTATCCACAATGTCGAGTGCATCATTGAACAGATTGCGTTCATCCAACTCGCCAAGTTGTTTTCCAGCAACCGAAAATGGCGGGCAGGGCAAGCCGCCGGCAAGAAGGTCGATCCCTTTGAAACCAGCCGAACGCTCTTTGAAGATACGCATGTCTTCTTCGAGCACGTTCCATTCGGGCCGGTTATGGCGCAGTGTGTTGCAGCAGTGCTTGTCGATTTCCACAAGGGCAGTATGCGCAAACCCAGCCTGCTCAAGCCCAAGGGCTTGTCCGCCTGCGCCCGCGCAAAGTTCTACCGATGTCAGCATCTTGTCAGCCCTCATTTCGCGCACACAGTATCTAGAACAGCCGCGGGAAATCAATGGCCTATCGCCATTGTTGTTCTTAATTTGTTCCCTTCTTGCCGCAGATCGTCTGTCGCGTCGGCGCATAGCTGCAGCCACGCCCCGGCATTGCTGCCACGCATTTTCAGGCCGATTTCCGGAACCCGCCTTCATGTCTGGCGCGGTAGCCCGAGGGAGTTTGCCCGAACATCGCTTTGAACAGACGCGAGAATTGTGCCTGATCGGAAAAGCCGTAGCGATAGGCGATTTCGGCGATGGGTGGCGGGTTGGGCAGTTCCAGGATGTTGCGTGCGGCAATCAGGCGCTGTTCGCGGATATATTGCGAGACGGTGACATTCGCCCCGGAAAACAATTCGTGCAGGTAGCGTTTGGAGATGCCACATGCGTCCGACACCATCTCGGGCGATAGCGCCGGGTTGGAGAGGCTGGCGCGGATCATGTCTTCGGCGCGGCGCAGATGGGCTGCCCGCACGGAAGAGCGCACGCCGTCATCGGCATCGCTTTGCGCATCCAGCGACAGGGCCAGAAGCTCGATCAACTGGCGGCCCAGCACTTGCGCGCTTTTGCTGTCAGGCGGGGCCTGCGGGAAGATATTCTGGGCATACATCGTGAACAACCCGCCGACCCCCGTGCTGCCGTCAAACACCTTGGCGCAGAAGCGGTCGGGGTGGCGCAGCTTTTCGCACAGAACGGGTTTTGAAACCTTCAGAACGCATAGGTCATTCGGCGCGCCATAGGAAAACTTGTAAGGCTCGTCGCCGCGCTCCAGCAGAAATCCGCCGGGATCACAGCGCACATCACGGCCAAGCTGGCGAAACTCCACCGGGCTGCGCCGGGGGATGGTGATCAGATATTCTTCGTCGCTGGCACCTGAAATATGGCGCGGGCGGCGTTCGTATTGCATCGGCTCGGTGCGCAGGCGCGACACGGAGACGGGGCCGATCTCGCGCCGCTCAAGATGGCCCTGAAAGGTCGCGGCATCTCTGAAGGTCAGTTGCAGCGGAAAATAGGTGTCGGCAATGACAGTGTTCCAGTGCCCGGCCCGCTGCGCCGGGGCAATCCTGTCGGTGCTATGCGCGGTCACGGTCATGGAAACGTCATCCTCCCAACGCTTCGCCTGTAGTTTTGCGTAATCACCACGCCCCTTTCTTGCAAGAAAATTTCGTGGCGGCGGATGCGGGCTGCGCTTTGTGACAAAGAGTTGTGCGCTGTGTGACAAACCGGCGCCTGTTCTGCACGCAATGACAAAAGATCGCACACTGGGCGGCAATACGGACGGCCCGCCGTGGCGCAAGGTGAAGGCAGAAAAACACGAGGCCGAAGAATCGGCACGCTTCAGGGAGAGACATCCGCGCCATGCCCACAAGGCATGTGCCCTGAGCCGTGCTGCCTGTCTGCGGCGTCTATCAAGGGAGACGGAGAATGACCAAACGCAAGGTGGACCCGATCACGCTGTCCGTGGTGCGCGGGGTGCTGGAGACGACCCAGCGCGAGATGACGCTGACGCTGGAACAAACCGCGCGCAGTTCGGTGTTCAACCTTGCGCATGATTATTCGACAGCGCTGTTCAACCACACCCCCGAGATGATCCTGCAAGGGCAGGATATTCCGATCCATCTGGGGTCGCTGATCCCGGCGATGAAATCGGTGGCGCGGTTCTTTGAAGGCGACATCCACGAAGGCGATCTGATCCTGCACAATGATCCGGCCTATGGTGGCTCGCATATCATTGACACCTGCATGTATTACCCGGTGTTCTATCAGGGCGAGCTGGTGTTCTGGACCGTCTGCAAGGGCCACCTGACCGATATCGGCGGGCCGGTTCCGGCTGGATACAACCCGGCGGCAAAAGAGATCTATGCCGAAGGGCTGCGCATCCCCCCGGTCAAACTGTGGGACAAGGGCAAACCCCGCCACGATGTGATGAACCTGCTGCTGACCAACATGCGCGCCCGCCGCGATCAGGAGGGCGATTTCAACGCGCTGATCGGGGCCTGTCAGGTGGGCGCGCGCAATCTGCGCAATCTGATGGACAAATACGGCAAGGAGACGGTGCAGGATTGTATCGCCGAACTGCTCGACATGGCAGAGGCGCATATGCGCAAGCTGATCTCCGAGGTGCCGGACGGCACCTATAACGGCACCGCCATTCTGGAAGATGCGGGCCATGGCTTTGGCGATTTCGAGATCAGCGCCGAGGTGACGATCAAGGGCAATGGCGTGCATATCACCATCTCGTCGCCGCCGCAGATCCCGTATTTCATCAACAGCTATGAAGGAAACAGCTATTCCGGCGTCTATCTGGGGCTGATGATGTTCGCGCAGCTGCCGCCTCCCTATAACGAAGGGCTGTATCGCTGCGTGACGGTGAACATGGGGCCGAAGGGCACACTGTGCAACGCGCAATCCCCGGCACCGCATATGAACTGCACCACCACGCCGATGGAAACCCTGACCGATGCGGTGCGTCTGGCCTTTGAACAGGCCGCGCCGCAGAAGGTCTGCGCCAGCTGGGGCCATGCCAATGGCTGCAACATCGCCGGGTGGGACAATCGCCACAACGAGGAATATGTGACGATGGTGCTGGCCTCAATCATCTCGGGGGCGGGGGCCACCGCCAATCAGGATGGCTGGCACGCGGTGGGGCCGGAATGCTGCTTTGGCGCGCTGACCAGCGGTGACATCGAAATGCTGGAACACAGCTATCCGATCATCATCCACCGCTATGGCCTGATGGAGGACAGCGGCGGGGCGGGGCGGAACCGTGGCGGCTCGGGCACCTGCTGGGAGGTGGAGCCGCTGGACACGCCAATGACCCTGATCACCTTTGGCGAGGGGCGGCGTATTCCGGCGATGGGGGCGGCAGGGGCCAGATCTGCGATGATCGCGCCCAAGGTTGGCCGGCTGGAGCTGACCCGCAATGGCGCGACCGAGATCATCACCGACAACGTGATCGAAACCATCCACCCCGGCCAGAGGGCGGCCAACCGCAATCCGGGCGGCGGCGGTTTTGGCAACCCGTTTGAACGCGAGGTGCAGAAGGTGGTCGAAGATGTGCGCAACGGTCTGGTCAGCCTTGAGGGCGCGCGCCTGGATTACGGCGTGGTCATCACCGACCGTGACACGCTGACGGTTGACGCCGCCGCCACCGCGAAGCTGCGCGCCGCCTGAGCCTGAATTCCACACCGATACGCCTGCCGATTGGCCGCGCCCTGCGCTGCGCCCGCTGGCCTGTCACATCCTGAAAGGATCACTACCATGCAGAACCAATATCGCCTTGGCATCGACGCGGGCGGCACCTTCACCGATTTCATTCTGGCCGACCGCAAGGGCGAGGTGCGCCTTTTCAAGGCCCTGTCCACGCCGCAAGACCCGACGCTGGCCATCCGCAACGGGTTGAAGCTGATCGAAGAGGAAACCGGCATCTCGCCGCGCGACATCGTGTCGAATTCGGATCTGTGCATCAACGGCACCACCGTCGGGCTGAATGCGCTGATCACCCATAACGGTGCCAAGACCGGGCTGATTGCCACCAAGGGCCACGAGGACAGCATCGAAATCCGGCTGGGCCACAAGGAGGACGGATATCGTTATGACCCCGAATATCCGCCTGCAACCATGCTGGTGCCGCGCTACCTGCGCCGGGGTGTGTCAGAGCGGGTGATCTCTACCGGGGCGGTGCATACCGCGCTGAACGAAGAGGAGGTGCGCGAGGCCTGCCGCCATTTCCTGCGTGAAGGAGTGGAATCGGTTGCCATCAGCTTTGTCTGGTCGGTGCTGCATACGGCGCATGAGCAGCGCGCCGCAGAGATCGTGCGCGAGATGATGCCCGATGTGCGGCTGACCGTCGGCAGCCAGCTCTATCCGCAGGTGCGCGAATATACCCGCACCTCGACCGCCATCGTGAACGCCTATCTGGCCCCCATCCTGCAACGCTATGTCGAGGCGGTGGACGCCTATTTCCAAAGTCTGGGCGCGCGCCACCCGGTGCGGTATTTCCAGTCCAACGGCGGGTTGGCGCTGGGCAATGTGGTCAGCGAGCAGTCGGTCTATGCCATCAACTCCGGCCCCGCATCGGCGCCGCAGGCTGCGCTTTATATCGGGGCACCCTGGGATCTGAAAAACATCATCACAGTTGATATGGGGGGCACCTCGTTCGACATCACGCTGACCCGCGACGGGCGGGCGAATGTGTCCAAGAACATCGACTTTTTGCGCTATCGCATCGGTATTCCGATGATTCAGGTGGAAACACTGGGTGCGGGCGGCGGGTCGATCGGCTGGATCGACAGCATGGGCCTGTTGCAGATGGGGCCGCAATCGGCAGGGTCCGATCCGGGGCCTGCCTGTTATGATCAGGGCGGCGAGCGGCCCACGACGACCGATGCCAACCTGATCCTCGGCTATCTCAATCCCGATGGTCTGGTGGGTGGGCGGCTGCCGTTGAACGTGGAAAACGCCCGCCGCGCGATCAAGACCCATCTGGCCGATCCGCTGGGCCTGACGGTGGAACAAGCGGCCTTCGGCATGTTCACCATCGTCAACAACAACATGGTCAACGCCATCCGCCGTGTGTCGGTGGAGCGGGGCTATGATCCGCGCGACTTCGTGCTGAACTGCGCGGGCGGGGCGACGGGCGCACATATCATGGCGCTGGCGCGGGAAATGGGCATCACCAAGGTGCTGATCTCCAAGCTGGCATCGGGGCTCTGCGCCTTTGGTCAGATCCTGTCGGATGTGAAATACAACTACATGGCCCCCGCCCCCGTGCGTCTGGAAGGGGCCGAGGCGGCGGCAAAGCTGGATGCGCTGTTCAACGGGCTTGAGGCGCGCGGCGTCAAGGATCTGCAGGCCGACAGCTTTACCGAAGACCGCATCTCGGTCCGCCGCAGCCTTGACATGCGGTATGTGGGGCAGGTGCATGAATGCACCGTGGACATCGAGGCCTTCACCATCGACGAGGCCGCTCTGGAACGGCTGAAAGCCGCTTTCCACGCCCGCCACGAAGAGCTTTACACCTATTCCGAACCGCAAAGCCCGGTCGAGGTGGTGAATGTCGAAAGCGCCATTTCCGGCGCGGTGGATCGCCCGGCCCGCATGACGGTTGCGCCCGGCACCGGGGCCCATGCGGCGCTGAAGGGCACGCGGCCAATGATCTTCAATGCAGAGGGCATCGTGCAGGATACGCCGGTCTATGATGGTGCCCTGCTGGGCGCGGGCGATGTGCTGACCGGCCCGGCGGTCATCCAAGAGGTGACGACGACGCTGGTGATCGAACCCGGCTGGAAGGTCGATCTGGATGCAACCGGCGTCTATGTCGTGACCCTGACGGCGGCGGTGTAAGATGGCGCTGGCGCTGGAACAGGTGGGGGTCGCCTTTGGCGGCTTCCAGGCGCTTGCCGGGGTCAGTCTGGTGGTGCAGCCGGGGCAGGTGATGGGCTTGATCGGGCCGAATGGTGCAGGCAAAACCACCTGCGTCAATGTCCTGACCGGATTTCAGCGCCCGACCGGCGGGCGGGTGATGCTGGGCGGGCGCGATGTCTCGGCCGCTACGGCCCATGCGATGCGCCGCCTTGGCGTGGCGCGCACCTTTCAGGCGGGCCGCCTGTTCACCGGGCTGGATGTGCTGGACAATCTGGCGGTGACGGGGGTGGGCCTCGGCCTGTCGCGCCATCATGCCGAGGTCGAGGCCATCCGTCTGCTGGACTGGATGGGGCTGGCGGGGATGCAAAGCCGCTCTGCCGCCGGGCTGCCCTATACCGATGAGCGCCGCGTGGCGATTGCGCGGGCTCTGATGGGCAAACCGGCGTTCCTGCTGCTGGACGAACCCGCCGCCGGCATGTCGGAACCCGAGGCCGCCGATCTGGCGGCGCTGATCCGGCGCATCGCGACCGAACTGGGCGTGGGTGTGCTGCTGATCGAACACAATGTCGGGCTGGTGCTGTCGGTCTGCGCGCATGTGGTGGTGCTCGATGGTGGCCGCGTGATCGAGGCGGGCGACCGCCGCGCCATCCTGTCCAGCCGCGCCGTGCGCGAGGCCTATCTGGGCGCCGACCATGAGGAGGCCGCCTGATGCCCAAGCTGGGAGTGTTCGACCTGTCGGTGCGCTATGGCAAGCTGACCGCGGTCAAGGATGTCTCGTTCTCCATCGCGGAAGGCGAGCGGGTGTTCATCTCGGGTCCGAACGGGGCGGGAAAATCCTCGTTGCTGGGGGCCATCGCGGGCGAGGTGCGCGCGGCGCATGGCCGGATCGAAATGGATGGCGACATCCTGTCGGGCCGTGTCCCCGAGGCGATTGCCCGGCGCGGCCTGTCGATGGTGCCCGAGGGGCGGCGCATCTTTCGCGCGCTCAGCGTGCAGGAAAACCTGATGGTCGGGGTGGGCCTGCGCCGTGACAAGGCGGCGGTGCCCGATGATCTGGAGGCGATCTATGCCGCCTTCCCGATCCTTGGCACGCGCCGCCATGCCAATGCAGGGGCGCTGTCGGGCGGGCAGCAGCAGATGCTGGCCATCGGGCGGGCGCTGATGACCAACCCCAAGCTGATGCTGGTGGATGAACCCTCGCTGGGTCTGGCGCCGCGCGTCGTGGACGAGGTCTATGACCGCCTGTGCAGCCTTCAGGCCCAACGCGGCCTGACGCTGGTGATTGTGGAGCAAAGCTCGGCCAGGGCCGGGCGCGTCGGCGGGCGGATGCTGCTGCTGCGCGGCGGGCGCATCGTGGCGGATGGCGATGCCACTGCCTTTGCCGCTGATGACCTGCTGAAAGAAGCCTATTTCGGAGAGGCCGCGCCATGCTGACCCTGCAACTTGTGTTTGATGCGCTGTCGCTGGGCGGCATTTACGCCGTGGCGGCGCTGGGCATCGCGCTGATCTTTGGTGTGATGAGGCTGGTGAATTTTGCCCATGGCCAATTCATCGCCTTTGCGGTGTTCGCGCTGATCGTGCCGTCGACCGATGCGGTGGCGGTGATGGGGCTGGGCGCCGCCCCGGCGCTGGTTCTGGTGCCGACGCTGCTGGCAGTAGGGGCGGGGCTGGCGGTGGCGTCGGAATATCTGGTGTTCCGCCCGCTGCGCAACGCCTCGCCGGTGGCGCTGATGGTGGCCAGCTTCGCGCTGGGCGTGGTGATCCAGAACAGCCTGCTGGTGGCCTATGGCGGTCGGCCCAAGGCCATCAGCCTCTGGCCCGAACTGGGCAAGCCGGTACGCCTGATGGGGGCCGATGTGCAGATGCTGCAGATCATCGTCATCGGGGCGGTGCTCTTGCTGCTAGGTGTGCTGGGGCTGATGCTCAAACGCAGCCGTCTGGGGCTGGAGATGCGCGCCGCCGCCGAGGATTTCGGCATGGCCCGCCTGCTGGGCGTGCGCGCCAATGCGGTGATTGCCGGGGCCTTCGCGCTGTCGGGGGCGCTGGCCGCCGCCGTGGCGCTGGTGCTGGTGGCGCAAACCGGCGTGGCCGATGTGCGCATGGGCGGGCAGATCATGCTTATCGCCTTCATCGCCACGGTGGTGGGCGGCATGGGCAGTTTGCCGGGGGCGGTGGCGGCGGGTTTCGTGCTGGGTGCGGTGTCGGTGGCGCTGCAGGCCACCCTGCCGATCGAGGCGCGCCCGTTCCGCGACGCCTTTCTTTACGGCCTTGTAATCCTTGTTCTTCTTCTGCGTCCGCAGGGGCTGTTTGCCACTGCCAGCGCCAAACCGAGGGTCTGACATGACGCAACATCACGCCCGCAAACTGGCCAGCCTGACAACGCCGCTGCTGTTGATCGCGCTGTTGGCCGGCTTTGTGCTGCTGGTTCTGGCCTTTGGCGACAGGTCGCTGGGGCGCATGGCGGCGGAAACCCTGATCCGGGTCACGCTGGTCGTCGGCTTCTGGATCTTCGCCGGAAATTCCGGCGTCATCAGCTTTGGCCACGCAGCCTTTGCCTGTGTGGGGGCCTATGTCTCGGCCTGGGTCACGCTGAAGCCCGAGATGAAATCGCTGCTGCTGACCGGCCTGCCTGATTGGGTGGCGCAGGCCGAATGGCATGTGCTGCCCGCAGCCCTTGCTGCGGGCAGCGTGGCGGCGGCCTTGGCGCTGATCACCGGCGCGGCCATCCTGCGGCTGTCGGGCATTGCGGCCTCCATCGCGACCTTTGCCTTTCTGGCGATGGTCAACACCATCTGGTCGAACTGGACGCCCGTCACCGGCGGCACATCCTCGGTTGTGGGGCTCGCGCGGTATGTCAGCCCCTGGGTTGGTCTGGGCTGGGCGGCGCTGGCCATTGGGGTGGCGGCGCTCTATGCCGCTTCGGCGTCGGGCCTTGCCTTGCGGGCCACGCGCGAAGACGAGGTGGCCGCCAGCGCCAGCGGGATCGACCGTTACCGCCACCGCCTTGCGGCCTATACGCTGTCGGCCTTTTTCTGCGGGATCGGCGGCGCGCTGATGGGGCATTTCATCGGTGTCATCAACCCGGACGGCTTTTACCTTGGCCTGACCTTCCTGATGCTGGCCATGCTGGTGATGGGCGGCATTGGCAGCCTGTCGGGCGCGGTGGTGGGGGTGCTTGTCGTCTCCATCGCGGTCGAGGGGCTGGTGCGTCTGGAAAAGGGCGTGACGCTGGGGGCGACGGAATTTGCCCTGCCCGCAGGTAGCCAGGAAATCCTGATCGGCCTGGCCATGATCCTTGTGCTGATTTTCCGCCCGGCCGGTCTGTTGGCCGGGCGCGACCTGAGCTTGCCCGCCGCCTGGGTCGCGGGGCGGGCAGATCCGACCGACTGACCCATAAAAAAACCAACAGGAGAGACTGATGAAACACCTGCCCCTTGGCACCGCCCTGCTTGCAGCGCTTGCCGCCCCGGTGATGGCCGAAGACATCACCGTCGGCTTTGCCATCGCGAAATCCGGCTGGATGGAGGCCTATGACAGCCCCGCCGCAACCGCCGCAAAAATCCGCATCGACGAGATCAATGCCGGGGGCGGGCTGCTCGGCGGCCAGATCAAGTGGATTGAGTCCGATACCCGCACAGACCGCGCCGAAGCCGCCAAGGCCGGTCTCGATCTCGTCGATCAGGGCGCACAGATGCTGGTTGTGTCTTGCGACTATGACTTTGGCGCGCCCTCCGCGCTTGTGGCCGAGGGCGAGGGCATGAACTCGTTCTTTCTCTGTGCCGAGGATGTGAAGGCGGGCATTCAGGGCGTGGGGCCGAACGCCTTTTCGGCCTCTGTGCTGGCCCCGGTGCAGGGTGCCACGATGGCCGAATGGGCCTATGCCAAACGTGAAGCCCGCGCGGCCTATGTGCTGGAAGATACGTTCATCGAATATAACAAGGGCATCTGCACCGGCTTTGACTGGATGTTCCCCCGGCTTGAAGGGGCCGCCATTGTCGGGCGCGATACGTTCAAGAACGACGATGCCTCGATCGCCAGCCAGATCACCCGGATCAAGGAACTGGACGAAGAGCCCGATGTCATCATGCTGTGTTCGGTGATGCCGGGGGCTGCGGCGGCGGTGCGGCAGATCCGGGCGGCGGGGATCAACGCGTTGATCCTGAACGGATCGGCGGTGGATGGCAGCTATTGGCTGGACGCCACGCCCGATCTGTCGGGCTTTGTGGTGCCGGTTCAGGGCTCCATCTACGGCGACGATCCGCGCCCCGAGGTCGAGGCCTTCAACGCGGCGTATGAAAAGGCAACCGGCGCGCGTCCGGCCAGCCAATATGCCTATCCCGGTTATGTGCTGATCGACCTCTGGGCCAAGGCGGTGGAACGCGCGGGCACGGTGGAGGGCGCGGCGGTGACAGCCGCGCTGGAGGCCATGACCGACGAGCCGACCTCGTTTGGTCCGCGCAGCTTTTCCGCCCAACTCCACCACCAGAACACCGCGCTGATGCAGATCATCGAAATCACCAGTGGCAAACCCGCCCGTGTGGACGAATGGCGTATTTCCGAACCCGTCCCGATGGACGTTCTGATCGCGAAATAAGGCGCCCGCGCGTCCCTGTTTTCCTCCGGGGCAGGGGCGCGCAGCTTACAGATAAGGGGGTGTGCAGGCCGAAACGACCACCGCCTCGCGGTCGCTGATGTTGCGGAAGCGGTGCGGCGCAGTCGAATCGAACAGATAGCTGTCGCCCGCCTTCAGCACGGCGGTCTGTTCGCCCACCGTCAGCTCGATCTCGCCCGAGATCACCACCCCGCCCTCATTGCCGATGTGTTCCAGCATCGCCTCGCCGGTATCTGCGCCCGGCTCATAGCGTTCATACAAGATTTGCAGCCCATGCGCCTTGGCATCGCCGACCTGCTGAAACGTGATCCGTCCGCCGGTCGCGTCCATCTTGGTGTAAAGCCGCGTCGTCAGATCGCGCAATTCATGCGGCTTGAAGAAAACGGCGCTGGTCTGCGTGGCGTCGGGTTCAAAGAATTCCGACATGGTGACCTTCAGCCCGCCCAGAATCTTGCGCAAGGACGCCACCGAGGGGCTGGAGCGATTGGTTTCGATCATCGAAATCTGGCCATGCGGCACATCCGAAGCCTCGGCCAGCTGTCGCTGCGACAGGCCTGCGGCCACACGCATTTCCTTCAACCGGCTGCCCACGTCGAAATCCTGAATCATGCCGCCTCCTTGTCTGGAGGCAACATAGGGTGCACGAGAATCTTGTGCAACATTCACAAAATCATTGCTCAATATATTGAGCAATGATAGCGCTGTTTGCAGTGAATCATCGGAGCATCCACATGACCCAATCCGCCACAGCCGCCCTGATCGCCCGCAAGACCGCCGCTGTGGCGCGCGGCGTCGGAACCCGCGGCATCTATGCCGCCCGCGCCGAAAACGCCCAGCTTTGGGATGCCGATGGCCGCCGGTTCATCGACTTTGCCGCAGGCATCGCGGTCAACAATACCGGCCACCGCCATCCGCGTGTGATGGCGGCGGTTGCCGAACAGGCGCAGGCCTTTACCCATACCTGTTTCCACGTCGCTCCCTATGAAAGCTACCTGACCCTGGCCGAGCGTCTGAATGCGCTGACCCCTGGCGATTTTTCTAAGAAAACCATGCTGGTAACTACCGGGGCCGAGGCGGTGGAAAACGCGATCAAGATGGCGCGGGCCTATACCGGGCGGTCGGGCGTGATCTCGTTCTCGGGGGCGTTTCATGGCCGCACCCTGCTGGGCATGGCGCTGACCGGCAAGGTTGCGCCTTACAAGAAGGGCTTTGGCGCCATGCCGCCCGAGATTGTCCATGCGCCCTTCCCGAATGACTTCCACGGCGTGTCCGAGGCCGAGGCGATCAGCGCGCTGGAGCGGCTGTTCGCCAGTTCGGTGGACCCCGAACGTGTGGCCGCAATCATCATCGAGCCGGTTCAGGGCGAAGGCGGATTCAATATCGCGCCGGTCAGTTTCCTGCGCGCTCTGCGGGTGCTCTGCGATCAGCACGGCATCGTTTTCATCGCGGATGAGGTGCAGGCAGGCATGGCGCGGACGGGCCGGATGTTCGGGTTCGACCATGCGGGCGTCGCCCCGGATCTGGTGACGATGGCCAAGGGGCTGGCGGGAGGCTTTCCGCTGTCGGCGGTCACAGGCCGGGCCGAGATCGTAGATGCGCCGCTGCCCGGCGGCGTGGGCGGCACCTATGCGGGCAACCCGCTGGCGATTGCGGCGGCCAATGCGGTGCTGGATGTGATTGCCGACGAAGATCTGTGCGCGCGCGCTACCGAGATCGGCCAGATCATCCGCGACCGTCTGACCGCCATGGCGGACCGTCAGGGCATGGCCTGCATCGGCGATGTGCGCGGGCTGGGCGCGATGAATGCGTTCGAGCTGGTCAAGGACCGCGAAACCCGCGCCCCCGATGCGGCGCTGACTGCCGCCATCGTGGCCGAGGCCGAGGCGCGGGGCCTGATCCTGCTGTCTTGCGGCACGCGTTACAACGTCATCCGCCTGCTGCCACCGCTGACCATCCCGATGGATCAACTGACCGAAGCGCTGGACATCATCGAAGCCTCGGTCGAGGCAGCTATCCAGAAAACGGTCTGAGTTCCGCACCCCCGACTGGGCCTGCATGACCGCCTTCCGGGCGTGCGGGCCCGCATTTTCCAAAGGGCCCGCCATGTCTGAACTGCATTTGAATCTGATTGCCGGCCAATGGGTTGGTGCCGAGGATACGTCCGAAAACCGCAACCCCTCCGACCCGTCTGACCTGATCGGGGTCTATGCCAGCGGCGGGGCTGATGATGTGGCGCGCGCGGCGGCGGCGGCGGCAACGGCCCAGACGGCCTGGTTTGAGGGCGGACCGCAACCCCGCGCGGATCTGCTGGACCGGATTGCCAGCATGATCGAGGCGCGGGCACAGGAGATCGGTACCATGCTGGCGCGGGAAGAGGGCAAGATCCTGCCCGAAGCCCTTGCCGAAACCCGACGTGCCGCGCAGATCTTCCGCTTTTACGCGGGCGAGGCGCTGCGTGTGGCGGGCGAGGCCTTGCCCTCGGTCCGTCCGCAGGTGGATATCGAAATCCTGCGCGCGCCGCTGGGCGTGGTGGGGCTGATCACGCCATGGAACTTTCCGATTGCGATTCCGGCCTGGAAGATCGCGCCCGCGCTGGCCTATGGCAATGCGGTCGTGTTCAAACCGGCGGATCTGACACCCGGCACCGCGCATCTGCTGGCACAGATCATCCATCAGGCAGGCTGCCCGGCGGGCGTGTTCAATCTGGTGATGGGTTCGGGCGCGCGGGTCGGGGCCACGCTGGTCGCCGACCCGCAGATTTCGGGCATTTCCTTTACCGGATCGGTGCCAACGGGGCGCGGCATCGCCCGCGCGGCGGCCGAGACGATGAAGAAAGTGCAGCTTGAAATGGGCGGCAAGAATCCGATGGTGGTGCTGGATGATGCCGACCTGCCACTGGCCGTTGCCGCCTGCCTGAATGGCGCGTTCTTCTCCACCGGCCAGCGCTGCACCGCCTCCAGCCGGTTGATCGTGCAGGCCGGGATCCATGATGCCTTTGTCGCAGAACTGTCGCGCCAGATGCAGGCGCTGCGCGTTGGCCCGGCGCTGGCCGAGGGCAGCCAGATCGGGCCGGTGGTTTCGGCGGCGCAATTGCAGGGAAACCTGCGCTATGTTGCGCTGGCCCGCGACGAGGGCTGCACGGTAATCGGCGGCGATGCCCTTGGCGGGACAGGTTATTTCCAATCGCCTGCGCTGTTCCTCGGGGCCGATCCGGCGATGCGGGTGGCGCAGGAAGAGATTTTTGGCCCCTGCGCGGCGGTCATCAAGGTGGATGATTTCGATCAGGCCTTGACGGTGGCCAATGACAGCGCCTTTGGCCTGTCGGCAGGGATCTGCACCGGATCGCTGCGCCATGCCCGCGCTTTCAAACATGGGGTCAAGGCGGGCATGGTCATGGTCAACCTGCCCACGGCGGGGGTGGATTACCATGTGCCCTTTGGGGGCACCAAAGGCTCCAGCCACGGGGCGCGCGAACAGGGCCGCCATGCGGTGGAGTTCTATACCACCGTGAAAACCAGCTACAGCTATGCCGGGTGAGGCGATGACCAAAGACCTGATCCTGACCATCAACCCCGGCACGACCACCACCCGGATCGGTCTGTTTGCGCCGCAGGCCGGGCAGGTGCAGCGGCTGCTGGAAGAAACGGTGGAGCATGACGAGGCGGTGGTGGCAGGCTTTGCGGGCATCGCCGCGCAGCTTGACTATCGCGCGGCGGCGTTGCGCGCCTTTCTGGATGCGGTTCCCGGCGGCGTGCGGCTGGCGGCGGTTGCGGGGCGGGGTGGGATGCTGAGCCCGGTCCCTGCGGGGGTGATCGCGGTGAATGACGATCTGGTGGATTTTGCGCTGCATCGCCCGGTCTATCACCATGCGTCAAATCTTGGCGCGCCCTTGGCGGCGGCGATTGCCGGCGGCCATGGCTGCCCGGCCTATATCGTCGATCCGGTGTCGGTCGATGAATTGCCGCCGGTTGCGCGGGTGTCGGGCTTTCCCGAGATCCCGCGCTTCAGCTTTGTCCATGCGCTGAGCATCCGGGCTTGCGGTCGCAGGCTGGCCGCCGAACTGGGCAAGCCGTTCGAGACGCTGAATGCGGTTGTCGCCCATCTGGGGGCGGGGTTTTCGATTGCGGCGCTGAAGGGCGGGCGGATCGTCGACAGTTCCAACCGGATGGAGGTCTCGCCGTTTTCGCCGGAACGGGCCGGGGGGCTGCCGCCGATCCCGTTGATCGAGCTGTGTTATTCGGGCCGCTATGACAAGGCCACCTTGATGGCGCGGCTTTATGGGCAAGGCGGGGCCTTTGCCTATCTGGGCACCAAGGACATGCGCCGCGTCGAGGCAATGATCGACGCTGGCGATGAAAAAGCCGCGCTGATCCATGAGGCGATGCTGTATCAGGTGGGGCGCGCGATCGGTGCCATGGCGGCGGTGCTGGATTTTGCGCCGGATGGGGTGATCCTGACTGGCGGGATGGCGCATAGCGCACGGGTCGTGGCGGCAATCCGTGCCCGCTGCGCGGCGCTTGCGCCGCTGCATGTCTATGCCGGATCGGACGAATCCCGCGCCTTGGCCGAAGGCGCGGCGCGGGTACTGGCGGGGCAGGAGGCTGCGATGACATGGCCGGTGGCGCCATGGTGATCCGCAGCTTTGACGCCCTGCGCGCCGCGATGCAGGGCCGTGCGCCGATGCGCCTTGCCGTGGCGGGCGGGGATGATCTTGCCGTGATGGCGGGCGTGGTGGCGGGGTTCGAGGCCGGGCTGATCGGTTCGGCCTGTCTGACTGGCGATCTGGCGGCACTGCGGGCGCTTTTGCCGCTGGCATGGCGCGATCAGGTGCGGCTGCTGGCGGCAGAGACGCCCGAAGCGGTGGCGGCGCTGGCGGTGGCCGAGGTGCGGGGCGGGCGCGCCGATGTTCTGATGAAAGGTCGAGTCGATTCCGCCGCCTATTTGCGCGCCATCGTTGACCGGACCACCGGCATCCGGGCCGGGGGCGTGTTGTCGAACCTGACTTTGGCGCAAATGCCCTCGGTGCCGCGCCTGATCGGCGCGACGGACAACGGAATCATTCCGCTGCCCGATCTGGATCAAAAGCGGGCGATTCTGCACAACGCCCGCGCCTTGTTTCGGGGGCTGGGGCTGGATCCGCTGCGCGTGGCGGCGATTGCCGCCTCGGAAAAGGTATCGCCCCGGCAGCCCGCCACCGTCGATGCGGCGGAGTTGGCGGCAGAGAGCCGGGCCGGGGCGCTGGAGGGGCTGATCGTGGATGGGCCTTTCGGTTATGATGTGGCGCTGTCGGCGCAGGCGGCTGCGGCGAAGGGGCTGCAAGGCTCGCCCGTCGCGGGGCAGGCTGATCTGATCTTGTTCCCGA
Organism: Gemmobacter fulvus; assembly: GCF_018798885.1. Classification (NCBI taxonomy): domain Bacteria; kingdom Pseudomonadati; phylum Pseudomonadota; class Alphaproteobacteria; order Rhodobacterales; family Paracoccaceae; genus Gemmobacter; species Gemmobacter fulvus. Next base: position 1,506,851 of record NZ_CP076361.1, on the reverse strand, counting down.
CGATCGAGGCCGGAAATGCCACGGTGAAGGCGTGGAAGCTGCACGGGGGGGCGCAGACCGGCAGCATCGTGCTGGGCGCGACGGTGCCGGTGCTGTTGAACTCGCGTGCCGATGGGGCGGCGCAGCGGGTGCTGGGGCTGATCATGGCGCAGGCCATCCGGGCGGGGCAGGGGCTGTAACCCGGCAGTGGGGACGCCGACGCGGCGCTTGGAAAAGGCCGGGGGCGGATGATCTGGCGAGCCTTGCTCAGACCGGCAGCGCCCCGCCCAGATAGCTGTCGCGGATGTCGCTGCGGGCGGCAAGTTCGGCGGCGGGCCCCTGCAAGGTGCTGCGACCGTTTTCGATGACGGTGGCATGATGGGCATGTGTCAGCGCGACCGACGAATTCTGTTCCGCCACCAGCAGCGTGAGGCCGGTATCGCGGTTCAGCCGCGACAGCGCCTCGAAGATCTCGGCCACCACCAGCGGGGCGAGGCCCATGGATGGCTCGTCCAGCACGAACAGCCGCGGCTGCGCCATCAGCCCGCGCCCGATGGCCGCCATCTGTTGTTCGCCGCCCGAGGTCAGGCCCGCCGCCACCTTGCGGCGCTGTTTCAGCCGGGGGAACAGGTCATAGACCTGCTCCAGCCCCTGTGCCACCGCCGCGCGGCCAAGGCCCCGGCCAAGCGCGCCGGTGATCAGGTTTTCCTCGATGCTCAGCGTCTTGAAACAGCGCCGCCCCTCCAGCACCGGCACAAGGCCCCGGCGCACATGATCCGCCGGGCTATGCGCCGTCACATCCAGACCATCGAACAGGATCTGCCCCGATGTGATGCGCCCGCGTTCGGCGGGCAGCAGGTTCGAGACGGCTTTCATCAGGGTGGTCTTGCCCGCCCCGTTCGCGCCCAATATCGCCCCGAACGCGCCCTTGCGCAGCGTCAGATTGACCCCGCGCAGCGCCTGAATGGAGCCATTATAGGCCGCAGAAACATCCTGAATATGCAGTAGGATCATGGACATGGGCCTTTTCCTGAAGTTGGATGCGGGAGGCGTGTCCGCCCCCCGCAAGGGCGTCAGTTGCTCACGGCTGCCTCGGCCTCAGCGCGGGTGCGGATCGGCAGGCCCTTTTCCTTGGCATAGGCTTCGGACGAGGCCTCGATGATTGGACGCAGCAGCGCCCAGTCCGGCGCGATCCAGTCCGATACCACGTTCCATTTCTGGCCATCCCATTGCTGGAAGGTGACGTAGCCTTCGCCCTCGTGATTGTCCCAGGTGACGTTGATCGAATGGAACAGGTTTTCGGCCCCCAGCTCTTTCACCCGTGCGGGCGAGAGTTGCAGGTGTTCAAAGCCCCAGCGCACCTCGTCGCCGGTCAGGGTGCGGTTGCCGAATTTGGCCTGCGCGATGCGCACGGCCTCCACGTTCAGGATGCCGTTGACGATGCCGAGGTTGTGGTAGACCGATCCGATGCGGGTGGGATCGGACAGGTTGCCCTTGCCTGCATCATAGACCGTCTTGGTGATCTCTTGCAGCACGGGATATTGGTTGCCCGAAGCCTGAGTGGTGATGGCAGTATAACCGATGGCGGCATCGCCAGCCGGGCGCACGTCTTCTTCGGAGTTCGACCAGACATTGCCGATGATGCGATCCACCGGGAAGCCATTGCGCTGCGCCGTGGTCAGCGCCACCGGGTTCATCACGCCCCAGCCGCGCAGGACCACGTAATCAGGCTGCTCGCGCCGGATTTGCAGCCATTGCGCGCCCTGTTCATTGCCCGGATGCGGCACCTCGATCTGCACCAGCTCGAAGCCGTATTTCTCGGCCAGAAGGTCATAGATCGGGATGGTTTCCTTGCCATAGGGCGAGCCGTGATACAGCACGGCGATCTTCTTGCCCTTCAGCGCCTCATGCCCGCCTTCCTTGGTCGCGATGTAATTCACGATGCCCGAGGTTTCGGAATAGGGGTTCAGCAGCAGCGGGAAGACGTAAGGGAACACGCGGCCATCGGTCGTGTCGGTGCGGCCATGGTTGATGGTGATCAGCGGGGTCTTGTCTGCCGCCACGCCGTCAATCATCGCATAGGCGATGCCCACCGACAGCGGGTTCCAGGCGGCAATGCCGGGGTTGGATTTCAGGCGCTGATAGACCTCTACCCCCTTTTCCACCTCATATTCGGTTTCGCCTTCTGACCAGCTGAGCTTGACCCCGTTCACCCCGCCATCGCGGGTGTTGATCAGGGTCAGATAGTCGATGAAGCCGCCGAAGAAGCCGGTGCCGCCGGCGGCATAGGGGCCGACGCGATAGGATTGCAGTGGGAAATGCTGTTCGTCGGTCAGCGCCGGGGTGGCGAGCAAGGCGGTGGCCAAAGCCATGGGGGCGATGCGTGTGATGAAAGACATGGGAAGGGCTCCTGGTTTTGGGATGGGTCAGCCGCGCCAGAGGCCGCGCAGGCGCGCGGTCAGGCGGGAGAGGATTGCCGAAAGCCCGTTGGGCTCGGCGATGAGGAAAAGGATGATGGTGCTGCCAAGCACGATGCGCTCAATCAGCTTGATCAGGCCCGCGTCGATCAGCCCGTCAAAGGCGAAGGCCGACAGACGGCCCAGCAGCAGCGGGAACACCACGATCAGCCCGGCCCCCAGAAAGGTGCCGCGAATGGTGGCCAGCCCGCCGATGATGACGATGAACAGGATCTGGAACGAGCGGTCGAGGTTGAAGCCCGCAGGCTCCACCGTGCGCAGATAGGTAAAGGCCCACAGCACCCCCGCGACGCCGATGATGGCCGAAGACAGCGCAAAGGCCACCAGTTTCGTGCGCAGCACCGGCACGCCGATCACGCGTGCTGCGGTTTCATTGTCGCGCACCGCGATCAGGTTCACGCCCTCTGGCCCGGTGACGATGCGATGCACCAGCAGGGTGATCGCGGTCACGATCGACAGCGAGAACAGGTAACGCCCGGTCGCGCTGTCCAGCCGCAGGCCCGCAAGCTCGATCACCGGGGCGGCGATGATGCCCGAGGGGCTGCCATTGGAAAACCAGGCGAACTTCGTCAGCGCCCATTGCACGAAGAATTGCGCGGCAAGGGTAGAGACAGCGAGGTAGAAGCCGCGCAGCCGCAGGCTGGGCAGACCGAACAGCAGCCCGATGGTCGCCGCCGTCAGCCCTGCCAGCAGGATCGACACCGGCAGCGGCAGGCCGGTGCGCAGATCGAAATTATAGGCGGCAAAGGCCCCCACCGCCATGAAGGCCGCCGATCCGAGCGAGACCTGCCCGCCATAGCCGGTCAGCAGATTCAGCCCCAGCCCGGCGAGCGACAGGGCGAGGAACGGCAGCAGGATCGCCTCCAGCACATAGGGGCTGGCGGTCAGCGGCACGATAACAAAAGCCAGCAGCACCAGCGCAGGAACCGACAGCCCGGTGGCAAACCCTGCCCGGGTGGCAAAAGCGGAAATGGCGGTCATGTCAGTATCTTTCCACGATTTTCTGGCCAAACAGGCCCGAAGGCCGCACCAGCAGCACCAGCAGCGCCACGGCATAGGCAAACCAGCCCTCGATGCCGCCGCCGAAGAACGGGCCGATATAAACCTCGGCCAGTTTCTCGGTCGCGCCGATCACAAGGCCTGCGACAATGGCCCCAAGGATGGAATCGAACCCGCCCAGCACCAGCACCGGCAGCGCCTTCAGCACGATCAGTGACAGCGAGAATTGCACCCCCAGCCGCGCACCCCACAACAGGCCCGCCACCAGCGCCACCACCCCGGCGGCGGTCCAGACCGTGCCCCAGATCCGGCCCAGCCGCAGACCTACGGCAAGCGCGGCAAACTGGTCATCAGCCACGGCGCGGAAGGCCAGCCCCGTATGGGTAAAGCGGAAGAAGGCCGTCAGCGCCGCCACCATGGCCGCTGCAATCGCCGCCGCCACCAGATCGAAGGTCGAGATGAAGATGCCCCAAACCACGAAGGGCGCGTTGGAGATGCCCAGATCCAGCCGATGCACCTGCGTGCCCCAGATCAGCTGCGCCGCGCCCTCGATCACATAGGACAGGCCAAGGGTGGCCATGAACAGCGTCATCGGTGGCCGGTTGGCCAAGGGGCGCAGCACCGTGCGTTCGATGGCAAAGCCAAGTGCGGTCATCACCAGCAGCGTTGCGGCGATGGCGGCCCAGAACGGCACGCCGCGTTCGACAAGGCTGACAAAGGTCAGCGCGGCAAACAGCACCATCGCGCCTTGCGCAAAGTTCAGCACGCCCGAGGTCTTGTAGATCAGCACGAACCCGATGGCGACAAGGGCATACATCACCCCCGACAGCAGGCCGCCCACGGCGACCTCGGCGGCGAACAGCAGGTCAAACCCCTCCATCACGCGGCCCCCAGATAGGCGCGGATCACCTCGGGGTCGCGGCGCACAACGGCGGGGGTGCCATCGGCGATCTTCACGCCGTGATCCAGCACCACGACATGATCCGACAGGCCCATGACCACGCCGATGTCATGTTCGATCAGGATCACCGCCAGACCCAGCCGGTCTCGGGCGGCGCGCACATGCGCGGCCATCGCGGCCTTTTCGGTGGCAGTCATGCCCGCCATCGGTTCATCCAGCAGCAGGATCTTCGGGGCCGCAATCAGGGCACGGGCCAGTTCCACCTGTTTTTGCAGTCCATAGGGCAGGGTGGCGACCGGCCGGTCCAGATGCGCGGTGATGCCCAGAAACGCGGCCACCTCCTGCACTTTCTCGGCCACCTCTGCCGCCTCGACCCGCGCGCCGGGCAGCCCTGCCAACTGCCACAAAAGTCCGTGACGGCGGCGGAAGACCAGACCGGCGGCGATGTTCTGTGCCACGCTCAGCCCCGGAAACAGCGCGAGGTTCTGGAAGGTGCGCGCCACGCCCAGACGCGGCAACGCCTCGGGGCGCACATGCGTCAGGCGCTGGCCCGCCAGGTGGATCCACCCTGCATCGGGGCGGTAGAGCCCGCTGATCACATTGACGAGCGAGGATTTGCCCGCACCATTCGGCCCGATCACCGCCCGGATCTCGCCGGGTCGCAGATCGAACGAGACATCGCGCAGGGCATGAATCCCGCCGAAGCTGAGGCTGATCCCCGTCAAGGCGAGGGCGATATGGGGCACATGGGCCATTTCTGGCACGCGTACGGCGGCAGGGGGCTGCGCGATCAGCGCCGCCTCCACCCCGCTTGTCAGGGCGCTGAACATCTTTGTCTCCGAATTGCGGGGGAGGGCGGCCTTATTCGGCCGCCACCAGTTCCTTGGCGCGCTGCGCCTCAAGCTGGCGCACCAGCGGGATCACATGCGTGCCGAAATATTCGACCTCTTCCTGAAAGTGCAGAAAGCCCAGCAGGATCAGGTCGGCGCCTGCGTCCTTGAGCGCAACGATGCGCTCGGCCACCTGTTGCGGCGTGCCGATCAGGTTCGACCGGAAGCCATCGTTGTACTGCACCAGATCGGTGAAGCTGGATGTGGCCCAGTTGCCCTCGCCCTCGGGGCTGGATTTGCCCGCGTTCTTGACCTCATGGGCAAAGCCCTGCACGGCCTCGGGGTTGGCCTTGGCGACAATCTCATGAACCACGGCGCGGGCCTCGGCTTCGGTATCGCGGATGACGGCAAAGGCGTTGATGCCGATCTTCACCCGGTTGCCGGTTTCCGCCGACTTGCCCTGAATGTCATCCACCTGCGCCTTCAGCCCCTCGGGCGTATTGCCGTTGGTGAAATACCAGTCCGACACCCGCGCCGCCATGTCGCGCGCGGCCCGGCTCGATCCGCCTTGGAACACTTCGGGCAGCGGGTGAAGGGGCTTCGGCTTCATCGTGTAATTGGCAAAGCGGTAGAAATCGCCACGCAAGGTAAAATCATCCTGCGTCCAGATGCCTTTCAGCGCGCGGATGAATTCCTCTGACCGGCGATAGCGTTCGTCATGGTCGAGCCAGAGCTCGCCAATCGCCGAAAACTCGCCACGGAACCAGCCGGACACGATGTTCACCGCGATGCGGGCATTGCTCAGGTGGCTGATCGTGGCAATCTGCTTGGCCACCACGGATGGCGCCCACGGCCCCGGCAGGATGGCGGCGATGACCTTCAGCCGTTCGGTATGGGCCAGAAGATCCTGGCTGAAGGCCACAGATTCATGCTGATTGTCGGCGCCATATCCGGCGGTGAAGCGGATCTGGCTCAGCGCATAGTCGAACCCCGCCGCTTCGGCGATCTGCGCCAGTTTGCGGTTGTATTCGGGGGTCCAGCTGGTGCGCTGTTCGATGTCGGAAATCACCAGGCCGCCCGAGACATTGGGCACCCAATAGGCGAATTTGACGGGATCGGTGGTCATGTGATCGGTCCTTGGAAGGGGTGGGTGGCGTTATTCGGCGGCGCGTTGCAGGCGCAGCTGTGCCGGAAAGAAGGCATCAAACTGGGTGACAGCGCGGGCCAGCCGGTTGAGCGCGGCATCGCCCGTCAGGGTGCCGTTGGTAAAATCCTTGTCCGAGACATGGACTGCTGTCGCCAGACTCTGTGCCTCGAAAAACGCGAGCAGCGGGCGCAGCTGGTGTTCCACCGCCAGCGCGTGCTTTTCACCGCCCCCGGTGGCCGCCAGCAGAACGGGTTTTCCCAGCAGCGCCTGCGGGTCCAGCAGGTCGAGCAGGTGTTTGAACAGGCCCGGATAGCTGGCCTTGTAGATTGGTGTCGCAATCACCAGCGCATCGGCGTTCAGGATCACATCCACCTTGGCGCGGGCCTCGGCGTCCAGATCCTCAAGCCGCCGCGCCCGACCGAGGCTGTCACCAAAGTCATTGATTTCAAAAAGATGTCTTTGCGTTTCGATCCGGTTTTGCACCAGATCCAGCGCGGTGGACACAAGCGCCCGGGTTTTGGACGGCGCGGTGATATTGCCAGACAGGCCGACGAAGGACAGGTGGGTCATTATGAGTTTCCTAAATCACGACTTCATTAATAGATTTATCTGCCTTGACCGCTTCGGCCCATTCCAAAGATCGCCGCGATAAGGGGAGAAAATCGCTGTTTGCGGCGGCGGGGCAGAGCGGGATTTTCTGCCAAGCCCGGCTTTGCCCCGCGACGGCGCGGAATCTGCCGGTGGCAACCGCAGCGCCGCCCAATCGGCCGATCAGGGCCGGGCAGAGGTGTGCCCGGCCCTGATCGGGTTGTCTGGCCTAGTTCCAGGGGTGGCGCGGCGGGTGGGTGCCGTTCAGGTAATAGTTGCCGACATGGAAAAACTTCCATCGCACCGGATCATGCAATGTATGCACCCGCGCATTGCGCCAATGCCGATCCAGCCCGTATTGCCCCAGCGTGGACCGGGTTCCGGCCAGCTCAAACAGCTTGTTTGTGGCCTCGATGGCAATCTGCGTGGTCAGCACCTTTGCCTCGCCGGTCTTGATCGTTGCCTCTGAGACGTTGTGCAGCGAGGGCGTGTGATAACCGGTGTCGATGGCCCGGCCTGCAATCTCCAGCAGCGCCTCGGCGGCATGAAGGCGGATCTTGAGGTCGCCGATGGCGGCAATGGTATAGGGATCTTCGCCCGCACTCTCCTTGCCGCTGTCCACCCAAGGTCGGCTTTGTGTTTTCACGAATTTGATCGTGTCCTCAATCGCGGCCCGGGCGATGCCCGCATCAATCGCCGCCTGGATAATCTGCGACACCGGCCCCTGAACCGAAGTTGTGACCGAGGTATCCCGCAGCAGAACCGCCCTTTCGCGCGGCAGGCGCAGGTTTTCGATCTTCACGCTGCCCGATGCGGTTGTGCGCTGGCCAAAGCTCGACCAGTTGTTGGTGATGGTCAGGCCGGGTGTGTCCCGATCCGCAAAAGCGATATAGGCCCCTGCCTCGCCAATGGCGACGATGGGCACGATATGCGACAGCAGCGCACCCGTGGTGTAGAATTTCTCACCGTTTACGATGGCGCTGTCATCCTCGAACACGATGCGGGTCTGAAAATCCCCCACGGTCTTGCCGCCGGTTTCGGAAAAGGCGTTGCCGAAACGCAGGCCGCGCAGCGCCCAGTCAAACACCATCTTCTTCTGGGCCTCTGTCGCGTCCAGATCCACCAGACTAAGGATGGCCAGGTGGTTCTGCGCGATCTGGGCAAGCGCGGGGTCTCCCGTCGCCACGATAGAGATCACCTTGGCCAGCGTGGCATGCGACAGGCCGGGACCGCCATAGGCGGCGGGCACCAGCAGCGACCAGATCCCGCTTTGGGAATAGAGATCCAGTTCGCGCAGCGGCAACAGCCCTTCGCGGTCGCGTAAGGCCGCCCCCTGTGCGAAATCTTCGGCAAGGGTTTTGGCCACCGCCAGCGCATCCGCGTCGTCGCGCAGGATATGGGCAGGCGTTGCAGGGCGGGGGCGCGGCGGCACCGGATCGGCCGAATTGACGCGGGGATGCACGGTATGGTCGATCTGGGTTTCGGTCAGGGAGCCCATCGGGTGTCCTTTGTTACGGGCCGGGAAAAGGCCGCAGGGGAAGGCATCATGTGCCAGCCCCCGAAGGCTTGCAGGCCCAAGGTGCAACGGCAAGTTGTGGGGGATTTTCTTCTTCGGCGGGGATCGGCGTAAAAATTCTCTGCCACGTCAATGGCACGGCGGCCTTGTTCTGCAGGCTGGAGACGGATGCCAAAAAAAGACGCCTGATTTGACCGTGATTCTGTGCGGCCAAAGCGGCGGATGCGGGGAACTGTGCTGCGGGCGGGTGCGAAATGGGAAGGGTAATCTCTTCAAGCCACTGATTTTGATATATGTTTCTATCGTTTTGCGGCGGCCCTGCCGCTAAGGTCATGCCATGCTGACGGCCCACGCCGCGTCAGATTTCTGGCCCCTTGCCGCGCACATCCTGCGCCCTTCCCATGATCGGAACAGCCCATGACCAAACACGACCGTTGGACAGACCATCCCGCCACCGCAGATCTGAAAGCCCGCTTCCGCCCCGTGTTTGACCGCATCGCAGAAGGTTCCGTGGCGCGCGAGCGGGGCCGTATCTTGCCGCATGAAGAGATTGCGCTGTTGAAGCAGTCGGGTTTCACCGCGTTGCGGGTGCCCGCGGACCTGGGTGGTGCCGGGGCCTCGCTGGTGCAGCTGTTCGACCTGCTGATTGATCTGGCCGAGGCCGATACCAATCTGGCGCAGGGCCTGCGCAGCCATCTGGCGCTGGTGGAGGACCGGCTTGTCGCCCCGCGCGCAGAAGGCGAGGTCTGGTTGCGGCGGTTTGCGGCGGGCCAGATCGCGGGCAATGGCTGGACCGAGATCGGGGCGGTGAAGATCGGTGACACGCTGACCAAAGTTACCCCGGATGGCGCGGGGTTCCGTGTGGATGGCGAGAAATACTATTCCACCGGCACAATCTTTGCGGATTGGATTGATACCTATGCCACCCGCTCTGACACCGGCGCGCCAGTGATCGCGATTGTGAAAACCGATCAGTCCGGGGTCACGATCCGCGATGACTGGGCCGGATTTGGCCAAAAGCTGACCGGGACCGGTACCACGCTGTTCGACGGGGCGCGGCTGGACGCCGAGGGGTTGGTGCCGTTTGAAAACCGCTTCCGCTATCAGACGGCGTTTTATCAGCTGGTGCTGAACGCGGTGCTGACCGGAGCGGCGCTCGCGGCGGTGCGCGATGTCGGGCGGCAGGTGGCAGCGCGCAAACGCGCCTTCTCGCATGGCAGTGGTGGATTGGTGCGCCATGATCCGCAGATCCTGCAGGTTCTGGGCAAGGCGCGGGCCTTTGCCTATGCCGCCCGCGCCGCCACGCTGGAGGCCGCGCGCGCCGCAGAGCGCGCCTATGAGACATCGCAGGGCTCTGACAAGGCCGCGGATGACGCTGCCAATATCGAGGCAGAGCTGCAATCGGCAGCGGCACAGGTTGCGGCGGTGGATCTGGCGCTGCGCGCCGTCAGCGATGTGTTCAATGCGCTGGGGGCATCGTCCAGCGATCAGGCTCTGGCGCTGGACCGGCACTGGCGCAATGCCCGCACGGCGGCAAGCCATAACCCGGTGATCTACAAGGAGCGTATCCTCGGAGATCACCTCGTGAACGGCACCGAGCCTGTCTATGTCTGGCAGATCGGGGCGGTTGCCATGTAAACCATGGGCGGCTGGCCTAGCGGGGCATCGCCTTGGTCAGCCGCGCCATCACCGGCGCGCCCAGAATGACGATCACCATGCGGGTCAGATGGTGGAGGACCACAAATCCTGCATCCGCACCGGCCGCCATGGCCAGCAGGGCCATTTCGGCCTGACCGCCAGGTGCGAAAGACAGGAACATGTCGATGGGCCGCCCCAGCCCCGCGAGTGTAGCCAGTTCGGTGAAGATCGCCGCTAGGACGGCCAGCACGATCACAAACACCAGCCCGGCAGACACGATGCGCCGCAGTTCTGATAGCGTGACGCCGACATATTGCGCGCCAATGCCGATGCCGATGAAGAACTGCGCCGCCACGATGGCCTCAGACGGGGGGCGGCTGTGGATCACGCCGCCCAAGGATAGCGCCGCCGCAAGGATCATCGGCCCCAGCAGAGAGGCCCCGAACAGGCCCAGCCACACACCGCCTTTCCAACCCAGAAGGGCGGCACCGGCCATGAGCAGCAGTTCGACCGGCGGCAGGTCGATCATCGGTGCCCCGATGGATCCGCTGAGCGTGACATCATAGAGCGATGTCGCGACAAAAGGCACGATGGTCACGATCACCGCAACCCGCGTGGCGTGGATCAATGACAGCGCGCGCACATCGCCGCCCGCTTCTTGCCCGAACAGCACCATATCCTGAAGCCCGCCGGGCATCGCCGCATAATAGGCAGTCACCCGATCAAACCCCAGACGAAGGAACAGCGGTATCCCGATTGCACCGATCACCGCCACATAGACCGGCATCACCGCAAGGCTGATGGTCATCTGCGGAATCTGCGCCAGCACCTGCGGGGTGATCGACGCGCCGACCGCCACGCCAAGGATGGTGCGCGCCAGAACCGGGACGCCCGGCATCGCGCGGAGCCGCAGGCCACAGAGCGCCGCAACAAGACAGGCGGTCATCGGGCCGAACAGGAAGGGCAGCGGAATGTGGCAGAGCAGCGCCAGCGCCGCCCCGGCAGAGGCGAGCAGAAACGTAACGAAGATTGTCTGAACGTTGCCCGGCATCTGTCTCGGCCGCCTCAATTGGTATGCTATGGTATACAATATGCGCCTGACCGTGCGCGGCTGCAAGCCCTCGCAGTGCCGCATTCCCCTGCGTGGCAAATGCGCTGCACGTCCGGTGCCAATGTGGGGACGGCCGCTGACGCCCGCGCTGCAAGAGGCGCTTGGCATGGGCGACCGCCGCCTGACCACGGGGGCTGTCTGCGTCTATCACCGCTTTGTCGCCACGGCTGTCGAGGCACCGACGGGCGCTCTATGATGAGATGCGCGATTTTTGGGCGGCCACCGGCGTGTTGAAAACGCTGCGCAATGTGGCGCGGGCCAGCCTTGTCTGCATGATGGCGGGGGCGGATTTCATCAGACCTCCACCGGGAAAGAGGCGGTCAATGCCACGCCTGCCGTGACGCTGACCATGATCCGCACCATCCGCGACTATCTGGACCGCACGGGATACCGGGTCGGCTACAAGCCCCCAGGCGGCATTGCCACCACCAAGGATGTGCTGATGCAGCAGTTCCTGATGAAGGAAGAGCTGGGGCGCGACTGGCTCGAACCCGATCTGTTCCGCATCGGTGCGTCGAGCCTGCTGGCCGATATCGAATGCCAGCTCGAACCCCATGTCACGGGCGGCTATTCCGCCTTCAACCGGCACCTGATCGGATAGACCGATGAGCATCGCAAAGTATTTCGACGACATGTCCTATGGTCCCTCCCCGGAATCCGATGCCGAGGCCCGCAGCTGGCTGGCGCGGGGCGCGGCGGTGGATGTGGATGCGGTCTGGGCCTTTGGCACCGAGGCCCAGTCCGAGGCGGTGGAGCGTCTGTCGGCAGGCAACATGAAACGCAGCTTTGTCGATCATGACTGCCTGACCGATTGAGCCGATACCAGCGCCGAAGGTGAAGATTGGTTGCGCCGCGCCACCGAAGTCAAGAATATCTGGATCTCATACGGCGCCTGAGACCAGATCTGCCGCCCCGGGGGAAGACGGGGTGGCCCATGAAAACGCGAGGAAAACAATGCTGAAGAACCTTGATCCGGCCCTTGGGGCCGATGTGCTGCATGCGCTGCGCGCGATGGGGCATGGCGATACGCTGGTGATCGTGGATACCAACTTTCCTTCGGACGCGATTGCGCGGCAGACCCGGCTGGGCCGCCTGCTGCATATCGACAATGTCAGTGCGGCCCGCGCGGTGAAAGCCGTCTTGTCGGTGCTGCCGCTGGACAGCGCCCTGCAGAATTCCGCAGGCCGGATGGAGGTGATGGGGGCCGCAAACGAGGTGCCGCCGGTGCAGCAAGAGGTTCAGGCCGAGGTGGATGCCGCCGAGGGCCGCGCCGCGCCGATGTATGGCATTGAACGCTTTGCCTTTTATGAAGAGGCCAAGAAGGCCTATTGCGTCATCTCCACCGGCGAGCGGCGGTTCTATGGTTGCTTTCTGTTCACCAAGGGCGTGATCGCCCCGGATGCCGATCTGGGATAAGCACCGGCAGCGCTGCCAGGGGCCCCTGCGCGATGTGAAAAAGCCCGGCCCTTTCGGGCCGGGCTTTCTGGTATGACGCAGCGCGGCAGGATCAGGCGTCCTTGAATACATCCTCGCGCGATTTCCGCATGGCGGGCAGAACCGCGATCACAAGTGCCACCGCGCCCACACCCAGCAGCAGGGCCGACAGCGGCGAGGTGACGAAGGTCATCATGCTGCCGTCCGAGATGATCAGCGCCTGCCGCAGCTTTTCTTCCAGCAGACGGCCCAGCACGAAACCCAGCGCCAGCGGGGCGGCCTCGAACTGCAACTTGTAGAGTGCAAAGCCGACCAGCCCCAGAACCCCTGCCATCATCACCTGCGCCGGGTCGTTGGAGATCGAGAACAGGCCGATGCAGCAGAAGGCGACAATCGCCGGGAACAGCAGGCGGTAAGGCACCTGAAGCAGCTTCACCCACAGACCGATCAGCGGCAGGTTGATGATGACCAGCATCAGGTTGCCGATCCACATCGAGGCAACCAGACCCCAGAACAGTTCGGGATTGCGCTCGATCACCTGCGGCCCCGGCACGATGCCCTGGATCATCATTGCCCCGACCATCAGCGCCATCACCGCATTGGGCGGCAGTCCCAGCGTCAACAGCGGGATGAACGAGGTCTGTGCCCCGGCATTGTTGGCGGATTCCGGCCCGGCCACCGCCGCGGGAACGCCGGTGCCAAAATCCTGCGGGCGCTTGGACAGGCGTTTTTCCACGGCATAGCTGGCAAAGGGGGCAAGAATGGCGCCATTGCCCGGCAGAACCCCCAGCACCGACCCCAGCCCGGTGCCGCGCAGGATCGGCCCCATATTCTCGCGCAATTCGCGCAGCGTGGGCCAGAGCCGCCCGATCTTGCCGCGCACCACATCGCGTTTTTCCGGGTCTGCAAGGTTCTTGAAGATTTCGGCAAAGCCGAAGATCCCCATCGCCAGCACTACGAATTCGATACCATCGGTCAGCATGTGCAGGCCGAAGGTCATCCGCTCGCGCCCGGTTTCCATATCGGCACCCACGCAAGACAGCAGCACCCCGACAAGGATCATCGCCAGCGCCTTCACCAGCGAGCCATGCGCCAGCACCACCGCAAAGACCAACCCCATGATCATCAGCGAGAAATACTCTGCCGGGCCGAACAGCAGGCCCAGCTTGGTCATCGGCACGCCAAGCGCCGCGATCACGATGGTGGCAAAGGTGCCTGCAATGAACGAGCCGATGGCAGCCAGCCCGAGCGCCAGACCCGCTTGGCCCTTCTTGGCCATTTCATGCCCGTCGATGGCGGTGACGACCGCCGTCGCCTCGCCGGGGATATTGACGAGAATGGCGGTGGTGGAGCCACCATATTGCGCGCCGTAATAGATGCCCGCCAGCATGATCAGCGCGCCGGTCGGATCCAGCGCCAGCGTGACCGGCAACAGGATCGAGATGGTCGCGACCGGCCCGACGCCGGGCAATACCCCCACCAGCGTGCCGATCAGGCAGCCGATGAAGCAGAAGAACACGTTCTTGAGCGTCAGAGCGACGGCCAGCCCAAGGCCAAGGTTTTGAAAGACTTCAAACATATCAGTATCCGATCAGCCAGGGCGCCACGGGGATCGAAAGCCCCAGCGCATATCTGAACATGCCGATGCAGGCCGCCGTCAGGATGGTGGCAAAAATCGCCAGCTCGACCGGGCGCGCATCCTTGGCCGCAAGTCCCGAACAGATGATGGCCAGCGGCGTGGCCACGGCCAGACCAAGTGGCGGGATGCGGAACGCGCCGAAGTCATATCCGCGCACCGTCAGCGCGAACAGAAACACCCCGATCAGCACCGGAAGCATATCGCGCAGCGGCCATGTGCCGGTGGATTCCGCAGGCTCGTTGCGGGTGACAAACAGTTGCACCGCACCGAGCAAGGTGATCAGCACCGAAAGCGCGCGCGGCAAAAGGCCGGAGCCGACGCCGCTTTCGGTAAAGAAGGGCAGGTCGGAGCCTGCCCAGAGGGTGAAAAGCCCGAACGCCACAAGGCTCAGACCCGCCAGCCGCTCGCGGCCGATCAGGGGGGTATGCGGCGGTGGGGGGGCCTCGGCTTCGTGGCTCATGGCTTATTCCACCTTGATGTCGGCGGCCTTGACCACCTCACCCCAACGGGCGCGCTCTGCCGCCATGAAATCCGCAAAGCCCTGGCCGGAAAGATCCGACGGCACACCGCCATCATTGCTGAGCTTGGCGATGAAATCAGGATCTGCCAGCGTTTCGGCGGTGGCGGCGGCCAGTTTCGTGCGGACGTCCTCGGGCAGGCCCTTCGGACCAAGCAGGCCATACCAGGCCGAGGCAGTATAGCCGGTCACCCCGGCCTCGCTGGCGGTCGGCACGTCGGGCAGCGCGGGGAACCGGTCTTTGCCGGTCACCGCCAGCGCGGTCAGCGTGCCATCCCCGACAAGGCCGATCACCGACGGGATCGTGGTGACCATGAAGTCGATATGGCCGCCGACCAGATCATTCACCGCCGGACCGGCGCCTTTGTAGGGCACATGCTTCAGCTTGATGTCGGCGCTTTGCCCCAGCAGCAGCGTTGCCACATGGCTGGCCGAGGCATTGCCGGCCGAGCCATAGACCAACTCGCCAGCCTTAGCCTTCTCCATGAACTCGCCCATGGATTTGACCGGCAGGCGCGGCCCTACCACCACCACCAGCGAGGCGTCGGCAATCATGGCAATGGGGTCAAGCGCCTCTGCCGGATCGTATTTCAGATTGAAGATATGCGGGTTTACCACCATCGGCCCCTGATTGCCGATCAGCAGGGTATAACCATCGGGATCGGCGGCGGCGGCGACCTCGGTGCCGATATTGGCGGCGGCCCCGGGACGGTTTTCCACGATGACGCGGCCATTCAGCGCTTTTTCAAGACGCGCGGCAAAAACGCGGGCAATCGCGTCGGTCCCGCCGCCTGCCGCATAGGAGACGACAAGCGAGATGGGCTTTGACGGATAATCCTGCGCAAAGGCCGGCAGGCCCGACAGACTCATCGCGGCAAGTCCAAGCGCCATCGCGGAGCGGCGTGTAATTCTGGTCATGTTGGTTTCCTCCCTCATGTTCAGTGTCTGTGACCTCCGGGCCGGTGCGCAATGCACATCCCGGACTTCCTTCAGTTCGTTCGGCGGACCAGGGCCGCCCCTTCAAAAAGCCGCCGGCAGGTGCGCATCACGAAAACGATGGGCTGGCCGGTGGCGCTATCCCGGTCCACGCGCACAGCCATGCGCCCGGTCGGGTGTTCCAGTGTCAGGGTGTTCGGCAGCTGAAAGTCGGGCAGGGCCGTGCCGACGATGCTGTCAGGCAAGGTCGCGGCAATGGCGACCGAGACGGCCCCGGTGGTGGCCAGCGACGAATGGCAGGCATGCGGCGTGAAATAGCGCACCGCAAGATCGCCGCCGCGCCGGGGCACACCGATCAGAACCGGCTTGGGCAGCACCGAATCGGCCACATCGCCCAGACCCATGCGCCGCCCGGCCTCGATCCGAACCGTTTCCAGCCGCGCCATGAAGGCCCGATTGGCATCGAGGTCTCGCGCGGTTTCAGATCCGGTCAGGCCGAAGGTTTCGGCGCGGGCGAGGACAACCGGGGTTGCCCCGTCGATCAGCGAGACGGGCACGCCGTCAATCACCTCTTGCGGCGCGCCCGATGGCAGCAGGCGGCCCGTCTTGGCACCGATGGCCTCCAGAAACGCGAGATAGACCGGCGCCGCCGTGCCCGGCACACCGTCAATCGCCGCATCGCCCTGATAGCGCAATTCGCCGCCGGGGGTCTGGAACCGCGCCTCGATGATCTTGCCGGTGTTGACGTTGTGGACGCGGACCTTGGTTTCCCCCGGCTGCGCCGTCACTAGGCCTTTTTCAATGGCAAAGGCCCCGACGGCGGACAGCATGTTGCCGCAGTTCGGCGCGGTATCCACCAGCCGTTCCTCGACCTTGACCTGCGCGAAGAGGTAGTCGACGTCAGCCCCGTCCCGCGTTGCAGGCCCGACAATCGCCACCTTGGACGACAGCGAGTTGCCCCCGCCGATTCCGTCGATCTGAAGCGGGTGGCCGGAGCCCATCAGCTCGATCAGCAGCGCGTCGCGCTGTGCCGGATCATGCGGCAGATCGCTGCGCAGAAAGAACGGACCCTTGGAAGTGCCGCCGCGCATCATCACGCATGGAATGCGGATCAGGTCGTCCATCTACGTCTCCCCCTTTTTGCAGGTTTCCCTGCGATGTTCTTGGGAATGCCGCGAAACGACTTTGTTGTGAAATGCAAATATTTCGGTTATTATTCCGGTATGCGGAATAATTTTGAATTTCTCGACCTCAAGGCTTTCCTCGCCGTGCTTGAACTTTCATCGTTCAACGAGGCCGCAAAGCTGCTCAACCTGTCGCAACCCGCCTTGTCGCGGCGCATCCGTGGGCTGGAAGAGGCGGTGGGCGCGCAGTTGATCGAACGCACCACACGGCGCGTCGCCCCGACCCAGATCGGGCGCGAGCTGATGCCGCTGGTGCGCAGGCTTGTCGATGAATTCGAAGAATCGATCCTGTCGATCTCGGATCTGCGGGGGCGGCACCGGGCGCAGGTCACGCTGGCCTCTGTGCCCACCGCCGCCTTCTACTTTCTGCCCCGCGTGATCGAGGCCTTCAACAAGCGATACCCGGGAATCCGATTTCGTATCATGGACTTGTCGGCAAACGAAGGTCTTGATGCCGTGGCGAATGGCGAGGTGGAGTTTGGCATCAACATCACCGGTGCCACGCGTGACGACCTGATCTTTACGCCGCTGCTGGAGGATCCTTTCGTGCTGGCCTGCCGCCGCGACCACGCACTTGCCCAAGAGCCGCGTCTGTCCTGGTCGGCGCTGGAGGGGCATCCGCTGATCGGGGTGTCCAAGACCTCCGGCAACCGGGCGGTGCTGGATCATGCGCTGGCGATGGCGGATCAGCGGCTGGATCTGAACTGGTTTTATGAGGTGAACCACCTGTCGACTTCGCTGGGGCTGGTCGAGGCGGGGCTGGGCATTTCCGTTCTGCCGCAACTGGCGACGCCACAGCGGGAGCATCCGCTGATTGCCACGGTTGCACTTGAAAATCCGGTGGTGACACGGACCATCGGCATGGTCGAACGGCGCGGCGCGCGGTTTTCCCCCGCAGCCACCCGGTTTCGGGAAATGCTTGTCGAAGAATGGCGCGGCTCTGCCTATGCCTGACGGGCCTATGGCCGCAGACATGCCGCCAGATTCTGAAAGCTTGCGGCGATGCTGCCCTGCGCCTCGTCTGACAGAAAGGCATCCAGCGCGGGCCAGACCTTGATCGCCAGATCCACCACAGGATCGCTGCCTTTTGCGTAAAGTCCGGCGTGGATCATCATTTCCGTGCGCTCATAGGCCCCCAGCAGGTGCCGCGCCTCGGTGATGAGGGCGTTTTCTTCCGGGCTGGCCGCATCGGGCAGGCTGCGCGAAACAGAGCGCAGCAGGTTGATCGCCGGAAACCGGCCCCGTTCCGCAATCGCCCGGTCCAGCACCACATGGCCATCCAGCACCCCGCGCAGAATATCGGCAATCGGCTCGTCCATATCCGATCCGGCCACCAGCACCGAAAACACCGCCGTAATATCACCCGCGCCCTCGGGGCCCGGCCCGGCCCGCTCTGCCAGCGCCATGATCGTATGCGCGGTCGAGGGCGGAAAGCCCCGCAAATTCGCCTCCTCCCCCGAGGCGACGGCGACCTCGCGGTGCGCCTCGGCAAAACGGGTGATCGAATCTGCCAGAAACAGCACATGCAGGCCCTGATCGCGGAAATATTCCGCCACCGCCATCGCAGTCCAGGCGCAGCGGCGGCGCGTCAGGGGGGATTGATCCGAGGTGGCGGCAATCACAACGCTGCGCCGCATCCCTTCAGGCCCCAGAATCCGGTCGGTGAAATCGCGCAATTCGCGGCCTCGCTCCCCGATCAGCGCAATCACCACCACATCCGCCTCGATCCTGCGCGCAAATCTGGCCAGCAGCGAGGATTTGCCAACGCCGGACCCCGCAAACAACCCGATGCGCTGGCCCCGCACAATCGGCAGCAAGGTGTTGAACACGGCAAGGCCGGTGGCAAGGCGTCCACCCATCGGGCGGCGTTGCGCGGCGGGCGGGGCTGCTGCCCGCAAGGCGCGCGGATGCACGCCCCGGAACAGCGGCCTGCCGTCCAGCGGGCGGCCATAGGGATCGACGATCCGGCCAATCCAGCCGGTATCCGGGGCGATGGCCGCATGGCCGATCATCGCCACCGCATCGCCGATGCGCACCCCCTCTGGCGTGCTGTCGGGCAGGATACCGGCGCCCTCGCGTGACAGGCGCACGATTTCACCACCGATGTCGCCCTGGCTGCCATGGATCAGAACCCGGTCGCCCAGACTCGCCCCCTGGGAAAAGCCTTGGACGCGGAGCGCGCCCTTGCCAATGTCAGCCACCCGGCCAATCCGGTTTGCCACCGACACGGCGGTGATCTCGGCCCGCAGTGCATCGAAAATTCCCGCCATGCCATTCTCCCTTTGTTCCTGATTACGGTTTCTAAAGGAATCACCCTTAAGCCTTGGTGAAGGTGATCGAGGGAGAAGCCCCGGTGTTTGAAAAACTTGAAATTGTCAGAATGGCGCAGGCGATGGCCAGCCATGCCGGCGCGCAACAGGGCGAAATTGCGCGCAACATTGCCAATGCCGATACGCCCGGTTTCAAGGCGCAGGCCTTGCCGGATTTTGCCGATCTGTATGACAGTGGATCAGGCAGCGGGATGCGCCGCACCCGCGCCCTGCACGGCGCTTCGGTGGCCGAAGCGGCCTCTGCGCCGGTTGCCCGCCAGACCACGGGGGCCGCCAGCCCGAATGGCAACACCGTGTCGCTGGAGGGCGAAATGGTCCGCGCGGTCGAGGTGCGCCAGCAGCATGAGATGGCCTTGGCGATCTATCGCAGCAGCAGCGACATCCTGCGCATCAGCCTCGGGCGGCAGCGTTAGCCATGGCCGATCTGCGCACCTCACTCTCGCTCGCCGCCTCTGGTATGGAGGCGCAGGCCGCGCGCCTGCGGCATGTGTCGGAAAATATCGCTAATGCCGATACGCCGGGCTACCAGCGCAAGACCATCAGCTTCCACGCTGCGATGGATGGCGCGGCGGTGCAGGCGGGGCCGGTGCGGCTGGATCGGTCTGCGCTGGTGCGGATCTATGATCCGGGCCACCCGCTGGCCGATGACAGCGGCCATTACGATGGCTCGAACGTCGATCTGGTGATCGAAATGGCTGACGCCCGCGAGGCGCAGCGCAGCTACGAAGCAAACCTCAGGATGTTCGATCAGGCGCGGCAGATGACGCAAAGCCTGTTCGACCTTCTGCGCAGATAAGGAGATCCAGAATGGATATGCGCACGACCATTGCCGCCCAGACCTATGCCCATGCCAAGACTGCCGCAGCCGCCCAGCCGCGCCCGCCCGAGGCCGAAAGCGCCTTCGGGGCTGCGGCGGACAGCTTTTCCAACGTGCTCGCCTCTGGGGAGTCCGCGGCGCGCAATGCGATGATCGGTGGCGCGGATCCGCATGCGCTTGTGCAGGCGCTGGCGGCCACGGAACTGGCGGTCGAAACCGCCGTGACCGTGCGTGACAAGGTGGTGGAGGCCTATCAGGAAATCCTGAGGATGCCGGTATGAGCGAAGAACAGCTCTATGACACGCTGCGCCAGGGTTTGTGGATTGCCGTCACCATCTCGGCCCCGCTGCTGGCCGTGGCGCTGATTGCGGGCATCGCCGTCGGGCTGTTTCAGGCGCTGACCTCCATTCAGGAAATGACGCTGACCTTCGTGCCCAAGGTGGGGGCGATGCTCATCGTGTTCTGGGTGTCGATGAGCTTCATGACCTCGACCCTCGTCAGCTTTTTCAACGACCGTATTCTTCCCCAGATCGCCGGAGGCTGAGATGGACGCATCAGGCTATACCACATTGACGCGTCAGGGCGGATTGATGCGCGAAATGCAGGCCATCGCCAATAATATCGCCAATAGCGCGACCACCGGCTTTCGCCGCGAAGGGGTAATCTTTTCGGAATATGTCAGCCGTCTGGACGATGCGCCCTCGCTGTCGATGGCCCGCGCCTCGGCCCGCAACATCGACCTGTCGCAAGGTGGCCTGTCGATGACGGGGGGGCAGTTTGATTTTGCCATTCAGGGCGAAGGATTTTTCCTGCTGGAAGCGCCGGACGGCAACCGGTTGACGCGGGCCGGCAGTTTCAGCCCCTCTGCCGAAGGGGAACTGGTCAATCCTGATGGCTATCGCCTGCTGGATGAGGGCGGCGCGCCGGTCTTTGTGCCGCCCGACGCCGGGGCCGTCGCCCTGGCCGCCGATGGCACCCTCTCGGCGCAGGGGCAGCCGCTGGCCCGGATCGGGCTCTGGGCACCGCAGGATCCGACCGATCTTCGCCATATGGGCGGCACATTGTTTGCAACCTCGGGCGGCGAAGTGCCCTTGGACGGCGGCGTGATCAAGCAGGGCCAGCTGGAAGACAGCAATGTGAACGCGCTTTCGGAAATCTCGCGCATGATCGAGGTGCAGCGCGCCTATGAGATGGGGCAGAGCTTTCTGGACAGTGAAGATCAACGGATGCGCGGTGTCATCCAGACATTGGGACGATAGGAAACCGGGATGAAAGCCTTACAGATCGCCGCAAGTGGCATGGCCGCGCAGCAGATGCGGGTCGATGTCGTCTCCAACAACCTCGCCAATATGTCGACCACGGGCTACAACGCCCGCCGGGCCGAATTCGCGGACCTGCATTATCAGCAGGATGCACGGCCCGGAACGATCTCGGCGCAGGATGGCACGCTGTTGCCCAGCGGCGTGCAGATCGGGCTGGGCGTGCGGCCCGCCTCGGTGTCGGTGGTGCTGGCGCAAGGCGCGCTGAGCCAGACCGGCGGTGACCTCGATCTCGCCATCGAGGGCAAAGGGTATCTGGAAGTCACGCTGCCCTCCGGGGCTGCGGCCTATACCCGCGATGGCGGGCTGAAACGCACGGGCGATGGGCTGATCGTCACCTCGGCAGGCCATCAGGTGGCACCCGGCATCACCATCCCCTCTGATGCGCGCAGCATCACCATCAATGCCGATGGCGAGGTTTATGCCCATTTCATGGATCAGGTGCAGCCGCAGATGCTGGGCCAGCTCAGCCTGGCCGGATTCACCAATGAAAAGGGGCTGGAAGCGATTGGCGGCAACCTGTTTCTGGAAACGGCAGGCTCTGGCCCGCCGCTGATCGGCGCGCCCGGGCAGGACGGTTTGGGCACGCTGCGGCAGGGCTATCTGGAAGAAAGCTCTGTCGATGCGGTGCGCGAGGTGACGGAACTGATCAAGGCGCAGCGCGGGTATGAGCTGAATGCCAAGGTCATCACCGCCGCCGATCAGATGCTGTCCGCAACCACGCAGGTGCGGTGATGCGGTTGTGTCTGGTCCTGTCGCTGCTGCCGGGCCTTGCTGCCGCAGAGATCATCGTGCCGGTCCGCACCATCCGGGCGCAGCAAATTATTGCGCCCGAAGATGTGATGGTGCTGGACAAGACGGTTCCGGGCGCCGTGTCGGATCCGGCGGACGCCATTGGGCAAGAGGCGCGCCGCGCGCTCTATGCCAACCGCCCGATCGCCCCTGCGGATCTTGGTCCTCCAGCGCTTGTCGATCGCAATCAGGCCGTGGCGCTGGCCTATAGCGCGGGCCCGGTGCAGATCGTCACCGAAGGGCGGGCGCTGTCCCGCGGCGGGCTGGGCGATGTGATCCGTGTCATGAACCTGTCCTCCCGCACCACGGTTGCAGGCGAGATCACCGCACAGGGCATGGTGATCGTTGGCCTTGCCCCATGAGGTATCCCCCGATGAGCCGCCTGATCCTTGCCAGTCTCTGCCTCACCGCCTGCGCCCGGCTTGATGCTGTCGGCAAGGCCCCGGCCTTTTCACCGCTGGAGGGCAGTTATCAACATCACGCGATGTATTCGACCCCCATGCCGAAGGATATCCCGCCCAGCGGCCCCGCCGAGACCTCTTCGCTCTGGACCAGCAGCCGCGACTCGCTGTTTGGCGAGCGGCGGGCCGAACGGCGCGGCGATATCCTGACCGTGGTGGTTGAAATCAATGACAAGGCCGAGATTTCCAATTCCTCGGACCGCAGCCGCGCGGGCAGTGATGCGATGGGCATCCCGGCGCTGTTCGGCATTCCAGAGCGTTTGAACGCGCAATTGCCAGAGGGGGCCAGCATGGCAGAGGCGGTCAATACCACGACAAGCTCCAGCTATGAGGGCAGCGGATCGGTGGCGCGCACCGAAAAGCTGACGCTGCGGGTGGCGGCGACAGTGGTCGAGGAATTGCCGAATGGCGTTTTGCGTATCGAGGGGCAGCAGGAGGTCCGGGTGAATTACGAGCTGCGCGAACTGGTAGTGTCCGGGTATGTGCGCCCGGCCGATATCTCGCGTCAGAACGAGATTACCTATGACAAGATCGCGGGTGCGCGCGTGTCCTATGGCGGGCGCGGCCAGATCACCGATGTTCAGCAACCCCGCTATGGTCAGCAGGTTGCCGACATCCTGCTGCCCTTCTGACCGCCATGAAAAACATCCTTCTTGTGCTTGTGTTCTGTCTGGTTGGCATCGGCGGTGGTCTGGCGGCAGGCTGGTTCCTGCGCCCGACACCTGAGGCTCCTCACGGCGCAGAGGTGCCGCCTGATGCCGAAGCAGAAGTGACGGAGCATGAATATGTGAAGATGAGCCATCAATTCATCGTGCCGCTTGTGACCGAAGGGCGGGTGAGTGCGATGGTCGTGCTGGCGCTGAGCCTGGAGGTAACCCCCGGCGCGTCCGAGTCGGTCTTTGCCAAGGAACCAAAGCTGCGCGACAGCTTTTTGCAGATCCTGTTTGATCACGCGAACAGTGGTGGGTTTCGTGGATCGTTCACCGAGGGCACGACTCTGATCCACCTGCGCAAGGCGCTGTTGGAGGCCGCACAGAAGGTGATGGCTGAAACCGTCAGCGATGTCTTGATCACGGATATCGCGCGGCAAGATGCCTGAGACCGGCAATCGTTTTACCCGCTGCTGATCAGGGTTGAGAGGTGATGTGCCGGTTGACCATGTGCGGCGCGGCCTGCGGAAACGGGGGCGGAGGGTGATGGGATCCTTGCACGAGTCAGCCCGACCGTTTAGGCGGGCGTACGATAAATCGTGGCACTCCGGCAAGCTGCGCAGACCCCTTGCACTCAGCGTCGCCATGAGAAAAACGGTTTTATTGTAAGTGGTTGAACGAAAAACAGGTCATGGGCGACAATGATCTTCCAAGATGCGTTTGGTGTCTTGAAAAGATCTCTTGGGGCAGTTATACGCAAGCCCGCGCGGCCCCAGTAGCACAGCTGGTAGTGCGCCTCATTCGTAATGAGGAGGTCGGGGGTTCGAGTCCCTCCTGGGGCACCATTTTACAATTCCGTCCTTCACGACCGAATGACCTTCGCACAGGACTGTCGTTTGAAGAGCTTTTGTGCGACGATGCGCAATCGGGTTGGCAAAATCCAGACGGGGAACTGTGCGCATGCCGGAATGCAGGCGTATTTCTATATCTCATAAGGGTTTAGAAATCAGCCCGTCGCGAGTTTGTACGATGCGTTCGGCAGGTGCGCCCCCCTCGCCATGCCTTTGAGAGCGGCTCACGTTGCGGGGCGATCCTGAAAGGGGCGGGGTGCATGTGGCTACCAGCTTAACAGACCCAAAGGCCTTGATGGGGCGGCAGTCAGAGCGTCTTCCGTTTGTCGAAAGCGATTGATGAGCTTGGCTTCGCCTCCAGGCAAGCGGCTTGACCCCATCGGGGGCGGTGCCTTGGAAAACCCTGAGCTCGATTGCAGCCGCATCCCCCCACTGCGCTGCTTCCGCCCCGGTCACCCGACAGGCTGAGCAGACCGCGTGGGCTTACCCGCGCAGTTCTGACACCACGGCTTGCGCGGCGCGGCGGGGGTCGGCGGCTTGCCAGATCGGGCGGCCGACAACGATGTGGTTCACGCCATCGGCAATCGCCTGTGCCGGGGTGGCCACGCGTTTCTGATCCCCCAGCGCCGCTCCTGCCGGGCGCACGCCGGGGGTGACGATCAGCTTGCCCGCCGCCTGCGGCAGCGCGCGGATCATCGCAGCCTCCTGCGGGCTGGCAATCACACCATCCGCCCCGGCATCCAGCGCGCGGGCTGCACGTTCCAGCGTGATCTGGTGAATGTCGCCCGGCACGATCAGATTGGCGTCCAGATCGGCCCGGTCCAGCGAGGTCAGCACCGTCACCGCCAGAATTTTCAGGTCGGTGCCGACCTTGCCTTCGGCAGCGGCGCGCACCACCTGCGGGTCGCCATGCACGGTCAGAAAGTCCAGCCCATGCTGCGCGATGCCGCGCACCGCAGCCTCGACCGTGGCGCCGATGTCGAACAGCTTCATGTCCAGAAACACGCGCTTGCCCTGTTCGTGCTTCAACTCATTGGCCAGCGCGAAGCCGCCGCCGGTCAGCATCCCCAGACCGATCTTGTAAAAGCTGACCGCATCGCCGATCTTCCCGGCGAGATCCAGTCCCTGCACCACATTCGGCACATCCAGCGCCACGATCAGGCGGTCGTCAGCGGGGGCAAGGCTCATGGGGCGCTCCTCTCGGGTTGGGATGGCGTTCCTTTGCGGCGGGGGGGCTGCGCTGTCAAGCTGGCGAGGGCGGCAGGGGGCTACACAGCCGCGGCTTTTCGCTGTTAAAGCAGGGCAAAGGCAGGGGGCAGCATGCTGGCGGTATTTGACATTGGGGGCACGCGGATCCGGGCGGCGGTCTCGGACAGTGCGGGCATGGTGGCCGGGCTGGGCGAGGCGGCGACCCCGCTGCACGATTTCGCGGCCTTCACCGCGACGCTGGCCCGGTTTGTGCCACAGGGCGCGCGGGGCGTGGCCATCTCGATTGCGGGCTGCGTCGACCCTGATACCGGGCATATCCGCATCGCCAATATCCCCTGCCTGGATGGGCGCAGCCTTGCGGCTGACCTGTCGGTGGGGCTGGGCCTGCCGGTCTGGATCGGCAATGACGCGGATTGTTTTGCGCTGGCCGAGGCTGGTAGCGGCGCGGGTCAGGGTCATCGCAACGTGTTCGGCATCATTCTGGGTACCGGCGTTGGTGGCGGGCTGGTGATCGACGGGCGTATCGTGACCGGCGCGGGCGGGTTTGCGGGCGAATGGGGGCATGGCCCGGTGGCCGACAGCCGGCCGCTGGGGCGGGATGTGCCGCGGTTCCGTTGCGGCTGTGGTCTGGTCGGCTGTCTGGATGCCGTGGGATCGGCACGGGGCATGGAGAAACTGCACCTGCATCTGTCGGGGCAGCAGGCCAGCTCGATCGCCATTGTCGCGGCATGGCAGGACGGCGACTCCAAGGCGGCGGAAACTGTGGCCGTCTGGACCGAGATCATGGCCGGGCCGCTGGCGATGGTGCTGAATGTCGTGGGGGCCAGTATCGTGCCGGTGGGTGGTGGGCTGTCCAATGCACAGCCTCTGATTGCCGGGCTGGATGCGGCGGTGCGGGCGCGGGTGCTGCGCCGCTGCACGGATCCGGTGGTGGTTCCGGCGCGACACCGGATCGAGCCGGGGCTGATCGGGGCTTCGCTTGCGGGCTGGGGGGCGCTGCCATGCTGATCGAAGTCTGCGTCGACAGTGCCGCAGGCCTTGCCGCCGCCGTGGCGGGTGGCGCGGGGCGGATCGAGCTGTGCGCGGCGCTGGAGGTGGGCGGGCTGACCCCCTCTGCCGGGCTGATGCAACTGGCGGCGGGCTGTGGCGTGCCGGTCTTTGCGATGATCCGCCCGCGCGCCGGGGATTTTGTGTATTCGGCAGCGGAACTGGCGCTGATGCAGGCCGATATTGCGCAGGCGCGTCAGGCCGGGCTGGCGGGGGTGGTGCTGGGGGCCTCGGCCACTGATGGCAGGCTGGATGGCCCCGCCTTGCACCGTCTGGTCACCGCGGCTGAGGGCATGGGCCTGACCCTGCACCGCGCGGTGGATCTGGTGCCCGATCTGGCCGAAGCGGTGGAACTGGCGGTGGAATTGGGCTTTGCGCGTATCCTCAGCTCGGGGCAGGCGGTGCGCGCCGAAGACGGGCTGGCAGTGCTGGCGCGGCTGGTGGAGCTGGCGGTGGGGCGTCTTTCCATCATGCCCGGCGCGGGGATCAGTGCCGCCAATGCCGCGCGCTTCGTGGCGCTGGGGGTGACAGAGCTGCACGCCTCCTGCTCCGCGCCGGTGCCTGTGCAGGGGGCGGTCGCGCGTCTGGGCTTTGCCGGGCCGGGGCTGCGCCAGACCCAGGTTGCGGCGGTGCAGGCGCTCTGCGCCGCAGTCACGCATTGACTTTGCATCGCCATGCGGAAACGATTCCGCAACAGGTGAAAGAGGCCAGAATGCAGATTACCGTCACGATTGACCGTCCCGAAGATGGTCCCCGCTCTGGCCCGATCAGCGTTGGCTGGTTCCGCACCACCGACAAGAACGCGGTGCTGTATGATCCGCCGGAACGGGTCAGCTTTCGCCAGACCAACAAGACCCATGCCAAATCGGCAAGCCGCTGCCCCAGTGTGATCCAGCTGGAAAGCCGTTATTTCATGGTCAAATGCCCCTTTGACATCCACATCGGCTTTGGCCGCGATGACAAGGGCAAGGCGGTGCTGATCAATCGCGCCGGGGCCGCCTCGCCCATTCGCGCCAACAAGCTGGGCGAGGCGCTGACTTTGGTGAACGAGGCGGAATGGCGCTATCCTGACCGCCCGACCATTCAGCTGTCGCTGCCCTATTGCTTCATCGCGGATGAGCTGGTGTTCGTGACGCAGCTTTCGGCCTTCATGCACTACCGCCGCGATCCCTTGCCCGGCACCATCTTTGGCGGGCGCTTCCCGGTCAATGTCTGGCCCCGCCCGCTGATGTGGGCGTTTGAATGGCACGAGCCGGAAAAGGACATCATCCTGAAACGCGGCGAGCCGCTGTTCTATTGCCAGTTCGAGGGCGATGGGCCGGAACGTCCGGTGCAGATGGTCGAGGCCGAGCGCACGCCGGAATTGCAGACCTATATGGATCAGATCGGCGGCGTGGTGAACTACGTCAACCAGACCTTCGGGTTGTTCAAGGCCGCCGAGGCGCTGCGCCCGCAGCGCCTGCTGACCCCGAAAACCCGCGAGTGACACCGGGCGATGGCGGTGGAAAACTGGCGCTCGTCGCTGGAGATTTACGATCTTCGGCGCGGTGATCTGCGGGTGGTGTTGCAAACGGACCGGCTGATCGAGGCCCCGAACTGGCATCCCGATGGCTGGCTGATGGTCAATGGCGACGGGCGGCTGTGGCGGGTGCCGCTGGCGGCACCGGAGCTTGTGCCGATCGACACCGGCTTCTGTGACCGTTGCAACAATGACCACGGCTTCTTGCCGGATGGCCGCATCGTGCTGACGCATCATACCGGGGCGGGGGCGGCGATCTATGCGCTCGGGCCGGACGGGCCGGAGCCTCTGGTCCGCGACCGCCCAAGCTGGTGGCACGGGGCCACGGGCACGCAGATCACCTATGCGGCGGCGCGGGGCGGCAGGGGCGTGCGCATTTGCCGGATGGATCTGACCACCGGGGTGGAACAGATCCTGACGGCCGATCTTTGCGACCGGGACGGTGCCGAGGTGCATCATGACGGGCCGGATTATTCGGCCTGTGGTCAGCACATCTGGTTCAATTGCGATCTGGGCGGCCATGCGCAGATCTGGCGGATGCGGCAGGATGGCTCTGGCGCGGCGCAGGTCTTTGCCGATGCGCAGGTGAACTGGTTCCCGCACCCGTCCCCCTGTGGCGCGCATGTGCTGTATCTGGCCTATCCGCCCGGCACCACCGGCCATCCGCGCGATCTGTCGGTGGCGCTGTGGCTGATGGATGTGCAGGGCGGGCAGCGGCGCAAGGTGGTTGACCTGTTCGGCGGGCAGGGCAGCATCAATGTGCCCTGCTGGGCCCCCGATGGCCATGCCTTCGCCTTCATGCGCTATGCCCGGGCCTGAGGCAGATCAGGCCGTGTCGCGCGGCGCGGCGCGGATCACCTGATCCAGTTCACCCCAGACGGACACATGGATTTCGGCGGCAGCCTCGCCCGCCAGATGTTCCGGTGTCAGCCCGACGATGCGCACGCGCAGCGGCTGTTCGCGCATCATGTGCGGGGCCACAAGCCCGGCCGCCGCCGGGCCAAGATGTCCCAGATACAGGCGGCTGTTGCGCGGGATCACCCCCAGAAACGGACGGCGGATCACGGCGAACACACCGATGCGCCCTTCTTCCAGCATGCGCAGTTCGGCGGGGTCGTTCAGGCACAGCCCGGTGCGCGCCACGTTGACGGCCAGACCCATGACCTGTGCCTTGTGGATCAGCGGTTGAATGACATGCTGCATGTCTGCCCAATTCTCTCTTCTGTCGGAGGGATGATGGGACAGCATTGGAGAGTTTGACGCCCGCCACAAGCCATGCCGCAGCGCAGCGCCGGGGCTGCGCTGGAAGCCGCCGGTAACAGCCACGCGGATCGGCGGAGAAAGGATCAGGCGCGGGCCAAGGCGGAAAGCCGCCGCGCCAAAAATCATCCCTGTGACAATCTGGCGGCCTTGCAGCGGCGCGAAAGCCACACCACATTCTGATCAAGGCCCAAGCCACGGGGATGTGCCATGATGGGCATCCCGAAGGCGGGCGCTTCTGAGAGGAGAAGACCCGATGAATTTGGAGAAATTCACGGAGCGGTCGCGCGGGTTCCTGCAAGCGGCGCAAACCATTGCGATGCGCGAAGGCCACCAGCGTGTGCTGCCCGACCATTTGTTGAAAGCCCTGATGGATGACGATCAGGGGCTGGCCTCGAACCTGATCCGCAAGGCGGGGGGCGAACCGGCCCGGGTGATCGAGGCGATTGATCTGGCGATTGGCAAACTGCCCAAAGTCTCTGGCGCCGACGGACAAACCTATATCGACCCCTCGCTGGTGCGGGTGCTGGACGAAGCCGAGACCGTGGCCAAGAAGGCGGGCGACAGCTTTGTGCCGGTGGAACGCCTGCTGACCGCGCTCGCCTTGGTGAACACCCGCGCCAAGGATGCGCTGGTGGCCGGGGCGGTGACCGCACAGGCGCTGAACACCGCCATCAACGAGGTGCGCAAGGGCCGCACCGCCGATAGCGCCAGCGCCGAAGAGGGCTTTGACGCGCTGAAGAAATATGCGCGCGATCTGACCGAGGCCGCTGCCGAGGGCAAGATTGACCCGATCATTGGCCGCGATGAAGAAATCCGCCGCGCCATGCAGGTTCTGTCGCGCCGCACCAAGAACAACCCGGTGCTGATCGGGGAACCCGGCGTCGGTAAAACGGCGATTGCGGAAGGTCTTGCCCTGCGCATCGTCGATGGCGATGTGCCGGAATCGCTGCGCAACAAGAAGCTGATGGCGCTGGATATGGGCGCGTTGATTGCGGGGGCCAAATATCGCGGCGAATTCGAGGAGCGGCTGAAAGCCATCCTGAAAGAGATCGAGGCGGCCTCGGGCGAGATCATCCTGTTCATCGACGAGATGCACACGCTGGTCGGTGCCGGCAAATCCGATGGCGCGATGGACGCGGCCAACCTGATCAAACCGGCCTTGGCGCGCGGCGAGTTGCACTGCATCGGCGCGACCACGCTGGATGAATACCGCAAATATGTGGAAAAGGACGCAGCCCTTGCCCGCCGCTTCCAGCCCGTGATGGTGTCGGAACCGACGGTGGAAGACACGATCTCCATTCTGCGCGGCATCAAGGAAAAATACGAACTGCACCACGGCGTGCGGATCAGCGACTCGGCGCTTGTGGCCGCAGCCACGCTGTCGCATCGCTACATCACCGACCGCTTCCTGCCCGACAAGGCGATCGACCTGATGGACGAGGCCGCCAGCCGCTTGCGCATGGAGGTGGACAGCAAACCCGAAGAGCTGGATCAGCTTGACCGCCAGATCCTGCAATTGCAGATCGAAGCCGAGGCGCTGAAGAAGGAAGATGACGTTGCCAGCAAGGACCGGCTTGAAAAGCTGGAAAAAGAGCTGGCCGATCTGCTGGACCGGTCGTCGGAAATGACCGCGCAATGGCAGGCGGAGCGCGACCGGCTGGAAGCCTCGCGCGATGTGAAGGAGCAGCTGGACCGGGCCCGCGCCGAGCTGGATCAGGCCAAGCGCGAGGGCAATCTGGGCCGCGCCGGTGAGCTGAGCTATGGCATCATACCGGGGCTGGAAAAGCAGCTTGCCGATGCCGAAGCCCGCGAAGGCGACCAATTGGTGAGCGAGGCCGTGCGGCCCGAACAGATCGCCGAAGTGGTGGAACGCTGGACCGGCATCCCCACCAGCAAGATGCTGGAGGGCGAGCGCGAAAAGCTGCTGCGCATGGAAGAAGAGCTTGGCAAACGCGTGATCGGCCAGCGCCCGGCGCTGGTGGCCGTGGCCAATGCCGTGCGCCGCGCCCGGGCGGGTCTGAACGACGAGGGGCGGCCTCTGGGCAGTTTCCTGTTCCTTGGCCCGACGGGCGTGGGCAAGACCGAACTGACCAAGGCCGTGGCGGAATATCTGTTTGATGATGACAATGCGATGGTGCGCATCGACATGTCGGAATTCATGGAAAAACATTCCGTCAGCCGCCTGATCGGCGCGCCGCCCGGCTATGTCGGGTATGACGAGGGCGGGGTGCTGACCGAAGCGGTCCGGCGTCGTCCCTATCAGGTCGTGCTGTTCGACGAGGTGGAAAAGGCCCACCCGGATGTGTTCAACGTGCTGTTGCAGGTGCTGGATGACGGCGTGCTGACCGATGGTCAGGGCCGCACCGTGGACTTCAAGCAGACGCTGATCATCCTGACCTCCAACCTTGGCGCGCGCGCGCTGAGCGAGCTGCCCGAAGGCGCAGACGGGGCGGGGGCGCGGCGGCAGGTCGAAGAGGCGGTGCGGGCGCATTTCCGCCCCGAATTCCTCAACCGGCTGGACGAGCAGATCATCTTTGACCGGCTGAACCGCAGCGATATGGGCGCGATTGTCGAGATCCAGCTGAAACGGCTGGAGAAACGTCTGGCGGCCCGCAAGATCACGCTGGTTCTGGATGACGAGGCGAAAGCCTGGCTTGCAGATGAAGGCTATGATCCGGTGTTCGGCGCGCGTCCGCTGAAACGGGTGATCCAGCGCCATCTGCAGGATCCGCTGGCCGAGATGATCCTGAGCGGCGATGTGATGGACGGGGCCATGGTCACCATCAGCGCCGGGGCCGAAGGCCTGATCATTGGAGATCGCATCAGCGCCTCGCGTCGGGCGAAACCGACCGAAGCCGTGGTGCATTGACAGGCGGGAAAGGGGGCTTCGGCCCCCTTTTTCACAGCAGTAGCGCGGCGGTGCTGGCCCGCAGCACCAACTCCACCGGCAGGATCGTGTCGTCCGGCTCCACCTGGCCATTCAGCTGCGCCAGCAGCCGCTCTGCCGCAAGGCGCCCAATCGCGGCGCGCGGCTGGCGGATCGTGGTCAGCGGCGGTGAGATATGGGCGATCAACTCGATATCATCAAAGCCGATCACCGAAACATCCTGCGGCACATGCAGGCCGTGGCGCTGCACTTCGCCGATAAACCCGCAGGCCATTTCATCCGAGGCCAGAAACACCGCTGTCGGCCGCTGCTCGACAGGCTGCGCTAGCCATTGCGCCGCCGCGCGCTGGCCCGAATCCAGACTGAAATCCCCCGGATAGACCGCATCCGGTGCCAGCGTCAGGCCCCGTGCGGCCAGCGCCTCGGCGGTGCCGGACTGGCGCGCATCCGACAGCACATTGCCCTGTGGCCCCGTCACATGGCCAATGCGCCGATGCCCCAGATCGGCCAGATGGTTGACCGCCATGGCCGCTGCCGCGCGGTTGTCGATCTTGACACGCGGCGCAGACAGGCCCGGCACCCATTCGCAGGCCAGCACCACCGGCACCCGACCGGCCAGCGCCGCCGCAGGCAGCGTGCCATCCAGCACGATCAGCCCGTCG
Organism: Gemmobacter fulvus; assembly: GCF_018798885.1. Taxonomy (NCBI): domain Bacteria; kingdom Pseudomonadati; phylum Pseudomonadota; class Alphaproteobacteria; order Rhodobacterales; family Paracoccaceae; genus Gemmobacter; species Gemmobacter fulvus. The sequence continues at coordinate 1,474,148 of NZ_CP076361.1, read as the reverse complement.
GCGCGGCTGGGTTCGGCATAGTCCAGCAGCATGTCGGCCCCGGCGCTGCGGGTATCGGCGACCAGCAGATTGTAGCCTGCCGGCCCAAGCACCGAGGCGATGCCGGACAGGATCTGCGAAAAGAACGGGTTGGCAAGGTTCGGCACCAGCGCGACGATACCGCCGGTCCGCCGGTGGCGCAGATTGCGCGCGGCTTGATTGAGGCGATAGCCGCTGGCCCGGATCGCCTCTTGCACTGTGGCGCGGGTGTCCTCGCTCACCAGTCCGGGGTTGCTGATCACACGGCTGACCGTCGCGGTGGATACCCCCGCGAGCCGCGCCACATCGCTGATTTTCGGCCTGTCCTGCTTCATGTCCTCTCTTACGCTGCCTCCTGTGGCCACTCAATTGCCAAAACAGGGTAAGAATCATCTTGAAACCGATTACATTCTGGTTTTATCGTTGCTGCAACCGATTTCAGTGTAAGCTGTCGGTGGCTTTGGGAGGAGCTTCATGCGAACGATCAAGGGCCCCGGCCTTTTCCTTGCGCAATTCGCAGGTGAGGCTGCGCCGTTCAACACATGGGCAGAGATCACGCGCTGGGCTGCGGATTGCGGCTATCAGGGTGTGCAGGTGCCCACGCTGGATGCGCGGCTGATTGATCTGGACGCGGCGGCGGCCTCGAAGGGCTATTGCGAAGACTGGGCCGGGCAGGCCTTGGCGAATGGCGTGGCTATCACCGAATTGTCGACCCATCTTCAAGGGCAACTGGTGGCGGTGCATCCCGCCTATGATGCGATGTTCGATGGTTTCGCCCCCGAGGCGCTGCGTGGCAAACCCGCAGAGCGGCAGCTTTGGGCGGTGGATCAGGTGAAGAAATCCCTCACCGTGTCCAGCCATCTGGGCCTGACGGCGATGGCGAGCTTTTCCGGCGCACTGGCCTGGCCCTTTGTGTATCCTTGGCCGCAGCGCCCCGCCGGTCTGATCGAAGAGGCATTTGACGAACTGGCGCGCCGCTGGCGCCCGATCCTCGATCATGCCGAAGCCTGTGGCGTGGACATCTGCTATGAGATCCACCCGGGCGAAGACCTGCATGATGGCGACAGCTACGAGATGTTTCTGGACCGCGTTGGCAACCATGCCCGGGCCTGCATGCTCTATGACCCGTCGCATTATGTGCTTCAGGCGCTGGATTACCTCGACAATCTCGATATTTACGCCAGCCGCATCCGCATGTTCCACGCCAAGGATGCCGAATTCAATCCGACCGGGCGCAAGGGCGTTTACGGCGGTTATCAAAGCTGGCTGAACCGGGCCGGGCGCTTCCGCAGCCTTGGCGACGGGCAGGTGGATTTTGCTGCGGTGTTTTCCAAACTGGCGGCGATGGATTTCGCCGGCTGGGCCGTGGTCGAGTGGGAATGTTGCCTGAAACATCCCGAAGATGGCGCACGCGAGGGGGCTGCTTTTGTGAAAGACCATATCATCCGGGTGACAGACCGCGCCTTTGACGATTTTGCCGCCTCTGGGGCGGACCGCGCCGCGAATCGCCGCCTGCTGGGGCTGGAGGCATGAGCGCGCCGCTGCGCCTTGGCATGGTGGGCGGCGGGCAGGGCGCCTTCATCGGCGGCGTGCATCGCATTGCGGCGCGTCTCGATGGCGCGTTTGCGCTGGTGGCGGGGGCGCTGTCGTCCACCCCCGAAAAATCCCGCGCTTCGGGGGCAGAGCTGGGGCTGGACCCGGCGCGTTGCTATGCGGATTTCCGCGCCATGGCGCAGCGCGAGGCCCGGCGGAAAGACGGGGTCGAGGCGGTGGCGATTGTCACGCCCAACCATATGCACGCAGGCCCCGCCATCGAATTTCTGAAGCGTGGCATTCATGTGATCTGCGACAAGCCGCTGACGGCCACCATGGCCGAGGCGAAAAAGCTGGCCAGGGTGGCCGCCGAAAGCAAGGCGCTGTTCATCCTGACCCATAATTACACCGGCTACCCGATGGTGCGGCAGGCCCGTGCGATGGTGGCGCGGGGCGATCTGGGCCGTATCCGGCTGGTGCAGGTGGAATATGTGCAGGACTGGCTGACCGAAGCGGTGGAGGCCACCGGCTCGAAACAGGCGGAATGGCGCACCGACCCGGCGCGTTCGGGGGCGGGCGGGGCTTTGGGGGATATCGGCACCCATGCCTATAACCTCGCGGCCTTTGTGGCGGGCATGGAACCGCAGGCGCTGGCCGCCGATCTGGCCAGTTTCGTGCCGGGGCGGCAGTTGGATGACAATGCCCATGTGATGCTGCGCTATGCGGATGGGGCCAAAGGCACGCTCTGGGCCAGTCAGGTGGCGCCGGGCAATGAAAACGGGCTGCGGCTGCGCATCTATGGCGACAAGGGCGGGCTGGACTGGGGGCAGGAGGATCCGAACCGGCTGTGGTTCACCCCGTTTGGCCAGCCGCGCCAGTTGCTGACCCGCAACGGTGCGGGCGCGTTGCCGGAAAACAACCGCGTCAGCCGGGTGCCCGCAGGCCACCCTGAAGGTTATCTGGAGGCTTTCGCCACCATTTACAGCGAGGCGGCACAGGCCATCCGCGCGCATCAGGCCGGGCAGGCGCTGCCTGCCGGGGTGCATTTTCCCACGCTGGCCGATGGTCTGGCTGGGATGCGCTTTGTCGAGGCCTGCGTGCAATCCGCGCGCCGCAATGCCGCCTGGGTGACGCTATGACCCCGGTTCTGGCGCTGTCCGACATTCGGAAAAGCTTTGGTCCGATCGAGATTCTGCATGGCATCGACTTCGCGCTGTACCCGGGCGAGGTTCATGCCCTGATCGGCGAGAATGGTGCGGGCAAATCCACCATCATGAAGATCCTCGGCGGTTTTCTGGCCCCCACCTCGGGTGCGGTGCTGCTGGAGGGGCGCGCCGCCCCGTTCCGGTCAGGGGCGGAGGCCGAGGCGGCGGGCGTGGTGGTGATCCATCAGGAATTCAATCTGGCCGCCGATCTGACCGTGTCGGAAAACATCTGGCTGGGCCGCGAATTGGGTGGGCTGTTTCTGGATCACAAAGCGATGCGGCAAGGCACGCAAGAGCTTCTGGATACGCTGGAAAGCCGGATCAGCCCGGATGCGCGGATCCGGGATCTGCCGGTTTCCGACCGGCAGATGGTGGAACTGGCCAAGGCCCTGTCGCGCAATGCGCGGGTGCTGATCATGGATGAACCTTCGGCGGTGCTGACGCATCGCGAGGTGCAGATCCTGTTCCGCCAGATCGAGCGGTTGCGCGCGGCGGGCGTGGCCCTGCTTTATACCTCGCACCGGCTGGATGAGGTCAGCCATCTGGCCGACCGGATCACGGTGCTGCGCGATGGCGCGGTGGTGCGGCAGGCGCTGCGCGGCGAGCTGTCCGAGGATGGCATGGCCACGGCGATGGTCGGGCGCGATCTGTCCGACATCTTTCCGGTCCGCCGCCACCAGTTCGGCGACATCGCGCTGGAAGTGCAGGGGTTCAGCGTAGGCACGGTGGTGCAGGATGTCAGCTTTGCCCTGCGCAAGGGCGAGGTGCTGGGCATTTCCGGCCTTGTCGGTTCAGGGCGCACCGAACTTGCCGAAGGGCTGGTGGGGCTGCGCGCGCATCAGGGCACGCTGCGGCGCAACGGGCAGGTGCTGCATATCGGCTCGGTCTCCGAGGCGGCGCGGCATGGGCTGGCCTATCTGACCGAAGACCGCAAGGAACGCGGCCTGCTGCTCGACAAGACGCTGCGCGAAAACCTTACCCTGTCGACGCTGCCGCGCTTTGGCAGCCCCCTCATTTCCCGCGCGGCGGAAGAGGCGGCGCTGGATACCGCGATCCGCGCCTTTGACATCCGCGCGCCCAAGCGCGATCTGGCAGTGGGCAACCTGTCGGGCGGCAATCAGCAAAAGCTGCTGCTGGCCAAGACCATGTTGCCCGACCCAGAGGTGGTGATCATCGACGAGCCGACCCGCGGCATCGACATCGGCACCAAAAGCCAGATCTACGCCTTTATCGACCGGCTTGCCCGCGAAGGGCGCAGCGTCATCGTGATCTCGTCCGACATGCCCGAAGTGCTGGGCCTGTCGGACCGGGTGCTGGTCATGCGGCAGGGCCGCGTCGCAGGCATCCTTGACGGTGCCGCCATTTCCGAAACCGCCATTGTCCGCCTTGTGATGGGCACCAGTGAAGAGGCCCCGGCTCATGTCTGACACCGCAATGCCCACTGCGCAGACGCGCAAACTTTCGCTTTCCACCCTTGGGCCCTTGGCCGCGCTGATCGTGCTGGTGGTGCTGGGGGCCTTTCTGAACGACAATTTCCTGTCCTCGGGCAATATCACCAATGTGCTGGCGCGGTCGGCCTTCATCGGCATGATCGCGGTGGGCATGACCTTCGTCATCACCTCGGGCGGGCTGGATCTGTCGGTCGGGTCGATGGCGGCCTTCATCGCGGGCATGATGATCATGGCGATGAACGCGCTGATCCCGCTGATGGGCATCGGCGTGCCGCTGATCCTGGCGGGCATGGTGGTGGCGCTGGTCTGCGGCCTGCTGGCCGGGCTGGGCAATGGCCTGCTGATCACCCGCGCGCGGATCGAGCCGTTCATCGTGACGCTGGGCACCATGGGGATCTTCCGCTCGCTCGTGACCTGGCTGGCCGATGGCGGAACGCTCAGCCTCAACTTCGAGGCGCGCGAGCTGTATCGCCCGGTCTATTACAGCGGCTTGTTCGGCATCGCCTGGCCGATCCTTGTGTTTGCGCTGGTGGCGGTGCTGGGCGAGTTGGCCATGCGGCACACCCGTTTTGGCCGCTATTGCGAGGCGATCGGCTCGAACGACAAGGTGGCGCGCTATTCGGCGGTCAAGGTCGAACGGATGCAGCTTTACACCTATGTGGCGCTCGGGCTGCTGGTTGGCCTTGCCACCATCATGTATGTGCCCCGCCTCGGCTCGGCCTCGGGGTCCACCGGCACCCTGTGGGAGCTGGAGGCGATTGCCGCCGTGATCATCGGCGGCACCGCGCTGAAGGGTGGCTATGGCCGGGTCTGGGGGACGGTGGTCGGCGTGATCATCCTCAGCCTCATCGACAATATCCTCAATCTAGCCGACCTGGTGTCGCCCTATCTGAATGGCGCCATCCAAGGGGTCATCATCGTCCTCGCCGTTGTGTTGCAGCGCGAGAAATCATCCGCCGACGGGCGGTAAAAGTCCCGCCGTCCGGCGGTTTTCAGGGAGGAACTACAGATGAAACGCAGGCATTTCTTTGGCGCAACCGCAGCCCTTGCCATGGCCGCCAGCCTTGGCACCGCTGCCATGGCACAGGACAAGACCTATGTGATCGGCGTGTCGATCCCCTCGGCCACGCATGGTTTCATGGGCGGGCTGAACTGGCACGCGCAACAGACCATCGACCGTCTGGAAGCGGCCTATCCGCAGCTCGATTTCGTGCTGGCCACGGCGGGGGAGCCGGGCAAGCAGGTCGATGACATCGAGGATATGCTGGCCACCCGCAACATCGACGGGCTGGTGGTGCTGCCGTTCGAATCCGAACCGCTGACCAGCCCGGTCAAGGCGGTGAAGGATGCGGGCAAATGGGTCACGGTGGTGGACCGCGGGCTGGCCCAGGAAGGCATCGAAGATCTGTATGTCGCGGGCGACAACACCGCCTTTGGCCGCGTTGCCGGTGAATTCTTCAAGGGCAATCTGAAAAGCGGGGCCAAGATCGTCGTGCTGCGCGGCATCCCCACCACGCTCGACAATGAGCGGGTCGAGGCGTTCGAGGCGGCGCTGGAAGGCTCGGGCGTGGAAATCCTCGACAAGCAGCACGGCAACTGGAACCGCGACGACGCCTTTACCGTGATGCAGGATTACCTGTCGAAATACCCGCAGATTGATGCGGTCTGGGCGGCGGATGACGATATGGCTGTGGGTGTGCTGGAAGCCATCGCCCAGTCGGGCCGCGAAAAGGAAATGTGGGTCGTCGGCGGTGCGGGGATGAAGGAAATCATCAAACGCATCATGGACAAGGATCCGCAGCTGCCGGCCAACGTCACCTATCCGCCGGCGCTGATCTCTTCGGCCATCGAAATGACGGCGCTGCGCTTTGTGTCGGATACGCCGGTCTATGGGCGCTTCATCATCGGCTCCACGCTGATCACGCCTGAAAACGCCGAGCGGTTCTACTTCCCCGACAGCCCGTTCTAAGGGCAACTGCGCCGGGCGGCCCTGATCCCTACAGGGCAACCTGTGGCCCGCATCCCCCGGATGCGGGCCTTGTCATGTCAGCGGGATCACATCGACGCTTTGGGTGCTGTCCTGCCCGCCCGCCGTGCGGATCGCGCCCTTGACCGGGGCCACATCGCCATAGTCGCGACCATAGGCCACGCTGATGTAATCGGTTCCGGCAAACTGGCCATTGGTCGGATCATATTCGCACCAGCCCTGCGCCGCGCCGCACCAGGCCGTCACCCAGGCGTGCATCGCATCCACGCCTTCCAGCCGGGGCTGGCCTTCGGGCGGATAGGTGCGCAGAAAGCCCGACACATAGCCCGCAGGCACGCCCAGATGCCGCAGCCCGGCAATCATCACCTGCGCAAAATCCTGGCACACGCCATGCCGTTCGGCAAAAGCCTCGGCGGGTGGGGTGTTCACATCGGTGGCCTCGGCGTCATAGACCATCGCCTTGAACAGCGCCTGCCCCAGCACCTCGACCGTGGCGCGGGTTGTCTGGGCCTGCGCCACCGCGGCCACCGCAAAGCCGCTGATCGCGGCATCCGGCGCGATGCGCGGCGAGGGGCCAAGGAAATGCAGCGGCGAGGCCGGGCCGATATCCTGCACCTGCGCCAGTTCCTCGGCCAAGGCCGCGCGCGGCGGCGAGACATCCGGTGCCTCGGCGCTCTGCCGCTCGGCGCGGGCGCGCAGATGCAGGCTGATCGTGTCGATCGGGTCATGCCAGGCAATCGCCGTGGTGGCATTGCCGAAGAAATCCACGCCATCGCGCCGCTCGTCCGGGGCGGGGGTGATGGTCAGCAGGCGCGACAGGATGCGCTGGTTCGGCCCGTCAGAGGGCAGCAGGCGCAGGCTGTTGCGCACATGATCCGACGCGCTCTGATAGCTGTAGTCGATGGTCAGGCGGATGTCATACAGCATCGGTCCCCCCTTACCGCAGATAGGTGGCGGTCAGCAGATCGAACACCTCGCCCAGCCGCAGCCGCAGCGCCGCGATCTGATCGGTGCCCAGATCCGACGGCCCGGCCACGCGCAATTCGGTGTCCAGCGTCAGCAGCGCCCGTTCCAGTGGGGTCAGCCGCCCACCCCGGCCCGCCTGGGGCAGCTTGTCCAGATGGTCGCGCATCGCGGCGATCTGATACAGCACCGCGCGCGGATTGTTTTCATCCAGCACCAGCAGATCCAGCACGGTGTCGCGGCTGGGACCAAAGCGATAGCGCCGCTGATGCGTCATCACGCTGTCGCCCACCTCGATGGCAATATCCAGCGCACCGGGGGCGGCATCGGCATCGGCAAAGGTTGCCAGCATCAGCAGCAGCCCATCGGCGCGTTCCTGGGCGCGGCCAAGGCTCAGGAAGCGCCAGCCTGCGAAATGATACATGTTTTCATGCACAAGCCCGGAAAATCCGCTGATCTTGCGCAGCAGGATGCTCATGGCATGGGCGGCATCCGCGCCCGCCGCCACCTTGTCAGACAGTTTCTGCGCCGACTTTGCCATATCGGCCAGCGCGCCCCAGCCATCCGGTGAAAAGCGGTCGCGCACCTTGGCCGCCGACCCTTGCGCGGCCCAGATCAGCCCCATCAGCGCATCGGGCACGGCGCGGTCTTCCAGCGGCATGCCCAGCCCGGCCAGAAAGCCCGCAAGTTCGATCAGGCGCGGATCCTGCGCATCGTCGGTTTCGGCCAGCCGCAGGTGATAGGCGCGCAGCAGCCGGATCGCGCCTTCGGTCCGCTCTACATAACGCCCCAGCCAATAGAGGTTGTCGGCGGCGCGCGATGGCAGAATGCCGGGCGGCGCGCGTTCAAAACTGCCCTGCATCACCAGCGAATCCTGCGGCACCGGCTTGGCGGCCACCACCCAGACATCGGCAACCGAGCCGCCCGCCTGCATGGCAAGGGCCGTCACATCAGGGCTGAGGCCGATCCGGGCATAGCCGCCGGGCATGAAGGTCCAGCCGCTTTCGGTGCGGGCCGCGAACACCCGCACCGTCATCGGGCGCGGCACCAGATGCCCTTCGTGCCAGACCGGGGTGGTAGAGAGTGTGACCGCCTCTTGCCCGACCAAGGCCGCATGATCCGGGGCCGCAGGGGTGGTATGCCCCATCGCGGTCTCCGCGCCCATGGCAAAGGGCAGATCATAGTCCAGCGCCCGGCCAATCATCATGCGGGCGGCATTCGCCTCGACATAGGCGCGTTCTGCCTGCTGCCCGCACCACCAGGTTGCGATATTGGGCATCTTCAGCGGCTCGCCCAACAAGACCTGCGCGATTTTCGGCAGGAAGGCCATCATGGCGCGGGCTTCCAGCACGCCGGTGCCAAGCGCGTTGATCAGGGTCAGCGAACCGCCGCGCAAGGCTTCGATCAGGCCGGGCGTGCCGATCTGCGACCCTTCGTTCAGCTCCAGCGGATCGGCAAATTCGCTGTCGATCCGCCGCCACAGCAGGCCCAGCGGCTCCAGCCCGCGCACGGTGCGCACCATCGCCTCGCCATCGCGCAAGATCAGGTCTTCGCCCTCCAGCAGGGTCAGCCCCAGATAACGCGCGATATAGGTATGTTCGTAATAGGTGTCGTTGTTAGGGCCGGGCGTCAGCATCGCCATGCGCCGTCCGCTTTCGCCCGACAGGCCCACCATTGCCTCGCGGAAGGCGCGGAAGAACCCGGCCAGCCGCCGCACATTGGCGCGGGGGAACGGGTCGGAAAAGATGCGCGTCGTCGCCATGCGGTTTTCCAGCGCGAAGCCGGAGCCGGAGGGCGCCTGCGTCCGGTCGCCCAGCACGAACCACGATCCATCGGGCGAGCGCCCGATCTCGAAGGCGATATGGTGCAGAAAATGGCCCGAGCGTGGCTGCACCCCGACCAGCGGGCGCAGCCATTGCGGATTGCGCGCCACAAGGCTGGCGGGCAGATGCCCGTCGCGCACCAGTGTGGCCGGGCCATAAAGATCGGCCATCACCCGTTCCAGCAGATCGGCCCGTTGCGCAAGGCCGCCACAGATGCCATCCCATTCCGCTTCGGCCATCAGCACCGGCACATGGCTCAGCGGCCAGTCGCGTTCCTGCGTCGGGCCACGGGAATATTGGCGGAAATAGACGCCCGCATCGCGCAGATACTGATTGCCCCGGGCAAAGCGCGCCGCCACCTCATCGGGTGACAGCGCTGCAAGCTGGGTGATGAACGGCACCCAGACCGGGCGCATCCGCCCGTCGCGGTCGAACAGTTCGTCGGCCACGCCCGGTTGTGGCGCATATCGCGCCAGCAGGGCAGGCAGAGAGGCACTGGCCGCCGCGACGCTCATCGGTCACAGCCCCGGAGCCCGACGCAGATCCAGCGTCATCGGGAATTCGGGATGCGGCACTTCGGTGGCCGGGGTATAGGCCCCGGCGGTATGGCCATGCGCCTCGAACCGCGACAGACGGCGGGCCTCGGCCTCGTTGCCATTGATCGGGAAGGTGTCGTAGTTGCGCCCGCCGGGATGGGCGACATGATAGACACAGCCGCCGATGGCCCGCCCGGTCCAGTCATCATAGATGTCGAAGGTCAGCGGCGCATTGACCGGCAAGACCGGGTGCAGCGCATTGGCGGGCTGCCAGGCCTTGAACCGCACCGCCCCCACCGATGCGCCGGAGGTGCCGCTGCGTGCCATGGGCACCGGCCGCTGGTTGCACATCACCCGATAGCGATCCTGCGCCAGACTCGTCATCTTCACCTGCAAACGCTCGACCGAACTGTCGGTATACCGCACGGTGCCGCCAATGGCGCCGGTTTCCCCCAGAACATGCCACGGCTCCAGCGCCTGACGCAATTCCAGATGCACGCCCTGCACGTCGATCTGGCCACAGAACGGAAAGCGGAATTCGGCCTGGGCCTCATACCACACCGGGTCGAGCTTGAAGCCGTGCTGCCCCAGATCATCCAGCAGCGACAGGAAGTCCTGCCACAGGAAATGCGGCAGCATGAAGCGGTCATGCAGCACCGTGCCCCAGCGCACCGGCTTGCCCTGCACCGGGGCCTGCCAGCAGCGCGCGATGATGGCGCGGATCAGCAGTTGCTGGGCAAGGTTCATGCGCGGATGCGGCGGCATCTCGAAGCCACGGAACTCCACCAGACCCAGTCGCCCGGTCGGGCCATCGGGCGAAAACAGCTTGTCGATGCAGATCTCGGCCCGGTGGGTGTTGCCGGTGACATCGGTGAGCATGTTGCGCAGCAGCCGGTCCAAGAGCCAAGGCGGCGGCAGCGGCCCGCCGCGCTGCGGATCGCCGATCTGCGCCAAAGCGATTTCCAGCTCATACAGCGTGTCATGCCGGGCCTCGTCGATGCGCGGTGCCTGGCTGGTCGGGCCGATGAACAGGCCCGAGAACAGATAGCTGAGCGAGGGGTGGCGCTGCCAGATCAGGATCAGCGATTTGAGCAGATCGGGGCGGCGCAGGAAGGGGCTGTCTTCCATCGTCGCGCCACCGACCACCACATGATTGCCGCCGCCGGTGCCGGTATGGCGGCCGTCGATCATGAATTTATCCGCGCCAAGACGGCACAGCCGCGCCTCTTCATAGATGGCCTCGGTGGTGGCGACGCAATCCTCCCAGCTATGGGCCGGATGGATGTTCACCTCGATTACACCCGGATCGGGGGCGACGCGGATCACGTTCAGGCGCGGGTCATGCGGCGGGGCATAGCCTTCGATATGGATCGGCAGACCCAGTTCGGCGGCGGTATCCTCGGCGGTGGCCAGCAGATCGAGGTAATCTTCCAGCGCCTCGACCGGCGGCATGAACAGGCAGAGCCTGCCGTCGCGCGGCTCCATCGCGATTGCCGTGCGCACATGGCCGCCCGCCGGATCGACACCGCCCTGCGGATTGATCTTCTGGCGCGGCGTTTCTGCCTCGGGCACGGTCACTTTCTGGGTATGGCCGGGCGATACGCCCGGTGTCATCGCAGCGCGTTCGGCCTCTTCCTGCGCAAAGCGGTCGATCTCGGCCTGCGTGGCGCGGCGTCGGGCCAGTTCGGCAGGCGTGTGGTAATCGGGCAGCGGCGGCAGCGCCACCGAGGGGTCGGTGGTATAGGTATAGGGATATTGCGAGGGCGGCACATGCGGCAGCGCGGCCAGTGGCAGCCGGAAGCCGACCGGGCTGTCGCCCGGCACAAGGTAGATATGGCCGCGCCGGGGTGCCCAGAGTTCAGAAAGCCAGCGCGGGGCCTCGGCCTTGGTTTGCCAGCGCTGGATCGGCAGCACATAGCCCGCAGGCTGATCCAGCCCCCGGCTGAACACCCGCGCCAGACGCGCGCGTTCTTCAGCATCCTTCAGCTTGCTGTTTTCCGGGCTGACATTGGCGGGCAGTTGTGCCTCGCGCAGGATCCATTCTGCCGGATCTTCAAAGGCGGGGCGGGCCATCTCGGCAGGGATGCCCAGCCGGGTGGCAAAGGTTTCCATGAACCGCCCGGCATCCTCGGCGGTGACCTTGTAATCCTGCGCTTCCTGCGCCACCAGTTCGGGGTTCTTCCACACCGGCAGCCCGTCGCGCCGCCAGTAAAGCGAGAACGTCCAGCGCGGCAGCGTCTCGCCCGGATACCATTTGCCCTGCCCGTAATGCAGGAAGCCGCCGGGGGCAAAACGGGTGCGGATGCGCCGGATCAGCTGATCCGCCAGATCGCGCTTCATCGGGCCAACCGCCCCGGTGTTCCATTCCTCGGCCTCGAAATCGTCGATCGACACGAAGGTCGGCTCGCCGCCCATGGTCAGCCGCACATCGCCTTCGGCCAGCGCCGCATCCACCTTGCGGCCCACGGCGTTCAGATTGTCCCAGGCCTCGTCGCTGAAGGGCTTGGTGATGCGCGGGTGTTCCGACACGCGCCTCACCTTCATGTCAAAGCCGAACTCCACCTCGGCAAAGCTGGCCAGGCCCGAAATCGGTGCGGCATTGCGGTAATGGGGGGTTGCGGCCAGCGGGATATGGCTTTCGCCGGTCAGCAGGCCCGAGGTCGGATCCAGCCCGATCCAGCCCGCGCCGGGCAGATAGGCTTCGACCCAGGCGTGCAGATCGGTAAAATCAACCTCGGTGCCCGAGGGACCGTCAAGTGCCTTCACATCGGGTTTCAGTTGGATCAGATAGCCCGAGACGAACCGCGCCGCGATGCCTAGATGGCGCAGCGCCTGCACCAGCAGCCAGCTTGAATCGCGGCAGGATGCAAAGCCCTTGTCCAGCGTTTCTTCGGGGGTCTGCACCCCCGGTTCCATGCGGATGGTATAATTGATGTCGCCCGCGATGCGCGCATTCAGCCCGACAAGGAAATCAATGCTGCGCATCGGTGTGCGCGGAATGGTGGCGAGAAATGCCGCCAGCATCGGCCCTGCCGGTTCCGGCGTGCGGTAGATCACCAGATCTTCGGCAAGATCGGCGGGATATTCGAACGGGAAGGTTTCGGCGCTGTCTTCCACGAAAAAGTCGAACGGGTTGTAGACCGACATGTCGGCCACCAGATCGACCTCGATCTTGAATTCGGTCACGGGTTCGGGAAAGACGAAGCGCGCCAGCCAGTTGCCATAGGGATCCTGCTGGTGGTTCACGAAATGCCCGCCCGGCGAGACCTTGAGGCTGTGCGAAATCACCTTGGTCCGCGATTGCGGCGCGGGGCGCAGGCGGATGATCTGCGGGCCCAGCACCACCGGCCTGTCATAGCGGTAATGCGTCAGGTGGTGGATGCTTGCATAAATCGCCATGGTGTCCCCGAAGTTGTAGGTTGCCTGTTATCGGCAGACCGTAGCCGCCCGCGTCACGCAAGGGAAAACCTCTGTGCGAGACGCAGGAATTGGCAGATTATGCGGGGAAATCTGCCTGCGGGCTGTGCGGATGGCGGCTGTATGCCTAAAAATCAGGCAGATCAGCCCAGCGGGGCCAGCAGCACCGCCAGCGCCTTGGCCGGATCGTCGCTGCCCCAGATTTCTTCGCCGATGCCGAAGAAATCGGTGAAAGGCCCCAGCTTTTCGACCAGTTCCACCGAAACGGCGCCTTCGGCCACCACCGGCACCTCGATCATTTCCGACCACCACTGGAACAGATCGGTGTCGGCCACGCTACCGTCGCCCAGCGGCGTGGCACCGACCGGACCAAAGGCGACGTAGTCGGCCCCCGATTCCGCTGCGGCGATACCTTCATGCCGGGTGACGCCGCAGAAGGCACCGATGATCGCCTCTTCGCCCAGATCCTTGCGCAGATTGCGTAGGCCGCGCGCGCCATCGGTCAGATGCACACCGTCCAGCCCCAGCCGTTCGACCAGCAGCACATGCTTTTCGATCACCAGCGCCACGTCGCGGGCATGGGCCACATCGCGCAGCGCATCGGCGGCGCGGGCCACGCGGTCTTCGTCGCGGCTGGCCAGCGCCAGACGCACGCAGGCAACCTCGGTGCTGTCCAGCACGGCGGCAAGCCGTTGCGGAAAGACCTCCAGATCAAATTCCGGCGGGGTGACAAGATAGATCTGCGGGCGCTCGGCTTCGGACATGCTGTTTCCTGACAACGGTTTTGCTGCCCTTTACCGGGTTTTCCGGGCTTTGGCTACTTTCGGCGGGGCGGAAACCGCAGATATGCGCCAACCTTGTTTCCTTGGCCCCGACAGCGTATCAGGCCGCGACCGAAACGCCAGACGGAAGCCAGCATGATCGAACCCGCCATGATCCTTGTCCGCCCGCAGATGGGCGAGAATATCGGCGGCGCGGCGCGGGCGATGCTGAATTTCGGGCTGACCCGGATGCGCATCGTGGCCCCGCGCGATGGCTGGCCCAACCCGAAAGCGGCGGCGATGGCCAGCGGCGCGGGCCGGGTGCTGGACAATGCGGGCCTGTTTCCCGATGTGGCGCGGGCGATTGCCGATTGCGATTTCGTCTTTGCCACCACCGCCCGCGGGCGCGAGCTGACCAAACCCATCGTCACCCCCGAACGCGCGATGGAGATGACCCGCGCCCTTGCCGCCGAAGGCAAGAAGGTGGGCATCCTGTTTGGCCCCGAACGCGCAGGGCTGGAGAACGAGGATGTGGTGCTGGCAAATGCCATCGTCACCGTGCCGGTGAACCCTGAGTTTGCCTCGCTCAACCTTGCGCAATGTGTGTTGCTGATGGGCTATGAATGGCAGCGCCAGAAAAACGAGGTGCCGCCCGAAGTGCAGAGCTTTGCCCGCACCGAATTTGCCGGGCTGCACGAGATCGAAAAACTGGCCGAACATTTTGAAGAGCGGTTGGACCTCGCGGGCTTTTTCTACCCCGAGGCCAAGGCCCCCGGCATGAAGGTGTCGCTGCGCAATATGTGGTCGCGGCTGCCGCTGACACAGGCCGAAGTGCGCACCTTTCACGGCATGCTGCGCCAGATTGCCTACAAGCTGGGCGAGGGCGGGCAGCGGGCCTCGAAAAGAAATCCGGATCAGACGGAATAAAACCGGAGCCGGGCGCGTTCTTCCTGTGACACCCCCATGCAGGGGTGGAGATCGGCACAGGAGAGTGACCCAATGGTACGCAAAAACGGCAACGATTCGGCAAACCGTCTGACTGGCACGGCTCAGGACGATATTCTGCGCGGGCTAGATGGCGCGGACACGATCTATGGTTATGGCGGCAATGATCGTGTCGAAGGCAATGATGACGAGGACCGGCTGTATGGCGGCGATGGCCGTGATACGGTGATCGGCGGCAAGGGCGAGGACCGGCTGTGGGGCGACGCGGGTGATGACCTGCTGACCGATGAAAGCGGCAATGACGCGCTCTATGGCGGTGCGGGCAATGACACGATCCGCGCGGGCGAAGGCAATGACACGCTGGGCGGCGGCACCGGGGCCGATTCCCTTGATGCCGGGTCCGGCAATGACCGCATTACCGCAGGCACCGGCAATGATACGGTGCTGGGCGGCGAGGGCGACGACCTGATGCTGGGCGAGGATGGCACAGACCGCCTGATCGGCGGCGAGGGCAATGATACGCTGAACGGCGGGTCGGGCAATGATCTCATGTCGGGCGGCGAAGGCGCAGATACTTTCGTGTTCACCGCTGGCCGCGACCGCATCACCGATTTTGAAAGCGGCGATGACCAGATCAACCTGCGCAGCTTTACTGCGCTGGACGATTTCTCGGACATCCGCGCCCGGATGGTGCAGCAGGGCGATGACGTGGTGCTGACACTGGGCAGCCACAGCCTGCGGATCGACGATACCCGGATGTCGTCGCTGGAGGGCGAAGACTTCCTGTTCTGATCCGCCGCACGGCGGGGAGCGCCGACACCGCTTGTTGCCTTTGTGGCAAGGCGCTCCCTTGAACCCTGACCGCTGCGGCCCTAGTCTCCGCCGCGATGAAGGAGACGCCGATGGCACAAAAGCGCAGCATTTTTGAGGAGGTCGGCAGCAGCGGCAAGGCCGCCCCCCTGCCACAACCGGGGCTGATCGACAGGGGCACCGCCGGCGCGCGCGGTGCCATCCGCATCTGGCTGGTGGTGATCTTTGCACTGGTGGCGGTGATGATCGTGGTCGGCGGCATGACCCGGCTGACCGACAGCGGCTTGTCGATCACCGAATGGAAACCCGTGACCGGGGCCCTGCCGCCGCTGGATGATGCGGCCTGGGCGGCGGAATTCGCCAAATATCAGGCCAGCCCGGAATATCAGCTTCAGAACAAGGGCATGAGCCTTGAAGCCTTCAAATCCATCTTCTGGTGGGAATGGGGGCATCGCCAGCTTGGCCGGGTGATCGGGCTGGTCTGGGCGCTGGGGTTCCTGGGCTTTCTGGTGACGAAGAAAATCCCGGCAGGCTGGACGGGCCGCTTGCTGGTGCTGGGCGCGCTGGGCGGCGCGCAGGGCGCGATCGGCTGGTGGATGGTGTCCTCGGGGCTGGAGGGCGACCGGGTTGATGTCGCCTCCTATCGGCTGGCGGTGCATCTGGGCCTTGCCTTCCTGATCTTCGGGCTGATTGCCTGGTATGTGCTGCTGCTGGGCCGCAGTGAAAGCGCGCTGTTGCAGGCGCGGCGCAACCGCGAGGCCAAGCTGTTCAGCCTGTCGACCGGCTTGATGCATTTCGCGTTTCTGCAGATCCTGCTGGGCGCGCTGGTCGCAGGCATTGACGCGGGCCGGGGCTTTCCCACCTGGCCGCTGATGAACGGCCAGTTTTTCCCGGCGGACGCCTTTTATGTGCCGGGCCGCCCGACCTGGGCTGCGTTCTTTGAAAATCCGGGCCTTGTGCAGTTCATTCACCGGATGTCCGGTTATCTGCTGTTTGCCTTTGGGGTGGTGGTCTGGCTGCGGGGCCGCGCCTCTGCCCATGGCACCACCCGCGCGGCGTTCCATGCGCTGTTTGCCATGCTGGTGGCGCAGATGGCGCTGGGCATTGCCACGGTGCTGACCGCCGCGCATCCGCATGTGGCCATCACCCATCAGATCGGCGCGATCCTGCTGTGGGTGCTGATCCTGCGCGCGCGTTATCTGTCGCAATACCCGGTGGCCGGGTCGATCCGCAAAGGAACCCAGTGATGACGGCCTATGATGATCTGATGGCGTTCCAGCGTGAAACCGAGGCGCTGGCGCAGATTGCCGGCCGTCTGGGCTGGGATCAGGAAACCATGATGCCGCGCGGTGCCGCCGATCAGCGCGGCGAGGAAATGGGCGCGATGGAAGGTGTGCTGCACGCCCGACGCACCGATCCGCGCCTTGCCGACTGGCTGGAAGCGGCAGAGCCGGAGGATGACGAGGCCCATGCGCAATTGCGGCTGATCCGCCGCAGCTTTGATCGGGCAACCAAGGTGCCCGCCGATCTGGCGCAGGCGCTGGCGCGCGTGACCTCGACCGCACAGGGCATCTGGGCCGAGGCGCGGGCGGCCGAAAAGATCGGGGATTTCCTGCCGACGCTGGCCGAGGTGATTGCGCTGAAGCAGCAAGAAGCGGCGGCGCTGGCGCAGGGCGGCGATCTTTATGATGCGCTGATGGATGATTACGAACCGGGGGCGACGGCGGCCAGCACGGCGGCGATGTTTGATCGGATGCGCCCGCGTCTGGTGCGGCTGCGCGCGGCGGTGCTGGACAAGCCCGCCCCCGCGCCGCTCAACGGGCATTTCGGCGAACCGGCGCAGCTGCGGTTTTCGCGCGATCTGGCCGCCCGCTTTGGGTATGATTTTACCCGCGGCAGGCTCGATCTGGCGGTGCATCCGTTCAGCTCTGGCTCGGGCAATGATGTGCGCATCACCACGCGGGTGGTGGAAACCGATCCGTTCAACTGCTTCTACTCCACCATCCACGAGGTCGGCCACGCCTGTTACGAACTGGGCATCGACCCCGATTACCTGCTGACGCCGCTGGGCAATGGCGCGTCGATGGGCGTGCATGAAAGCCAGAGCCGGATCTATGAAAACCAGCTGGGCCGCAGCCCGGCCTTCACCGGCTGGATGTTCCGGCAGATGCTGGACAGGTTCGGGGATTTCGGCGTGTCGAGCCCGGAAGAGTTCACCCGCATCGTCAACCGCGTGCAGCCCGGCTTCATCCGCACCGAGGCCGATGAGGTACATTACAACCTGCATGTGATGATGCGTTTCGATCTGGAACGCGCGCTGATCCGGGGTGATCTGCAAGTGGCCGATCTGGAGGCGGCGTGGAATGACCGTTTCGCCGCCGATTTCGGCGTGGCGGTGGATCGGCCGGCGCATGGTGTCTTGCAGGACGTGCATTGGTCCTGTGGTCTGTTCGGCTATTTCCCGACCTATACGCTGGGCAATGTCTATGCGGGCTGTCTGCATCAGGCCCTGCGCGCGGCCCTGCCCGATCTGGATGATCAGCTGGCGCGCGGCGATGTGACGGCGGCAACCGGCTGGCTGCGTGAGAATGTGCAGCGCCATGGCGGGTTGATGGCTCCGCGCGACGTGATCACGCAGGCCTGTGGTTTTGCCCCGACCGAGGCGCCGCTGCTGGATTACCTCGACGCCAAGTTCGGCGCGCTCTACGGGCTGTAATCTTGCGCGGTGAAGGGCTGGCCGTCTGGTTGCTGGCCGTGGGCCAGACCCTCACCTATGCCGCGCTCTATTACAGTTTCGCCGCCCTGCTGCCCGATCTGGAGGTGGCAACCGGCTGGAGCAAGGCGCAGCTTGCCGCCGGGCCGACGCTGGCCTTTCTGATCACGGCAGTGCTCACCCCCGTGACCGGGCGGCTGGTGGATCGCGGCTGGGGCGGCGAGATGCTGACCCTGTTGCCGCTGATCGGGGCGGTCGCGCTGGCCGGGCTGGCCTTTGCGCCGACGCCCGGCGTCTGGCTGCTGCTGTGGGCGCTGATCGGCGTTGCGCAATCGGGCAGCCTTTATGAGACCTGTTTTGCCTTTCTGACCCGCCGTCTGGGCGATGGCGCGCGGGCCGCGATCACGCGGGTAACGCTGGTTGCCGGCTTTGCCTCGACGCTGGCCTTTCCGTTGGGCGATATGCTGGGGCGGGCCTTCGGCGGGCGCGGCGCTCTGATCGCCTTTGCCGCCATCGTGGTGGCGGGGGCGGTGCCTGCAAATCTGTGGGGCGTGCGCCGCTTGCGACGGATGGAGCGCGCGGACAACAGGCGACCGCCGCCAGAACCCGATGCGCTGCGCGCGGCCTTGCGGCGACCGGCCTTCTGGCTGGTTGCGGCGGTGTTCGGGGCCGTCTGGCTGAATCATGCGCTGCTGATCACCTATGCCCTGACGCTGTTTGCCGATCGCGGCGCAGGGGCGGCGCTGGCCGTTCTGGCGGCAAGCTGCATCGGTCCGGCACAGGTGGCGGGGCGCGTGCTGCTGATGCTGAATGAAACGCGGGTGGACAATCGCGCGGCGCTTTTGCTGTCGCTGATCTGTATTGTGCTGGCGGCGGGGCTGCTGTGGGCGGCGGGTCTGGCACCGGGTCTGATCTTTGGCTTTGCCCTGATGCAGGGGGCCGGGGCGGGGCTGCTGTCGATCCTGCGCCCGGTGTTGCTGGCGGAAAAGCTGGGGCGGCGCGGCTTTGGCGCGATTTCGGGGGCCGTGGCCGTCGCCCCCATTCTGGCCACGGCGGCAGGGCCGTCGTTAGGGGCCTTGCTGCTGGGGTGGGGCGGGGCGACGGCGGTCTATGCCACCTGCCTTGGCCTTGGTCTGCTGGGCTTCGGGTTGGGGGTGCTGCTGGTGCGGTGCCCGGCACCAGAGCAGGGCTAGCGCCCTCGTCACGCAATCTTTATGCCGCGTGCAGTGCGTGGGTGCTGGCAGAGGGGCAGGGCTGGCGCTAGGATATATCCAAGCGGATGGGCCGCGTTTGGGACGGGCCGTATGGCGGATCAGGGCGAAAAAGCTGGGTGGTCGCCGCGCGGGCGCAGGATGCGCGGTTTCGAGGCGGCCTCCGGGCTGCTGAAAGACCGTATCCGCAGCGCGGGCGAAAGCCGGGGCTTTGCCGTTACCCGCCTGTTGACGCATTGGGCCGAAATCGTGGGCGAAGATCTGGCCCGTGCGACCCGCCCGGTGAAGGTCGGCTATTCCAAAGGCGCGTTCGGGGCGACGCTGACGGTGCTGGTGCGCGCCACCGAAGCGCCGATGGTGCAGATGCAGCTGCCGATGATCAAGGAAAAGGTGAATGCCTGTTATGGCTATGCGGCCATTTCGCGGGTGATGATCACCCAGACCGCGCCGATGGGCTTTGCCGAAGGGCAGGCGCAATTCGCGCCCGCCCCCAAGGCCCCGCCCAAACCCGCCGATCCCGCCGTTCTGGCCAAGGCGCATGAAACCGCCGAAGGCGTGCGCGACGAAGGGCTGCGCGCCGCGCTTGAAACGCTGGCGCAAAACATCTTAACTCGCAGAAATACATGAGAGGTTTCCACATGATCGAACTGACCCGGCGCAGCCTTCTCGGGCTTGCTGCGACCACCGCCCTTGTGGCCGTGATGGGCCTGCCTGCCTTTGCCGAAGGCGAAGCCGATGCGGCAGCCCTGCCCGAAGTGCCGGAACTGGTGCTGGGCGCGGCGGATGCCAAGGTGACGATCATGGAATATGCGTCCTACACCTGCCCGCATTGCGCCAGTTTCCACGCGGCGGTGTTCAAGCCGCTGAAGGCGGAATACATCGACACCGGCAAGGTGAAATTCGTCTACCGCGAGGTCTATTTCGACCGCTACGGGCTCTGGGCCTCGATCATGGCGCGCTGCGGCGGCGATATGCGTTATTTCGGCATTTCCAGCATCCTGTTTGAAAAGCAGCAGGAATGGGCCGCCTCGGACGATCCGGCGGTTGTGGTTGAAAACCTGAAAACCATCGGCCGCACCGCAGGGCTGGACAGCGCCGCACTGGACGCCTGTTTCAAGGATGAAAAGATGGCCGAGGCCATGGTCGCGCAGTTCCAGAAGAACATGGAGGCCGACAAGGTGGAGGGCACGCCGACCCTGTTCATCAATGGTGTGAAACATGCCAACATGGCCTATGCCGACCTCAAGGCGCTGATCGACGCAGAGCTGGCAAAGTAACATGATGGCACCGCTGGAGGGGATCCGTGTGATCGAACTGGCCCGGATCCTCGCCGGGCCATGGGCCGGGCAGACGCTGGCCGATCTGGGCGCGGATGTGATCAAGGTCGAGGCACCGGAGGGCGATGACACCCGCCGCTGGGGCCCGCCCTTCATTGACCGTGACAATGCGGATGGCACGACCGACCGCAGTGCGGCGTATTTCCATGCCACCAACCGGGGCAAGCGCGGCATCACCTGCGATTTCCGCACGCCCGAAGGGCAGGCGGTGGTGCGACAGCTGGTGGCCGACGCCGATGTGGTGATCGAGAATTTCAAGGTTGGCGGGCTGGCGAAATACGGGCTGGACTATGCCAGCCTGCGCGGGGTGAACCCGCGGCTGATCTACTGCTCGATCACCGGCTTCGGCCAGACCGGCCCTTACGCGCATCGCGCGGGCTATGACTTCATCATTCAGGGCATGGCCGGGCTGATGAGCGTCACCGGCGAGCCGGAGGGCCAGCCGCAGAAGGTGGGCGTGGCGGTGACGGATGTGTTCACCGGCGTCTATGCGGCCACCGCGATCCTCGCGGCACTGGTGCAGCGCGGGCGCACGGGCGAGGGCCAGCAGATCGACATGGCGCTGATGGATGTGGCGGCAGGGATCATGGCCAATCAGGCGATGAACTATCTGGCCACTGGCGTGGCACCGCAGAAGATGGGCAATGCCCATCCCAATCTGGCACCCTATGCGGTGTTCGATTGTGCGGATGGCTGGATCATCATCGCCACCGGCAATGACGGGCAATATCGCAAGCTTTGCGGCCTGCTTGGCCTGCCCGACATGGCAACGGCGGCGGAATTTGCCACCAATGCCGACCGGATTGCCAACCGGGTCTCAATGACGGCGCGGCTGACAACGGCGACCCGCAGCCTGACAAAGGCCGAGCTTCTGGCGGCTTGTGAGGCCGAGGGCGTGCCCGCCGGGCCGATCAACGACATGGGCGAGGTGTTTGCCGATCCGCAGATCGTGGCGCGCGGTATGCAGATCAGGGCCGATGGCGTGCCGGGTGTGCGGTCGCCCTTCACCTTCTCCGGGGCAGAGCTGGCCCTGGGCCGCGCCGCGCCCAAGCTGGGCGAACATCAGGATGCGGTGCTGGGCAAGGCGGCGCAGGCGGATTGAGCCTTCAATTCCGGCAGGCCGAACATGGCGCGTGCCCCGGGTGGCACGCGCCTTTTACTTTCTCATGCCATCCGTTAGTTTGGCGTAGAATTCAAAGCGGAGTGAACCCATGGCGCAGCGTCTGCATCTCGTCTTTGGCGGCGAGTTGGTCAGCCCCACCAAGAACGTGTTCAAGGATGTGTCGAAGATCCACATGGTTGGCATGTTTCCCGATTACGCAACCGCCTTCAACGCATGGAAGGCCGAGGCGCAACGCACGGTGGATGATGCCCATATGCGCTATTTCATCGCGCATATTCACCGGCTGCGCGATGAGGCCCAGCCCGGTTCGGCCACCGAGGAACTGGGGGCCTGATCGCCCCCGTCCCGCCGCATGGCGCCGCTTGGTCTGACGCTTTACCATCTTGCCGCGCGGCGAGAGGCGGTCGTGCGCGAAGCACGGCCCGAGCGCCCGCGCGGGCGCTTGATCTGGCTGCATGCGCCGGGGGCGGACCATCTGCGCGGGCTGTGCGAGCTGGCGCAGCGGATTCAGGATGAGGACGGTCATCCGATCCTGATCACCGCGCCGATGCAGGCCGACGGGTTGCACGGGGTGATCTGGCAGCCGGTGCCGGGCGACGGGCAGGCCGAGGTGCGCGCCTTTCTGGATCACTGGCAACCGGCGGCGATCCTGTTCGCCGGGGGCGAGTTGCGCCCGGCGATGATGCACGAGGCGGCAAGCCGCCATGTGCCGATGGCGCTGGTCGAGGCGGCGGCCCCGCATCTGCCCAAAGGCCGCGAGGGCTGGTTTCCGGGGCTGATCAAGGCGACACTGGCGCTGGCGGGCGATGTGTTCGTGCTGGACGAGATGGCGGCGCGCGCCATGCGCAAGGCCGGGGGCAAGGCCACCGTCGCCGGCCGCATGGAAGAGCCGAGCGCGGTTCTGCCCTGCAACGAGCCGGAGCGCGCGGCGCTGGCCCGGCTGCTGGCGACGCGGCCGGTCTGGCTGGCGGCGGATGTGCCCGAGGCGGAAGAATCCGCGCTGATCGAGGCGCATCGTGCCGGGCTGCGGCTGGCGCATCGGCTGTTGCTGATCGTCGTGCCGCAGGATCCCGCGCGGGCCGAGGCGATGGCCGCGCGGATGGAGGCGGACGAGGGCTGGCTGGTGGCCCGGCGCAGCCTTGAGCAGGAGCCGGAGGCGGAAACCGAGGTGTTCATCGTCGACAGTGCCGAATATGGCCTGTGGTATCGGCTGTCGCCAGTCACTTTTCTGGGCGGATCCTTGTCCGGCACCGGGTGTCTGCGTAATCCGATGGAGGCGGCGGCGCTGGGCTCGGCGCTGGTGCATGGCCCGCGCCCCGGCCTGCATGGCATGGCCTTCGGGCGGTTGGGGGCGGCGCGGGCCGCACGCTCGGTCGCATCGAGCGCCGATCTGTCCGAGGCCCTGGGCGAATTGCTGGCCCCCGACCGCGCCGCGCGGCTGGCACAGGCCGCCTGGACTGTGGTGTCGGATGGGGTGGATGTGACCGACCGCGTGCTGGTGCTGGTGCGGCGTATGCTGGGAGAGGCGTGATGCGACAGCCCGGATTCTGGTATGCGGCGCGACCGGGCGGCCTTGCCCGGCTGTTGCAGCCGCTGGGTGCGTTCTATGCCCGTGCCACGGCGCGGCGGGTGGCCCGGCCCGGCTATCGCGCCAAGGTGCCGGTCATCTGCGTCGGCAATCTGAATGTGGGTGGCACCGGCAAGACGCCGACCGCCATGGCGCTGATCGAACGTTTGCCCGGCGTGCATGTGGTGACACGCGGCTATGGCGGGCGGCTGGCCGGGCCGGTGCAGGTGCAGCCGCGCCATCTGGCCGAAGAGGTGGGCGACGAGCCGTTGCTGCTGGCCGCCTTCGCCCCTGTCTGGGTGGCGAAGGACCGCGCGGCGGGGGTGCGGGCCGCCGAGGCGGCGGGGGCGCGGGTGATCCTGCTGGATGACGGCTTCCAGAACCCCGAAGTCACCAAGGATCTGAGCATTGTGGTGGTGGATGCCGCGCGCGGCTTTGGCAACGGGCTGTGCCTGCCTGCGGGCCCGCTGCGCGAGCCGGTGGTGGCCGGTCTGCGCCGCGCCGATTTCCTGCTGTCGATCGGGGATGCGGCGGCGCAGGCCGCGTTTGACAGCGGGTTTACCAGCCCGGTGCCGCATCTGCGCGGGCGGCTGGAGGTTCTGCCGATGGGCATGGGCTGGCAGGGTGAACGGGTTCTGGCCTTTGCGGGCATCGGCCACCCCGAAAAGTTCTTTGCCACCCTGCGCGGCGAAGGGGCCATCGTGGTGCGCGGAGAGGGGCTGGAGGATCACCAGCCGCTGTCGCCTGCATTGCTGGCCCGGCTGGAGGCCGAAGCGCTGCTGCTGAATGCGCAACTGGTGACGACGGAAAAGGACGCGGTGCGCCTGCCCGCTGCATTTCGCCCCAAGGTGCTGACCCTGCCGGTGCGGCTGCGCTTGCAGGAATGGGCGCCGCTGGAGGCGGCCTTCCGGCGTCTGGGTCTGTAACCCGCAGGCCGGAACCACGCCGAAGCCCGCGCGTTGACGCGGGCAAGGCTGGCGCAGGGGGCGGAGATGGCAGGCGATGTGGTGCCCTTTGAACTGGGCCGGATGATCCTTGGCGCCGCGCCGCCGCTGTTTCTGGCGGAAATCCTGTTGCGGGTGGTGGTGATCTATCTCTTTACCCTGCTGCTGTTGCGCTGGATCGGCGGGCGCAGCGTCGCGCAGATGTCGATTGTCGAATTCCTGCTGGTGGTGGCGCTTGGTTCGGCAGTGGGCGACGGCATGTTCTACCCCGATGTGCCGCTGCTGCATGCGCTGCTGGTGGTGTTTGTCGTGGTCTGCCTGTCCAAGGGGCTGGACCATCTGACCCTGCGCTTTCGCCGGGCGAAACGGGCGCTGGATGGCGAGCCGGTGCAGGTGGTGCGTGAGGGCGCGCTGGTGGTGGCCGGACTTAAGGCGCGTGACATGGGGCCACCGGAACTGGCGGCTTTTCTGCGTTTGCAGGGCGTGCGCAATCTGGCCGAGGTGCGCGCTGCCTATCTGGAGCCGATGGGCCAGTTGTCGGTGTTCTGCCACAAGGGCGCGGTGGCAGAGCATGGTCTGCGGATCGAACCGCCACCCGAAATCCTCCCGCTGCGCCCCGCGCGGCCCGATGCACCGATCTGTTGCGCCTATTGCGGCAGGCTCGCGCCGCAGCCCGCCCCGCGCTGTTCCGCCTGCGGGCGCTACGACTGGGTCGAGGCCGAAGCCAGTCCGGGCGCAGGCTGAGTCTTGCCCGCAGGGGTGTTTCCGGCATAGGTGAGCGGCGAACAGATGCGGGGTATGACATGAGCAGCGAAGAACACGAGGATCAGCGTCCTGAAGGCGGGCGTCCCGAAAGCGGCAAGCCCAAACGGCCGCAGCAGGTTTATACGCTGGTGGTGGAAGTGGGTCGCAAGGATGGCGACGGCCTGCCCGACAAGGCCACCGGCGCGGCCCTGATGATCTATGCCAGCGGCGTGGACGAGGCCGAAGCCGTGCGCGAAACCGTGGCGATCCTGAAACAGGCCGATCTCGCGCCGCTGGATGTCTCGGGTTATGGCACGCTGGAAGAGCGCGAAGCGGCGGGGGACGAGATCGACGGCGACGAACGGGCCCTGATGCAGCGCGCGCTGGATGAAAACTCGGTGGTCGTGGCGCAGATGACGCCGTTCTTCGACTGAGGCTCAGGCTGCGCGGCTGCCATTGCCGCGCCCCAACAGGGCCAGCAGCGGCACCGCCTCATAGCTGCGCAGCAGACGGACGGGCGGCGCGCTGGCCGGGGCCGTGTTATGGCGGGCCGAGGCGAAAGCCAGCCCGTCACTCTGGATCAGGCCAACCGGGCCGATGTCCAGCGACACGGTGGCGGTGACGGCCCGGCGTGTGTCGAACAGGGCCGAGCGGTTGTCGGTCAGGTGCTGCGCCTCGACCAGCACCTCATCTTCGGAAAACAGATATTCCACTTCGGCGCCGGTCAGCAGGATCTGTTGATCGGCGCTGACCAGCAGGTCGCGGTTGCGGATGAAATAGGGCGCGCGCAGCAGCACCGGCGCATGGCAGCCCCGGCTGGGCAGGTCGATCCGGCGCACCGATTGCAGCATCCGGGCCGCGCCGCCCCGTGTCATCACCATATCACCCGCCGCAAGGCTGCCCGCCGCGCGAAAGCCGGTGGGGGTGGCGACGGGGGTGCGCTGGCCGACCCAGGGCGCATGGGGCGGCGGCAGCGCGCCGCGCGTCGCGCCGAACCATTGCACGGCAGGGTGGCGCTGCACGTCGGGCCCACCCCGGCAGAGCTGAAGCAGATCGGACAGCGGCAGCGGCAGTGGGTCGATGCCGGTCGCCTCGGGCAGAGGCGCAGCCCCGTCCAAGGGATCAAAGCGCAGGCCCCAGTGCCGGGCCGGGCCGTCCCAGCGGAAGATCAGCCGCGCCAGACCGGGGCCGTTCGGCAAGGGGCCGGGCAATCGGTGCCGCCGCAGCGTCTGGCCCTGCCTGTGCAGGATGCCGATGCCATGCGCGGGATCATAGAGCAGCGAAAACGCCCGCTGCCAGCCGCCCTGATCACTGCGGTAATCCAGCAAGACTTGCGGTTCCTGCAACGGCATCGCCAGTTCCAGAACCAGTTGCCCACGATCCAGCAAGCCGCCATCCTCTGCCGGATCTAGCAGGGTGTCCCTGTCGGAAAGGGCGATCCAGCCGGACATCCTGTCTCCGTTCAGGCCGCGCGGGCCGTGGCGGCGGGCGGGGCCTTGGCGGCGGCGATCAGCACCTGTGCTTCAAAGCTGCGCAGGGTGCGGCGGGCGGCGGGGCTGTAGCCAAACCCGGTGTCGGGATCCAGTGCCGGAAACAGGCTGCGGATTTCGGCCACGATCTCTTGCTCGAAACTGCGGGTCGTCTGCGGGCCGGGCAGGAAGCTTTCGGTCGCCAGCCCCTCGGAATAGATCACCTGATGGCAGTCGAACAGCAGATGCACATAGGTCACCGTGCCGCCCGGCTGCACCGTGACGCTGCGGCCATTGACCAGATCCTTGGCGGCGATCAGCACCTCCGGCTCGCCAAACAGCAATTCGGCCAGCCTGTCGCGCAGCAGGACGCGGTGCTGCGGCGAAACCCAGAGCGTGCGATGCGTGCCGAAGGTGCCCGCCGCAATGCGGATCGGTGCCAGCTTGCCCTGTGCTGCGACACTGCGCTGCCCGCTCCAGCGCAGCGGCTGCGGCCCGTCATCATGGGTCATCACCAGATCACCGGGCAGCAGATCTTCGACCCGGCGTTCGCCCTCGGGGGTCAGGATCCGGGTGCCCGCGACAAAACAGGGGATGGAGTTCAGCGTGACAAGCGCGGTGTCGGACACGCCGCCCCCGTTGCCCGCCGTATAGGTGAAGGCGACGTTTTCCGTCTGGCCATCGCCCAGCACGGTAAAGGTGCCATCGGCATTGAGCGTGACCTGCTGGCCCGAAGGCAGCGTCACAGTCTGCCCTGCACTGACCGCAACGCCATTGATATGGGTGATGCGCAGCGTGCCGCCGCCTGGCCCGTGGTCATTGGCCAAGGGGGTGATCGTCGTCGTGCCATAGGCATTGATCGTATAGGCGTCATCGCGGGCGACCAGCGCCGTCTGCACCGAATCCGCCGCGATCAGCAGGTTGCTGTCATATTGCGCATCCGAGGTATCGCTGATGCCGATGCGGATGGAATTGACCACCCCCCGATTGACCACCATGTCGAGCGACAAGGTGAGGGTGAACCCGTCCATTTCGGTGTTGTAGGCGTCGCCGGTGTTGGAGCGGAACAGGTTGGGCTGGGTATTGGCATTGATGTTGTTGACGGCGGTGCTGCCATTGCCGACCGATACCGGCACATGGGTGCCGTTCACCCAGACGCCGACCACATCATTGAACTGCGAGCTGATGTATTCGGGATATTCCTCGGAGGCGAAGACGAATTTCATCGTCATCATATCGCCGGAGGGGATGAAATCGACATCCAGCCAGACCGCATCATAGGTATTGCTGCCCGCGATGGCGTTGAACTGGCTGTTGTTGTTCACGCCGTTGCTGTCGGTGCTGGTGCCCGCTACGCGGTTCGGGTCGCCACTGCTCTGGGTGAAATCCCGGGCATTGCCGGTGGACAGGATCAGGCCTTCATTGCCGGGCAAGACACCGGGCGACAGCTGGCCGTTGCTGTAAAGCGCCGCCGAAGTGCCGACGCCATTGCCATTGCCCAGAAGACCGCCCAAAAGCCCGCCGCTCTGTGACCAGCTGGCCCCCGTGACCGTCGTGCCTGCCCCAAAGATGGTGTTCGCGGCGGACATTGCCGAGATCCCGGTCGTATACGTCAGTTCGGCGCCTGTCGCCATGCTGCTGCTGCCCCTTGCCTTTGGGGCAGGCCAAACATTGCCGGGTCGCTGGGGCTTGTGCCCTCTGGCTTTCGGTCGCTGCTCTGGTGGGATGCGTTGATCCCGCTGTTTGCCCTGCCTCGGGAATTGTTATGACTGGCAGGTAAGGCGGATTTTTGCCGGATGTCACCCATATTCCTTGTTTCATGCGCCCCCAGGCCGTGCCGGTTGCGCAGGGGCCACAGTGCCGCAGAGGTTGCGGGGCGCGCCTGCGGGCAGTATCCCTGTGGGCGCAAGACCCTGAGGAGAGTTTCCATGCAAAGCCCGTCCGCCTCTGCCCTGCCGGTTGATCCGGTGCACCTGAGCGCCGAACTGATCCGCTGTGCCTCTGTGACGCCGGATGAGGGCGGGGCGCTGGTGTTGCTGGAGCGGCTGCTGGCTGGGGCCGGATTCACCTGCACGCGGGTGGATCGTGGAGGGGTGTCGAACCTTTATGCGCGCTGGGGGCAGCGCGGCGCGAACAAGAGCTTTGGCTTCAACGGCCATACCGATGTGGTGCCGGTGGGCGATGCCGCCGCATGGAGCCGCGATCCCTTTGGTGGCGAGGTGGTGGATGGGGTGCTGTGGGGGCGCGGGGCCACCGACATGAAAACCGGCGTCGCGGCCTTTGCGGCAGCGGCGGTGGATTTCGTGCGGAGCACGCCGCCCGATGGTGCGGTGATCCTGGCGATCACTGGCGATGAAGAGGGCGATGCGGTGGATGGCACCGTGGCCCTGCTGGACTGGATGGCACAGAATGGCGAACGGATGAGCCATTGCCTTGTCGGCGAGCCCACCTGCCCGAATGTGATGGGCGAGATGATGAAGATCGGTCGTCGCGGCTCGATGACCTGCTGGTTCACCGCGACAGGGGTGCAGGGGCACAGCGCCTATCCGCACCGGGCCAGGAACCCGATGTCGGCGCTGGTAAACCTGCTGGCGCGGCTGGAGGAGGAACCGCTGGATACCGGGACCGACCATTTCGATGCCTCCACATTGGCGATCACCACGATTGATTGCGGCAACCCGGCGACCAATGTGATCCCGGCCAAGGGTCATGCCACCGTGAACATCCGCTTCAACGATGCCCATTCCGGCGCGAGCCTGACCGCGTGGTTGCAGGGCCATGCTGCGGCGGTTCAGGCCGAAACCGGGGTGCAGATCGACCTCAGGCTGCAAATCTCGGGCGAAAGCTTCCTGACGCCGCCGGGCGAGTTTTCGGCACTGGTGGCGCGGTCGGTGGCGGCGGAAACCGGGGTGACGCCGGAATATTCCACCTCGGGCGGCACGTCGGATGCGCGCTTTGTCAAGGATCACTGCCCGGTGGTGGAATTCGGTCTGGTGGGCAAGACCATGCATCAGGTGGATGAGCGGGTGGAGGTGGCGCAGATCCATCAGCTGAAGGCGATCTACAGCCGGGTGCTGCGGGATTACTTTGCATGACGGACAGAGCTGCCGCCGTGATTGCCGTCACCCGCGACATCGCGGCCTGCCGCGCCTTGCGCCGGGCCGTGTTCATCGAGGAACAGGGCGTCAGCGAAGCCGATGAGGTGGATGATCTGGACGGCGTGGCCACGCATCTGCTGGCGACGGTTGCGGGGCGTCCGGTCGGATCGGCGCGGCTGCTGGAGCAGGGCGAGGTGGGCAAGATCGGCCGGGTCTGCGTGCTGGCCGATCAGCGTGGCACCGGGCTGGGGGCGGCGCTGATCCGGGCGGCGGTGGCGGAATTTGCCACCCGGCCCGGCATCCGTAAGGTCAAGCTGGGCGCGCAGATCCATGCGCTGGGCTTTTATGAAAAGCTGGGTTTCACCGCCTATGGCCCGGAATATGACGATGCGGGCATTGCGCATCGCGACATGGTGCTGTCGCTGTGACGCCCTCGCCCGGCGCGGTGTCGGGTGGTGGCGGCAGATTTGAGTATTTGGACAAAGTGCAAATGAGGCCGTCCTTAAGGGGATGTTGAACGGCTTTGCGGGCGCGCGCGCGGCGTGTTACGCAGGCGCATGGACCAGATACCTTCGAAAGACCAGATCCGCCAATGGATCGCAGAGAATCCGACGCTTGCCTCGAAGCGCGATATTGCCAAGGCCTTTGGCATCAAGGGCGGGCAATTGCGCATCGAATTGAAGCGCGTGCTGAAAGAAATGGAAGCGGAGGGCGCGCTGTCCAAGCGGCAGCGCAGTTACCGCGAGGCGGGCAGCCTGCCGCCGGTCAGCATCCTTCAGGTTCTGGCCCCGGATGCGGCGGGCGATCTGTTCGCGGTGCCGCTGGAGGGGGATGCCGGTCTGGTGCCCCGGATTCATGTGGTGGCGCGGGCGGGTGATCCGGCGCTGGGGCAGGGCGACAAGATCCTGGCGCGGCTCAGCCCGGTCGAGGGCACCGATCACAGCTATGAGGCGCGGCTGATCCGCAAGCTCGGCTCCAACGCCGTGCGGCTTTTGGGGGTGTTTCGCGCCAGCCATGAAGGCGGTCGCATCGTGCCGATCGACAAGGGCGCGGACAAGGAATGGCGTGTGCCGCAGGATGCCACGCTGGGCGCCGAGGATGGCGAGTTGGTCGAGGCCGAGCAGAGCGGGCCGAAGCGGCTGGGCCTGCCGACGGCGCGTATCGTGGCGCGGCTGGGCGATCCCTCGGGCCCGAAGGCGGTCAGCCTGATTGCGATTCACCAGCATGGCATTCCCGACCAGTTCCCCGATGCGGTGATCGCCGAAGCGGATGCCGCCCTGCCGGTCGAACTGGGCGTGCGGGAAGATCTGCGGCACCTGCCGCTGGTCACCATCGACCCTGCGGATGCGCGCGACCGCGATGATGCGGTGCATGCCCATGCCGATGACGATACCGCCAATCCGGGTGGGTTCATCGTCTGGGTGGCGATTGCCGATGTGGCGCATTATGTGCGGCCCGGCTCGGCGCTGGACCGCGAGGCGCGCAAACGCGGCAATTCCACCTATTTCCCCGACCGGGTGGTGCCGATGCTGCCGGATATCCTGTCGGGCGATCTGTGTTCTTTGCACGAGCATGTGGACCGGCCCTGCATGGCGGTGTGCATGAAGCTGGATGCGCAGGGCCACAAGCTCAGCCATCGCTTCACCCGCGGCTTGATGCGCAGTCAGGGATCGCTGCATTATGGCGAGGTGCAGGCGGCCATTGACGGTGCGGCCAATGACAAGACCGCGCCCTTGCTGGAGCCGGTGCTCCAGCCGCTCTATGCCGCCTATGCCGCGACCAAGCTGGCCCGGGCGCAGCGACAGCCGCTTGACCTTGATCTGCCAGAGCGCAAGATCGTACTGACCGAGGATGGCAAGGTGGATTCGGTTGCCTTCCGCGACCGGCTCGATGCGCACCGGCTGATCGAGGAGTTCATGATCCTCGCCAATGTCGCTGCGGCGGAAGAGCTGGTGCGGCTGAAGCGCCCGCTGCTGTTCCGGGTGCATGAAGAGCCCAGCCCCGAAAAGCTGGACAGCCTGCGCGAGGTGGCCGAGGCCTCGGGCTTTACGCTGGCCAAAGGGCAGGTGCTGAAAACCTCGCATCTCAACCGGCTGCTGGCGCAGGCGCAGGGCACGGAATTCGACGAGCTGCTGAACATCTCGACCCTGCGGTCGATGACACAGGCCTATTACAATGCGCAGAACTTCGGGCATTTCGGGCTGGCGCTGCTGAACTATGCGCATTTCACCTCGCCGATCCGGCGGTATTCCGATCTGATCGTGCATCGCGCGCTGATCCTCGGCCATGGCTGGGGCAAGGACGGGCTGAGCGGGCAGGACATCGAGATGCTGGATGAAACCGCAAAGCTGATCTCGGATGCCGAACGCCGGTCGATGGCGGCGGAGCGTGATACGGTGGACAGGTATCTGGCCGCCTATCTGGCCGACCGCGTGGGGCAGACCTTCAGCGGGCGGATCTCCGGGGTGCAGCGGTTCGGGCTGTTCGTGAAGCTGGATGAAACCGGCGCGGATGGGCTAATCCCGATCCGCAGTGTGGGGCGCGAGTTCTTCCATTTCGATGCCGACAGCCAGACCCTGATGGGGGCCGATACCGGGCTGACCATCGGCATCGGCCAGCGGGTGACCGTGCGCCTGGCCGAGGCGGTGCCGGTGACCGGCGGGCTGATGCTGGAATTGCTGGAGATCGACGGCGGTGCCTTGCCCGCATCGCAGGGCCGGCGCGGGCGGTCCACCCCGCGCAAGCCGGGCAAACAGGCGGCCAAGGATGCGGCGCTGAAACGCAAGCTGGTGCGCAAGCGGCGCTAGACGCGCGGGGATATGCCGGGGCATCAAGCGATGGCTTCCCCGGCGCGCCCCTTCGGGCTAGACTGACCGGCAGAGCAGTTTGCATAAGCCCAAAGGGGTAGGATCATGCGTTTTTCCGCAGCATTGGCCATTGGTGCCCTCAGCCTGTCGCTTGCCGCCTGTGTCGGTGGCGGGCCGGTGTCACAATCAGGGAGCAGCCCGACCGTGATCAAATATGGCCGCGACATGAGCCCGGATCCCGCCAAGGTGGCGGGGCTGTCGCAATGGGTGCAGGGCTTCCGCGCCCGGGCCAATGCCTCGGGCATTTCCAACAGCACCTTCGATGCGGCTTTCCGCGATGTGGTCTATAACCCCGAGGTGATCCGCAGATCGCAAAATCAGGCGGAATTCACCAAGTCGCTCTGGGAATATCTGGAAACCGCGGTATCGGAAAAGCGCATCACCAATGGCCGCGCGATGCTGGCCCGCCATGCCGGGGTGCTGAACCAGATCGAGGCCACTTATGGCGTCGACAAAGAGGTGGTGGTGGCGGTCTGGGGCATGGAAAGCTCCTACGGCGAAAAGCGCGGCGACCTGCCGCTGATCGAAGCGCTGGCCACGCTGTCCTATGACGGGCGGCGGGCGGAGTTTTTCCAGCAGCAGCTGATTGGCGCGCTGAAAATCCTGGAACATGGCGATGTGGCCCCGCGCAACATGACGGGAAGCTGGGCCGGGGCGATGGGGCATACCCAGTTCATCCCGACCTCTTACCTGGCCTTTGCGGTGGATTTCACCGGCGATGGCAAGCGCGATATCTGGTCGGAAGATCCGACCGATGCGCTGGCGTCAACCGCAGCCTATCTGGCGAAATCTGGCTGGCAGAAGGGGCAACCCTGGGGCATGGAAGTCACCTTGCCGCCCGGCTTTGGCGCGGCGGTTTCGGGCAAGAGCGCGAAACGCGCCGGGTCGGAATGGCGCGCGATGGGCATCACCCGCGCGGGTGGCGGTGCGGTGCCGGATGGGCAGGCGGCGCTGTTGCTGCCCTCGGGCATCAAGGGCGCCGCCTTCCTGATCTATCGCAATTTTCATGCAATCGAGCGGTACAATCAGGCCGATTCCTATGTGATCGCGGTAGGCCATCTGTCCGACCGGCTGAAAGGCGGCGGCCCGCTGCGCACGCCCTGGCCTGCAGGTGATGCCACGCTGCGGCTTGTGGAGCGGATGGAAGTGCAGGAACGGCTGACGGCGCTCGGCTTTGATACCGGCGGTGCCGATGGCAATGTCGGTGCCAAGACGATTGCCGCAATCAAGGCGTTCCAGCAATCGCGCGGTCTTGTGCCCGACGGATATCCCAACGCAGAGCTGCTGGCGCTGCTGCGCCGCTCCTGATCAAACCCGGATCCAAAGGCGTGCGCCTTGCGGCGCACACGGCTTTTGTCTCGGAGGCGGCCTTGGGCCGCCGCCTCGGGCAAGATGAGTATTTGGGCAAACTGCAATCGGGATGGATTTGCATTTTGCAAAAATACCCATTCTTCCGCTGTCATACGGGCGCAGCGATGGAGGAGCGGCACGCCACCACGGGCACCTAGGCCGGGCGGCGGCGTGGGCGGGCGGGTGTCAGCGGCGGCACCTCGGGGCGCCGCCTTGTTTGGTTATCGTCCGCGCCAGGCGGCGAGGATATAGGCGGCTGTCATCAGATCCAGATGCGCGCCGCCGCCATTCTTGGCGATGGTGATTTCATCCTCGGATCGCCGCCGATACAGCCCTGCGGGCAGGTCATAGAAATCGGCCTGAACATCGGCCTCGGAGATCACGCCGCGGGCAATCGGGTCTTTCAGCTCTCCGATATGGGCGATGGTGGTCTTGCGGCTGTCGACAAACAGGCTGGCGCGCAGCAGGGCCGTGTCATCCACCTCACGCATGTCGGGACGGTAGGCGCCGATCAGGTCAAGATGCTGGCCGGGGCGCAGCCAGTCGCCCTGGATCAGCGGCGACTGGCTCATGGTGCAGGTGCAGATGATGTCGGCAGCGCGCACGGCGGCTTCCAGATCGGTTGTGGCGGTCACATTGCCTTCTCTCGCCATGACTTCGGCGGCCGCCGGGCTGCGGTTCCAGACGGTGAACCGTGCCTCGGGGAAGCAGGCACCATAGGCCGAGATCATCGAACGCGCCACGGTGCCTGCGCCCACCAGCAGGATCGCGCGGCTGTCGGGGCGGGCCAGATGGCGCGCGGACAGCAGGCTGTCGCCTGCGGTTTTCCATTTGGTCACCAGATGGAAATCCACCACGGCATCCAATTCGCCGGTCAGATCGGAATAGAGCGTCACGGCACCGTTGATGGTGGGTTTGCCCTGTGTGGCATTGCCCGGAAAGATCGTGGCGCATTTGACCAACTGGCCCAGGCCGTCGATCCAGGCCGCGCGATTGAGCAGGGTATCCTTGCCGCGATAGAGCAGCGTATCCGCGATTTCGGCAGCGGGCAGGCGGTGCCCGGCCTCCAGCGCCTCGCAGAGGGTCAGCCAGTTCAGATGTGCTTCGGCCTCTGGCCCGATCATTGCCACGCTCATAGCCCGGCCTCCTTTTCTGTCAACAGGTCTTCGGCCACCAGCCGCTGCGCCCAGCCCTGCCAGCCTTGAAACGGATGGGTCTGCCAGCCCCGGGCCTGTGCGGCGGCGATATTGTCGGCGCGGTCATCGGTGAACAGCAGCCGCGCCGGGGCAAGGCCGCAATCGGCCTCGACCAGTTCATAGATCCGGGGATCGGGCTTGATCACGCCCATCTGGCCAGACACATAGGCGCGGTCGAACTCGCTCAGGAAATCATATTGGGTCTGGGCATAGGCAAAGCTGTGGATGCCGAAATTGGTCAGTGCAAAGACCGGCACGCCGCGCAGCCGCAGGGCGCGCAGCAGGGCGATGGAACCTTCGATGCGGGGCGAGGCCATGTCGATCCAGTTGTCATGCCACATGCGGATTTCGGCAGACCAGTCGGGGTGCCGGTCGGCCCAGTCATAGATGGTTTCGCGGAACAGGCCGCCTGCGTCGATGGCGTCGTTCATGCTGTGCAGATCGACTTCGGCAAACAGGGCCTCGCGCTGGGCGCGCCCGATGGCCCAATCGTAGAACCGCTCCGGATTCCATTCGATCAGCACATTGCCGATGTCGAAGATCACCGCCTCGATGGTCATGCCCGCGTCCTTGTGATGGTTTCCCGCCAGAGCGTATAAAGACCGGCACCGCAGATCAGTGCAATGCCGATCCATGCCGTTGCATCCGGCCATTGATGAAAGATCACCACGCCCCAGACGATGGCCAGCGGCATGGCGGCATATTCAAACGGGGCGACCAACGCGGCTTCGCACAGGCGATAGGCCTGGCTCACCATCAGCCCGCCTATCGCCACCGACAGGCCGGTTGCGAGGAAGGCAGGCCAGTCGGCTACGGGCGGCCAGACCCAGGCGCGGAACAGGAAGGCGATGGAGGGGTGATCGGACCCCGCAAGATGGCCGTCCCCCACCATCAGGCCCATGGTGCTGCTGACCAGGATGAACCCGAGCTGCACATAGAAGTTCAGGGTGGCGGCGCTTTCGGTATCTTTCATCCGCCGTGTCATCATATGGGTGGAGGCATAGGTGAAGGCCGAGATGAACACCAGAACGGCGGCGGGTTGCAGTGACCCCGCGCCGGGGCGCAGCATCACGATCACCCCCAACATGCCCGCCACCACGGCGGCCCAGCGGCGCGGGCCGACCCGTTCGCCCAGCACGAGGGTGGACAGCATCGTCACCACCAGCGGGCTGACAAAGGCGATGGCCACGGCATCGGCCAGCGGAAGGGCGGCGAGGCCGAGGAAATAGGTGATGTTCGACAGCATCACAAAACAGACGCGCAGCAGGTGGCCGCGCGGGCGGGTGGTGCGCAACTGGCGCAGGCCCGATCCGGTCAGGGCCATGAAGCCCAGCAAAAACAACAGGCTGATGGCGGATCGGGTCAGGATCACCTGATGCAGGGCGTAATCGCCCGACAGCGATTTGATCGCCACATCGTTGATCGACAGGGTGGCACTGCCACCAAGGGCGGCAAGAATGCCCAGAAGCGTGGTGCGGGAGGCGGTATCTACGGTCATGCCGGGAAGATCGGCGCGCGCCCCGTCGCTGTCTGTTCCGCCTGCGACATCAGCGCGTTTTCGCGGCCCGGACCAGACGTTCCAGCACCTCCAGAAAGCGCGAGCGGTCAGCCTTGCTGAACGGGCGGCCGCCGCCTTGCCGGAACGGGTCGGCGCTGCGCAGATCCTGCATCAGATCGCGGGTGGCCAGCGCCATGCCGATATTGGCGGGGGTCAGCGTTTCGCCATTGTGCTTGATCACCTGCGCTCCGGCCTCGACACATTTGGCCGCCAGCGGAATATCCCCGGTCACCACGATGTCGCGCGGGCCTGCGTGATCGGCAATCCACTTGTCGGCCTCATCCGGCCCGGCGCTGACAAAGACGCTTTCCACCAGCGGGTTGGCCGAAGGGCGGATTCCGCCATTCGACACAAGCACCATGCGCATGGCGTGGCGGGTGGCCACACGTTCTGCCTCGGCCTTCACCGGGCAGGCATCGGCGTCGATGTAGATCGCGCCGGTGTCAGTCATACAGCGCCGCCGCGTGGAAGCCGATGTGATCTTCGATAAAGGTCGAGACGAAGAAATAGCTGTGGTCATAGCCTTTCTGCATGCGGAAGATGCCGCCCTGCCGCCGGGCGGCCATCGCTTCGGCCAACGCTTCGGGTTTCAGCAGATCCAGAAACTGATCCGATCCGCCCTGGTCGATCAGGATCGGACCGTCAAAGCCACGCTTTTTCATCAGCAGGGTCGCGTCATATTGTGCCCATTTCGCTTCGTCTTTGCCCAGATAGGCGCTGAACTGCTTGCGGCCCCAGTCGCTTGCGGTGGGGTTGGCAATCGGCGCAAAGGCCGAGGCCGACTGGAAGCGGCCCGGAAAGCTCATCGCGATGGTCAGGGCGCCATGGCCGCCCATCGAATGTCCCATGATCGACTGACGCTCTTCGGCGACGGGGAAGGCATTGAACAGCAGGCGCGGCAGCTCTTCTGTGACATAATCCCACATGCGGAAATGCGGTGCCCAGGGCTTTTCGGTGGCGTTGACGTAAAACCCCGCGCCCTGACCCAGGTCATAGGCCTCGTCATTGGCCACGCCTGCGCCGCGCGGGCTGGTATCGGGGAACACCAGCGCCACGCCCGCTTCGGCGGCCCATTTCTGCGCGCCAGCCTTCACCATCGCGTTTTCATGGGTGCAGGTCAGGCCGGACAGATACCAGATCACCGGCACGGCGCCGCGCTCTGCCTCTTCGGGCAGGAACAGGCCAAAGGTCATGTCGCAGCCGCAAGCCTCGGAGGCATGGGTATAGACTCCCTGCACGCCACCGAAGGCGCGGTTTTCGGATAGGGTTTTCATCGGTCCTCCTCAGCCTGTTATCCAGGCGATCACGGCTGTCACGGTCAGGATGCTGACCGCGGTTGAGATCAGAATGGCGGTGGACACCCGTTGCGGGGCCACGCCGTAATGCTGCGCCAGAATATAGACATTCCCGGCGACGGGAAGGCTTGCTGCGGCAATCATCACACCTGCGGCGGCACGGTCCACCGGAAACAGCCACAGGGCGGCGATGGCCACGGCCAGCGGGTGCAGCACCAGCTTGGCAAAGGACAGCCAGCCCGCGACGCCCAGCCGCTCGGCCCCACGCCCTGCCAGCGATGCGCCGATGGCAAACAGCGCGCCGGGCGTGGCAGCCCCGCCCAGCAGCGCCAGAAATTCATTGACCGGGGCAGGCACCGGCAAGGCCAGCCCGGACCAGATCAGCCCCAGCACGATCGACACGACCATCGGGTTCCTGAACCAGCCAACCGCCAGCGTGCGCAGGGTGTGCAGGCCAAGCGCCCCGCCGCGCGCGCCGGTGATGATCAGGGTGATGAGCGAGGAAAACACCACCATGTCAACGGTCAGCACCATCAGCACCGGCCCGGCGGCGGCAGGGCCCAGCAGCACGACCAGCATCGGCACGCCCAGAAATCCGGTATTGCCCGAGGTGGCGCATTGCGCCTCCATCGCGGCCTCTTCCAGCCCGCGCTTGCGAAACAGCGCAACGCCCATGGCGATCAGATAGACCAGCGTCGTGGCCGACAGATAGGCCAGCACGAAGGGCAGATCAAAGATCTCGGCCAGGCTCAGATTGGCGGCAAAGCGGAACAGCATGGCCGACAGCGCGAAATAGAACACGAACTTGGTCAGCCAGGCCACGGCCTCGGGTGGGAAGATCCGTACGCGGCCCGCCCAGTAGCCGACCCCGATCAGCGCAAAAAACGGAAGTGTTTTCAGAAGGATCGGCAGCATGTTGGCGCAGTCTCGGTCTGGGATCGGCCAAGGGTTTCATGCAGCGGTCAGACATGCAAGCCGATAGGCCGCCGCACCGCAGTTTCGCGCGGGGCCGTGGCCTAGCCGCCGCCGATCAGGGCCCCGGCCGCAAAGACCAATGCGCCGCCCAGCACCACTTGCAGCGCCGCGCGCAGGAACGGCGTTTCCATATAGCGGTTCTGGATCCAGGCGATGGCCCAAAGCTCGACGAACACCACGATCATCGCCAGCGTGGTGGCGGTCCAGAAATCGGGGATCAGATAGGGCAGGGCATGACCCATGCCGCCCAGCGTGGTCATCACCCCCGAGGCCAGCCCGCGTTTCCACGGGCTGCCCCGCCCGGATAGCACGCCGTCATCATGTGCGGCCTCGGTGAAGCCCATGGAGATGCCCGCCCCGACCGAAGCTGCAGTGCCGACCAGAAACGTGGTCCAGGTGTCTTGCGTGGCAAAGGCGGTGGCAAAGATCGGCGCCAGTGTGGACACCGAGCCATCCATCAGCCCGGCAAGCCCCGGCTGCACCCATGTCAGGATGAACTGGCGATGGGCCGAGCGGTCTTCGTCACTGCGGCCATCGTCCGACAGCATGTTCTGTTCCAGCCCTTCGGCGGATTTCTGATGGCCTGCCTCGGCGGCGGCCAGATCGCCCAGAAGCTTGCGGGTCGCGGCGTCCTGCGTTGCCTGCGCGGCGCGCAGGTAAAAGGCTTCGGCCTGCGCCTCCATCGCCCCGGCTTCGGCGCGAATGGTGGTGAGGCTCAGGTTCTCCATCAGCCAGACCGGCCTGCGCGCATAGAAACCCGCGACATGCTCGCGCCGGATCAGGGGAATTACCTCGCCAAAGCGGCTGCGATGCAGGTCGATCAACTGTTGCCGGTGCAGATCCTCTTCCACCGCCATGCCATCGAACACGGCGGCGGTGGCGGGATACTCGCTGCGCAGGCGCTGCGCATAGCTGCGATAGATGCGACCATCATCCTCTTCCGACGAGATGGCGAGCGCCAGAACCTCTTGCTCTGACAGGTCTGAAAAACGGCGGCGGGCAGAGAGGGCGGAAAGCATGGCGCACCTTGTTTAGAATAATTCTAATCTATTCGCGGGATCTGGCGACTGCAAGGTGAAAATTCTGAACCGATTGGTTCAAATTCTGTTTGCAAACTGAACTGATCGGTTCATAAATCTGAACCAGTGAGTTCAGTTCTGGAGAGAACGCCATGACCCGCCTGTTGACCCT
This sequence comes from Gemmobacter fulvus, assembly GCF_018798885.1. NCBI lineage: Bacteria > Pseudomonadati > Pseudomonadota > Alphaproteobacteria > Rhodobacterales > Paracoccaceae > Gemmobacter > Gemmobacter fulvus. The sequence continues at coordinate 1,434,061 of NZ_CP076361.1, read as the reverse complement.
GCTCATGCTTTGTGCGGCCGCGCCTGCTGCGGCCACCGGCATCACCTTTGATCTGCCGCGCCTGACCTGGCCAGAGACACCCGCCGAGCCGGTCACACAGGGCTGCCAGTCGCCCGCAACCGTGTCACCGACCTGCGGGGCGGAGCGCTGAGGGCGGCTGCGGCCTTGCCCCCGGCCCTGCCTTCGCACTAAGCTTCCCGCAGGGGGAAGAGACATGACCGTGGCAGAGCCTGCACAGATCCGCAAAGGCCGGAAATATGATCAGGTGCTTGACGGCGCCCGGAAAGTCTTTCTGGATCATGGGTTTGAGGGCGCGTCGGTGGATGACATCGCGCGCGAAGCCGGGGTCAGCAAAGCGACGCTTTACAGCTATTTCCCCGACAAGCGCCTTCTGTTTCTGGAGGTGGCAAAGACCGAATGTGCCCGTCAGGCCGATGAGGCGGTCAAGCTGATCGACCAGATGTCGCGGCCCGAAGATGTGCTGACCGAAGCGGCGCGGCGTATCGTGGCCTTTCTGATGTCGGAATTCGGTCGCCGGGTGTTCCGCATCTGCGTGGCCGAAAGTGACCGCTTTCCTGAACTGGGCCACCAGTTTTACCACTCCGGCCCCTTGCTGGTGCGGCAAAGGCTGGCGGATTACATGGCGAAAGCCGTCGCGCGGGGCGAGTTGGTGATCGAGGATATCGACCTCGCGGCGGATCAGTTCTCTGAACTGTGCAAGGCGACGATCCATGAACAGGCGATTTTTGGCGTGACTCCCTGCTGTGCGCCGAAGGACGCCGAGCGCGTGATCCGCGGCGCGGTGGAGATGTTCATGGCCCGCTACGGGGTGAAGCGCTAGCGTCGGGCTTGCGCAGACGGACGCGGGCATTCGGCCCCTTCGGGTCACAGTCGAAAATCGCGGCGTTGCGGGTGAAATAGGCGTGCCAAGTCTTGTCTGGCGTGGTGCCGATGCGAAACTTGCATTCTTTTTGAATGGCCGCATTGACCGCCGTAAAAGGCAGGCCTGCCTGTGGCCCGGCGCGCACCACCGCCTGCACGATCTCGTCAAAGGACGGGGCCTTGGGCGGTGGCACCACTGGCGCTGCAACCGGCGGTTTCAGCTCGATGAACTTCGTGCAGGCCTTGCGAAAGACCGGGCTCGCCGTGGCTTCGCCCATGCCGACAACCTCTGTGCCGCGTTCGCGCAGATGGGTCGCCAGATGGCTGAAATCCCGGTCGGACGACGCAATGACGAGCATGTCAGCCAGGCGGTCATGGATCAGAGCCATCGCCTCGACCGTCAGCAAGAGGTCGGTCGCATTCTTGCCGCTGCCCGAGTGGATCAGGTGAAAGCCCGGAGCCGCATCCCATTGCGGCAATCGCGCGGCATTGCCGTAAACACGCCGGATCGTCAGGCTACCAAAATGGGCGGCCCCCATGATGATATGGCCCGCCCGCGTCGCACTCAGATTCTCGCCATCCACAAGCACGGCCACGCGTTTCATCTGGCGCTGCTCTGTTGCAAAGTCTTGAAAAGAAAGGGTCATGTCACTCGCCACTACAATCAATGGCTGAAATTACCCATTCAATTCAGGCGGGTTTGAGGCGCTGGTATGGAAAAGCGGTGCGGCGGGCCGCCCGCTCAGGCCACGTCGCGCGCCAGCAATTGCCCGCCGGGGCCGGATTTCACCTCGAACCGGCTGATCTTGCGCACCAGATCGGACAGTTTGGCAGAGCCATAGGTCCGGGTGTCGAAATCGGGATTGGCCTGGGTGATATACTGGCCGACCTGACCCAGAGAATACCATTCGCCTTCGGGATCAATCGCGCGCATCGCGGCGATGATCAGCGGGATGGCTTTCTGCGGCGGCTCTTTGGCGCCGCGGGTCTGCGGTTTGGGATCCTGCGCCGACACGCTGCTGCGCAGATCGGGTTGTGGCACGTCTTCGGGCGTGTCGTCGCTGCCGAGGTTTTCCACATAGATGAAGCGCTTGCAGGCCATGCGGAAGGCTTCGGGTGTCTTTTTCTCGCCAATGCCATAGACATCCAGCCCCTGTTCGCGGATGCGCGCGGCAAGGCGGGTGAAATCGCTGTCCGAGCTGACCAGAACAAAGCCGTCGAACAGGCCGGAATGCAGGAAATCCATCGCGGCAATCACAAGGCCGATGTCAGAGGCATTCTTGCCCTTGGTATTGGAAAACTGCTGATCCGCGACAAGGCCCAGAGCGGCCACCTTCTTGGCCCAACCCCCGAGCCGCTGGGCAGACCAGTCGCCATAGATGCGACGGACGGAGGCTTCGCCCAGGCTCGCAATCTCTTCAAAGATCGCATCGGCATAGCCGGCGGGCACATTGTCGGCGTCGATCAGGACACACAGGCGGGGGGCGCGGGGTTCGGGCATTTTATCCTCTTGCTTTTGGGGCATTGTTTCAGGTTCCGGGGCAGGGGGGAAGCGAATTTGCTGAAAAGCTGCGGCTTTGGTCGCCAACAGGCTGGAACGCCTTGTTTTTTCTGATATTCGCTCGGGGCTGCCCCCGTGAATGTGCCGTTTCGCCATTCGGTGGTGTGGCCGGAGGACCGGATGATGGCACAAGGCAAGGCGCGCACGCCCTTGATCGGGGTGGGGCTGATGACCGCCGCAATGGCGGTGCTGCCGTTTCTGGATGTGGTGGCAAAGTTTCTGGGCCAGCAGGGCGTGCCGATCCTGCAAATCGTCTGGGCGCGCATGGCGATGGGCATGGTGATGACGCTGCCCTTTGCCTGGCGCATTGCGGGGCCGGGTGGGTTGCGCCCGGACCGGCCCGCGCAGCATGGCTTGCGGGCGATCTTCCTGATTGCCGCCACCTTCTGCTTTTTCTTTGCCCTGAAATTCCTGCCGATTGCCGATGCGCTGGCGATCTTTTTCGTGCAGCCGCTTGTCGTCACCGCGCTGTCGCCGCTGATCCTGGGTGAAAGGGTCGGACCGCGCCGCTGGGCGGCGGTGGCGGTCGGTTTCATCGGCACACTGATCATCATCCGCCCCGGCTTTCAGCAGATCAATCCGGGGATGCTGCTGGCCTTGGCGGCGGGCACGGCGCTGGCGCTTTACATGCTGATGACGCGGCGCATGGCGGGGCGGGATCATGCGATGGTCACCACCTTTCAGACCAGTGCCATTGGCACGGCGATGGTGAGCCTTGGCGTTTGGGTGGTCTGGCAGACACCGACCCCGGCGCAATGGGGGCTGTTCGTGGCGCTGGGGTTCATTGCCACCTTCGGTCATTACCTGATCGTCATGGCCTATGACCGGGCCGAGGCGAGCCTGCTGGCCCCGTTGGCCTATATCGAAATGATCATGGCCGTGGCGGTGGGCTGGTGGTTCTTTGGCGATTTTCCCGATGCCTGGACCTTTGTCGGCGTTGCGGTGCTGATCGGTTGCGCGCTGTATATCTCGGTGCGGGAACGGCGGGTGGTTGCCGAAAGTCCACATGTGTAACCCGCATTGACCCGCCATCTTGCAATCGGGGCCGGGGCGGTTACATAGCGGGCTGTGAGGACGACCTCCCCAATCCGGGACCATGGCGGGACGGCCCGCGCTTTTGCCACAGGAGGCAATCATGCGCACATTCCCGGATCGTCTGCGTCACGCACTCTGCTTTGAAATTCTGGGTCTGCTGATCGTCACACCGCTGGGCGTGCTGGTCTTTGACATGCCGCTGGAACATCTGGGCGTGGTGACGGTGGGCAGTGCCACGCTCGCGATGCTGTGGACCTATGTCTACAACTGGGGCTTTGATCAGGCGATGCAGCGGCTGACCGGCGGCACGCAAAAGACGGTGCCGCTGCGGGTGCTGCATGCCGTGCTGTTCGAGCTGGGGCTGCTGCTGGTGCTGCTGCCGTTCATCGCCTGGTGGCTGGAGATCAGCCTGTGGCAGGCGCTGGTGATGGATATGGCTTTCGCGGCCTTTTACATGGTCTATGCCTTTGTGTTCAACTGGGGCTATGACCGGGTGTTCCCGCTGCCGGAATGGCAGGCAGAACGCTCCTGACCGGCGTTCAGGCGCAGAGCGTCAGCGCGCGGGCCGACAGGACGCGCAGCGCATCGGCCGGGGCGATGCCCAGCAACAACCCGCGCGCGCCGGCATTGATCCACACCTTTGCCGCCGTGCAGGCCGCCGCTTCAAGCGCGGTCGGCACGGGTTTTTTTTGGCCAAACGGGCTGATGCCGCCCACGTGGTAGCGGGTCAGGCGTTCAGCCTTGGCCGGCGGCATCATCGCGGCGGATTTGCCGCCAAACGCCGCCGCCACCCGTTTCATCGACAGGCTGGCATCGGCAGGAATGACGCAGCAGGCAGGCTTGCCATCGACCTCGACCATCAGGGTCTTGAGCGTCAGCGCCGGATCAAGGCCAAGCGCCAATGCGGCGGCAAGGCCGATCTGTTCGGCCTGCGCATCATAGGCATAGGGGTGCAGCGTTACCGGCACCCCTGCCTGTTCCAGAACCCGCAATCCCGGTGTTGCCGCCATGATCCGTCCGCAGTCACGGGGCGGGGGAGGCCCCCGCCCGGCATTGTCAATACAGCACGACCGAGCGGATGCTTTCGCCCTTGTGCATCAGATCGAAGCCCTTGTTGATGTCTTCCAGACCCATGGTGTGCGTGATCATCGGGTCGATCTGGATTTTGCCATCCATGTACCAATCGACGATCTTCGGCACATCGGTGCGGCCACGCGCGCCGCCAAAGGCCGTGCCTTTCCACACCCGGCCCGTCACCAGCTGGAACGGCCTGGTGGCGATTTCCGCGCCCGCCGGGGCCACGCCGATCACCACCGACACACCCCAGCCGCGATGGGTGCATTCCAGTGCATCGCGCATCACCTTGACGTTGCCGGTGCAGTCGAACGAATAATCCGCGCCGCCGATCTGGTCGAACGGGGTCTTGGTCAGGTTGACGATATGCTGCACGACCGAGCCGTCAATCTCTTTCGGGTTGACGAAATGGGTCATGCCGAAGCGTTCGCCCCAGGCCTTGCGGTCATTGTTGATGTCGACGCCGATGATCATGTCGGCCCCGGCCAGTTTCAGGCCTTGCAGCACGTTCAGGCCGATGCCGCCCAGACCAAAGACCACGGCCTTTGCGCCGATCTCCACCTTCGCCGTGTTGATCACCGCGCCGATGCCGGTGGTCACGCCGCAGCCGATATAGCAGATCTTGTCGAACGGCGCGTCTTCCCGCACCTTGGCCAGCGCGATTTCTGGCAGGACGGTGTGGTTCGCAAAGGTCGAGCAACCCATGTAGTGATGGATCGGCGTGCCGTCGAGCATCGAGAACCGCGTGGTGCCATCGGGCATCAACCCCTGACCCTGCGTTGCGCGGATCGCGGTGCAGAGGTTGGTCTTCTGGCTGAGGCAGGACGGGCATTGCCGACATTCCGGGGTGTAAAGCGGAATGACGTGATCGCCGGGTTTCAGCGAGGTAACGCCGGGGCCGACCTCAAGCACCACGCCCGCGCCCTCATGCCCGAGAATCGCCGGGAACAGGCCTTCGGGATCGGCGCCCGACAGGGTGAATTCGTCGGTGTGGCAAATGCCGGTTGCCTTGATTTCCACCAGAACCTCGCCCCATTTCGGGCCTTCGAGGTTCACCTCCATGATTTCAAGCGGTTGTCCGGCGGCAACGGCCACGGCTGCACGGGTGCGCATAGGCTCCTCCCTCTGTCAATTTGCCACAAGCTGTGCGAAACAGGCGTTAATTGCAACGCGGGAAACGGCACTTATGACAGGTCTTGCGAAATCCTCTGCCTTTATTCTGATGCTTCTGATGACGGCCTGTGCCCCGGCACCGGAACCCGAGCCGGTGGCGCCCGTCGTCGTCGTGCCGGGCATCGACCCGGTGACGGGTCTGCCGGTGGATCTGACGCCCGGCCTGAATGACCGCGAGCCGGATACCTGCCATGCGGCGGATTATCAGTATCTGGTCGGCCAGACCGAAGCGGCGGTGCAGGCCGCAGGCATCACCCGGCCCACGCGCATGGTGTCGCTGGGCGGAATTGTCAGCCAGGAGGAATACAATTCCTTCCGCATCAATTTCCAGCTCGATGCGACTGGCACCATCGTCCGTATCAACTGCGGCTGACGGCGTATAAACGCCGGTTTATGCCCTGACGCCGCCTGCCCCCTTGCGGGGGGCGGGCGGTTTCGTCACGTTTGGCCGCAAGGTGCAGGAGTGTGATGATGAATTGGGTCTATATCTGGGCGGCGGCTCTGGGGCTGGCGGGGTGCGTGGCCGCGCCACAGGGGCCGGTCTCAGGCGGTGCGGATCAGGCCAGCTGCGGTGCGGCGCGTCTGGGGGGCTATGTCGGCCAGCCGCGCCTTGCGCTGGATGAGCAATATCTGCCGCAGACGGTGCGTTTCATCCGGCCCGGCGATGCGGTGACCGAGGATTTCAGCCCCAGCCGCCTGAATGTCACGCTCGACCGTGCCGATCAGATCACCGGCTTCTGGTGTGGATAAAGCCGGATATAGCAAGGAAGGATCAGCAATGACAAAACTGGCGATCAGGGGCGCGCTCATGGGCGGTGTTCTGGCTTTGGCGGGTTGCGTTGCACCGCCCGCCACCGGGCCGGGCGCAGAACCGGGCATGCCGCCGGTGATGGGCGGCGATTGTGGCGCAGCCGACCTGCAATATCTGTTGGGGCAGAAGGCGCGGGTGCTGACCACCATGCGCTTTTCACAGCCGCTGCGCGTGCTGAAACCCGGCATGGCTGTGACGATGGATTATGCACCCAACCGGCTGAACATCGAGCTGGATGCGGCAGACACGATCATCCGCGTCGCCTGCGGCTAAGACCTGTGGCCCCGGCACAACTGCGCCGGGGCCACACGGAGCGATTACAGCCGATAGGCGGTGTGGCAGGCCTTGCAGGCACCGCCAACCCCGGCCATTCCGGCCTTGACGGTATCCAGCGAGGTGGCATCCAGCGCCTCGGCTGCGGTCTTGAGCGCGGCCCCCTTGCTGACAAAATCATCCCAGTTGGTCCAGATTTCCGGTTTGGCTTCCGTGGCGGGATCGGTGGCCTGCGGCTCGAATTTCGCGGCGATTTCAGACGATGCCGCGATGATCGCAGCCTTCGCCGCCTCGGCCGCCGCCGCATCAAATGCGGCCTTGCCCCCGGCCATGTCCCCCAGAGTCTTGGTGTTCATGCCAATGGTTTTCATCAATTCCTGACGGGCCTTGACCGTGGGATCGGCAGCTTCGCCTTCGGCAAAGGCCACGCCGCCCGCAAGGACGAGACCGGCAACAAGCAATTTGGACAGTGTTTTCATATTCTGGCTCCGGGCTGAACATACTCCGGGCACTATAGGATGGCCAAATGCGATGCCGATACGGTCTTAAGTCTGACGGGCTGCAAATCACGCGATTGTCATCCTGCGCCATGGTGGGCGCAATCCGCGGGAGTTTTGACAATGCAGGGGGATTTAACTGGTCGGAGCGAGAGGATTCGAACCTCCGACCCCCTGCTCCCGAAGCAGGTGCGCTACCAGGCTGCGCTACGCTCCGACCGTGGCGTGGGGGTTAAACCGTCTTGCGGGGCTTTGCAAGGGGGCGGCTGCGAAAACTTCGCGGCGCGTCGATTTCCCGGCGCGAGGACGGTCAGCCTTCGCTGCGGTCGCGGGCGTCGCGGCGGCGCAGCAGCACCGAGATGCGGGGCATGATGCCGGTTTCCGGGCGCGAGCGGGATTCGAGCACGGGCTGGTTTTCGGACACTTCGGCGCGCCCCTCGCGCATCACGATATACAGGCCCGAGGCGATGATGACGCCCGCGCCGACAAGGGTATAGGTGTCGGGGGATTCGTCAAAGATCAGATAGCCAAAGATCGCCGCCCAGATCATCTGGGAATATTGCATGGGGGCCACGATGACCGCCTCGGCCCGGCGATAGGCCATGATGATCAGCAGCATCGCCACAAAGCTGAAAGCGGCGATGATACCCAGCATGCCCAGATGCTCGATCGGCATCGGCACGTAAACGAAGGGCAGGGCGCAGCCCAGCACGATGAAGTTCGCCACCATCGGATAGAGCAGCAGCACGACCGAGCGTTCCGCCGCACCGATCTTGCGCACCACCACCGAGGCCAGCGAGGAAAACACCGCCGCCGCCAGCGCTGCCATATGGCCGAGGCTCATCGGGGCAGAGCCGGGGCGCAGCACGATCAGCACGCCCACCAGCCCGACCAGCACCGCAAGCCCGCGCCGCAGCCCGACCTTTTCGCCCAGCACCGGAATCGCCAGAAGCGTGATCAGCAGTGGGGCGGCGAACAGAATCGCATAGGTTTCGGCCAGCGGCAGCACCGAAAATGCGTAAAACGCTGTCACCCCGGTGATCACGGTAGAGGCCGCGCGCAGTGCCGTCCACCACGGGTGTTTCGGGCGCAGATGGCCGTCGCTGCGATCCCCCATCAGCATCAGCGTCACCAAAGGGAAGCTGAGCAGGCCCGCGAAGAAGATGATCTGGATGGCGGAATAGTCCTCGCCCAGAAACTTCACCACCACGTCATGCGTGGCATAAATCGCAAAAGCGAGGAGCGCGCAGAGCGCGCCCTGAACATTGGGGCTCATTGGGTCGGACCTGAAGCGGGGCGGGCATGCCCGGTGTTTGCGCTATCAACTGTCGCAGAGAATCCGTGCAGGCTCAATGAGGACTGCCTGCCAAACAGACAAAAGGCCCGCGCGGGGGCGGGCCTTTTGCAAGATTTTGCCGAAAGTTCAGAGGCTGGCGTCAAGCGCCGCAATCACCGCATCGCCCATGGCGGCGGTCGACACCGGGGTGCCGCCTTCGGGGCCCATCAGATCGCCGGTGCGCACGCCATCGGCCAGCACCTTTTCGACGGCTTTTTCCACGCGGGTCGCCTCGTCGCCCAGATCGAAGCTGTAGCGCAGTGCCATCGCAAACGACAGGATGCATGCGATGGGGTTGGCTTTGCCCTGACCGGCGATATCGGGGGCAGAGCCATGCACCGGCTCATACAGCGCCTTGGGGCGGCCATTGGCCATCGGTGCCCCCAGCGAGGCCGAGGGCAACATGCCAAGGCTGCCGGTCAGCATCGCGGCCATGTCCGACAGCAGGTCGCCGAACAGGTTGTCGGTCAGGATCACGTCGAACTGTTTGGGCCAGCGACACAGCTGCATCGCGCCGGCATCGGCATACATATGCGAAAGCTGCACATCCGGGTATTCCTTGTCATGGATCTCCTGCACAACTTCGCGCCACAGGATGCCGGATTCCATCACATTGGCCTTCTCCATCGAGCAGACCTTATTGTTGCGGCGGCGCGCCAGTTCGAAGGCCGACCGTGCCACACGAGCAATCTCGGATTCGGTGTAGCGCTGGGTGTTGATGCCCACACGCTCGTTGCCTTCGGTGAAGATGCCGCGCGGTTCGCCGAAATAGACGCCCGAGGTCAGTTCGCGCACGATGACGATATCAAGGCCCGCCACCACGTCTTTTTTCAACGACGAGAAATCGGCCAGCGCATCAAAGCACTGGGCTGGGCGCAGGTTTGAAAACAGGTCCATTTCCTTGCGCAGGCGCAGCAAGCCGCGCTCCGGTTTCACGCTGAAATCCAGCACGTCATATTTCGGCCCGCCCACCGCGCCCAGCAGCACAGCGTCAACCGCCTGTGCCTTGGCCATGGTATCGTCATGCAGCGGGGTGCCATGCTTGTCATAGGCGCAGCCGCCGACCAGATCTTCGCTGACGTCAAAGGTGATGCCGCGTTTGTCACCGAACCAGCCGATGATCTTTTTGACCTCGGCCATGACTTCGGGGCCGATGCCGTCGCCGGCAAGAATGAGGATGGAGGGATTGGCCAAGGCGGGCTCCTGCTTTTCCTGAAAATAGGCTGCGGGAGGCCTAGCCCCTTGTGGCAATTGGGTCAAGCCACGCAGGGCTCAGGGCAGGGTGATATCGACCCAGACTGGCGCATGGCGCGAGGCGGTGGCAAGGGTTTGCGCCAGCGGATCGGTGGTCGGGGGCCAGAGCACCCCTGCACCGCTGACGGTCAGCCCGGCGGAGGGCAGGACGTAATCGACCCGCAGCCCGCCGGGGCCTTGCGGATAAAGGGCGGTATCCAGCGCCGGGTCGCCCTTGTGGGCCGGTTCGCTGCGGCCATGGCGGCCGCGCGGGGCGGGATCTTGCAGGCGCGGATCGGCCAGCAGCGCGCGGATGCCTGCCACCCGGCCATCGCCATCGACGGGATCAAGATTGGCATCGCCCAGCAGCACGAAAGGCGCTGCGGGGGCGGGGCTTGGCAAGGCACCATCCAGCAGCCGCAGCCAAAAGGCTGCCTCGTCATGGTTGCGGCGGCCATTGCGATCCTCTGGCCCGTCAAACACCGGCGGCGTGGCCAGAAACCCCATGACGGTCAGCGCCGTGCCATCCGGCAGGGTGACGGGCACCTGCCAGTGGTTGGTGGTGGACAGGCGTTGTACCGCGCGTTCGGCCTCGGTCATGTCGGGGGGCAGCAGCGCACCCGGCAGATCGGCCCAGAGAAAGCCGGTATGATCCACCGCAGCCTCGGCCCGGATCGGTAGCCGCGACAGCAGCGCCATGCCGCTTTCGCCCGCAAAGCGGCCATATCCCATCGCATCGCGCGGATCACCAAGGCGGCCGTTGCGATCCAGATCCAGCCCGGTCGGCACGCCGGTATTGGGACGAAGGGCAAAGCGGTAGGGATAGGGGGCACCAGCGGCAGTCAGCCGGTCGGCGAGCGCCGAGAGCGCCACCAGCCGCGTGTCATGGTCGATGCCGGTCAGCAGCAGCAGATCGGCATCCAGCGCCACGATGCCTTGCAACACGGCGGCAATCTGCGGGCTGTCGTCCCGCAGGATCTCGGCCAGCAGCAGCCCCGGCCCGTCGCGTGACAGATCGGCATTCCAGGTGGCAATGCGCAGCGTATCGGCGGCAGCCGGGGCCGCCAGCAGGATCAGGCCGGAATATAGCCAGACTGATCGACCAGACCGGACAGGCGGCGCTTTTCGCGGATCATCGCGGCAATCTTGCCCATGGCGATGCCGCGCATGAACAGGCTGGCGGGAAGGAAGGACCATGCGGTCATTGTCCAGATCAGGGTTTGCGGGGTGGTCAGGGTCAGCGGCTCGAACCCGGCAGAGCCGATCTTGACCACGGCGGGGATCAGGAATGGCAGCAGGAAGCCGAAGGCGATGTTGATGCGGGCATCGCGTTCCAGCCGCGCCACCACATCGCCGCCCGCTGTCGGATCGAAGGTGGGCAGGTTGACCCAGACATTGAAAACATCGGTGCGTGACGGCCAGCCTTTCATCTTCAGCAGGACGACGAAGAACGACAGGCCGATCAGCGAGGTCAGATAGGCCATGCCCGCAGCGGTGCGCACGGCGATCACCTGCGCCTCTGACGCGCCATTGGCCATCATCAGCGTGGCAAGGCGCACCGGGGAATAAGGGAAATCCAGTGCATTGCCGATCAGCAGACCCACGGCATTGACCAGCAGGGTCAGCGAGGTCGGCGAAATCGCGCTTTTCGCAATGATGGTCAGCAGGAACACGGTGAAGAACAGGATCAGGAAGCGCACCCGGTTGAAGGGCGGCGCGTCGCGGAACTCGATCAGGCCGGGATAGGTGGTCTTGTATTCGGCAAAGGTCAGCGCACCGGCGAACAGAGCGACCAGAGCAACCATCTGTTTGCCATCCGACCCCGTGCCGGGCAACAGCACAGAGGGCGTGGCAACCAGCGCCATCACCAGAAATGCACGACACGCTGCGCCTGTCAGCCGCGAAACCACTGCTCTGCCTTCCTCGACCCGGACGGACGCGATTCTTTGCCGCGTCCTTATCCCTATTTCCCGCACATTGTGGCGGGCTGCCTCAATCTTGCCCAAATTGTGCCTTCTTTCGTTCCCAGCCGCAACGGTCCGAACGATAAGGCACGGTTAATAAGGCAAAACTGCGGAGAATGTGTCGCCCGATTGCATCATTTGCGGGAAGCAATTGTGGCGGAGTTGCGGCCACGGCCCGAGGCGGGGCAGGTTTTGTGGTGCGACGCGGAGTCAGAACAGCATCTCGTAGGCGGGTGGCAAAAATCGGCGTGGCGGATTTTTTCCATAAAATGCGTGGCAACGCGCCAAAATCGCCGCTGTCCTGTGATCGGCCATGAAAACGGGGCGAAGCCTGCGCCTCGCCCCGTTTGTGTCAGATCAGATTGCGGCTCAGGCCCAGGGGCGCAGGGTTTTGGCCTTGGCCTCGAACCCGTCGATGGCCGCCGCCTTTTCCAGCGTCAGCCCGATGTCGTCCAGCCCGTTCAGCAGGCAATGCTTGCGGTGGCTGTCTACGTCAAAGGCAAAGCTCTGCCCGTCCGAGGTGGTGAGGGTCTGCGCCTCCAGATCGACGGTGACGCGCGCATTGGCCCCCTTGCGGGCATCGGCCATCAGCACATCGACCACCTCTTGCGGCATCACGATCGGCAGGATGCCGTTCTTGAAGCAGTTGTTGTAGAAGATGTCGGCAAAGCTGGTGGAGATCACGCAGCGGATGCCGAAGTCCAGAAGCGCCCAGGGCGCATGTTCGCGCGACGAGCCGCAGCCGAAATTGTCACCGGCCACGATGATCTCGGCCGACCGATAGGCGGGCTGGTTCAGCACGAAATCCGGGATTTCCGCCCCGTCCTGCGTATAGCGCATCTCGTCGAACAGGTTCTTGCCAAGGCCCGACCGCTGGATCGTCTTGAGGAACTGTTTCGGGATGATCATGTCGGTGTCGATATTGACCAGCGGCATGGGCGCCGCGATCCCGGTGAGTGTGGTGAATTTATCCATCTTGTCCGCTCCTCAGACCGTTTCCGCCATGAACTCGCGCACGTCGGTCAGATGACCTGTCACCGCCGCTGCCGCTGCCATCGCGGGGGACAGCAGGTGGGTGCGCCCGCCGCGGCCCTGACGGCCTTCGAAGTTGCGGTTGCTGGTGGCGGCGCAACGCTCTCCGGGCGACAGTTGATCGGGGTTCATGGCAAGGCACATGGAGCAGCCTGCCAGACGCCATTCAAAGCCCGCGTCGAGGAAGATCTGGGCCAGACCCTCTTCTTCGGCCTGGGCGCGCACGAGGCCCGATCCGGGCACGACCATTGCGCGCATCCCGTCCTTGATCTTCTTGCCCTTCAGGATCGCGGCAGCGGCGCGCAGATCCTCGATCCGGCCATTGGTGCAAGACCCGATGAACACGGTGTCGATCTTGATGTCGGTCAGCTTCTGGCCGGGGGTCAGGCCCATGTAATCCAGCGAGCGCTGCACCGCTTCGACCTTGCCGCCTTCAAACTGGCTGGGCGAGGGCACCACACCGTTGATCGGCAGCACATCCTCGGGCGAGGTGCCCCAGGTGACGACCGGGGCGATGTCTTCGCCCTTGATGACCAGAACCTTGTCGAAATGCGCACCTTCATCGGTGAAGAGCGTTTTCCAATAGGCGACGGCGGCTTCCCATGCAGCACCTTTCGGCGCGTGCGGACGGCCCATGCAATAGGCAAAGGTCTTTTCATCTGGGGCGATCAGACCGGCGCGGGCGCCGCCTTCGATGGCCATGTTGCACACGGTCATCCGGCCTTCCATCGACAGTTCGCGAATGGCCTGGCCGCAATATTCGATCACATAGCCGGTGCCGCCTGCGGTGCCGGTTGCGCCGATCACCGACAGGGTGATGTCTTTCGCCGTCACGCCGGGGCGCAGCGAGCCGGTGATTTCCACCTTCATGTTCTTGGATTTCTTCTGGATCAGCGTCTGCGTCGCCAGAACATGCTCCACTTCCGAGGTGCCGATGCCATGGGCGAGCGAGCCGAAGGCGCCATGCGTCGCGGTGTGGCTGTCACCACAGACCACGGTCATGCCCGGCAGCGTCCAGCCCTGTTCGGGGCCGACGATATGCACGATGCCCTGACGCACATCGGACACCGGATAGTAGTTCACACCGAAATCGCGGGCGTTCTTGTCCAGCGCCTCGACCTGAATCCGGCTGTCTTCGGTCATGGTGGCCGCATTGGCACGATCCAGCGTGGTGGGCACGTTGTGATCCGGTACCGCGATGGTCTTTTCCGGGGCGCGGACCTTGCGGCCGGTCATGCGCAGGCCTTCAAACGCCTGCGGGCTGGTGACTTCATGCACCAGATGGCGGTCGATATACAGCAGGCAGGTGCCGTCTTCGGCCTGATGGACGACGTGATCGTCCCAGATCTTGTCATAGAGGGTACGCGGAGCGGTCATGGCTCTCACCTTAATCTGATGGGATGGCTTTGAAGGGGATCAGGCGCAGCGGCAGCGGGCGCGCAACAGCGCACCCCGCCGCATCAAAGCTGCGCGAGGATGTTGCGGGTATCACCAAAGAACCGGGCGGGAAGCCGGGCATGATCGGTGATGTTGAAATAGACGAACCCTTGCATGGGGCGTTTGATACGCCCGAATCGCGGCCTGTGCAAGTTTTGCGGGCAATGCAGCGCGGCGGGGTGGGGCCTATCCGGTTCCGCACTGGACGGCGGCGGCGGTTCCGGCTAAGGGCACGGGCTTGCATCGCGGCCAGATTGTTGAGTTTGGCCTGCTGCGATGTTACTTATGTAGAGCATCCCAGCGCCGGGGACTGTGGCGGCGCGCTATCTGGAGGACGAAGTCCTGTCTCATTCTGATCCTGCGACCGGGCTTCCGGTCGGGCCGAGGGCCGCGCGCGTGACCGACGCCGACCCGTCGAGCGAACTTCTGCTGGAGCGTGTCATCGCCTCGCTGGAAGATGACAAAGCCGAAGACATCGTGCAGATCGACCTGCGTGGCCGGTCCGACATGGCGGATTACATGGTGATCTGTTCCGGGCGTTCGACCCGGCAGGTGGCGGCCATTTCGGAAAAGCTGGTCGACCGGCTGAAACAGGAATTCGGCCGTCTGTCCAAGATCGAAGGCAAGGAAACCGGCGATTGGGTTCTGATCGATTCGGCCGATGTCATCGTGCATGTGTTCCGCCCCGAAGTGCGCGAATTCTATCAGCTCGAAAAGATGTGGCTGCCGGGCGGCCAGCACCGGCCCGATCCGGTCTGATCGATGCGGGTGCATCTGTGTGCGGTGGGGCGGCTGCGGGCCGGCCCCGAACGCGATCTGGTGCAGGACTATGTGACGCGGTTTGACCGCACGGGCCGGGCCTTGAGGCTTGGCCCTTTTGCTGAGCATGAGGTCGAGGACAAGCGCGGCGGCGGCATGGAGGCCGAGGCCGAATTGCTGGCCCGCGCCGTGCCGAATGGCGCGCTGATCTGCGTGATGGATGAGCGCGGCAAGGTGCTGAGCAGCCCCGAATTCGCCGATCAGCTGGCGCGCTGGCGCGCTGGCGGGCGGCAGGATGTGGCCTTCGTGATCGGCGGTGCCGATGGCATCGCCCCGGTGCTGCGCGACCGCGCCGATTTCGCGCTGTCCTTCGGGCGGATGGTCTGGCCGCATATGCTGGTGCGGGTGATGCTGGCCGAACAGCTGTATCGCGCCGCGTCGATCCTGTCGGGGGCGCCCTATCACCGGGTGTGATCCGCAGGCGCAAAGGCGCAGCCGGGCGGGCCAAAGCCCGTTGCACGCCCCCGCCGCGCGGCGTAAAACCCCTGCAACGCAAGGAAAGGGCCGCGCATGACCACTCCGAAACCTGTCGTTCTGTGTATTCTGGATGGCTGGGGCTATCGCGAGGACAGCACGGCCAATGCGCCTGCCCTGGCTCATACGCCGAATTTCGACCGGATCTGGGCGGAGTGCCCGCACAACCTGCTGATCACCCATGGGCCGGATGTTGGCCTGCCCACCGGGCAGATGGGCAATTCAGAGGTGGGGCATACCAATATCGGCGCGGGCCGCGTGGTGGCGATGGATCTGGGCGCGATTGATCTGGCGATCGAAACCGGATCCTTCTTCCAGAATGAGGCACTTCTGGCCTTTATCGCCCGGCTGAAAGCGACCGGCGGCACCGCGCATCTGATCGGTGTGGTGTCGGATGGCGGCGTGCATGGGCATATCGTGCATGTGCTGGCGGCGGCACGGGCGGTGGCGCAGGCCGGGGTTCCGGTGGTGCTGCATGCGATCACCGACGGGCGCGATGTGGCGCCGTCTTCGGCCCTGGGCTTCATGCGCGAACTTGTTGACGGGCTGCCTGCGGGCGCGCGGGTCGGCACCGTGATCGGCCGCTATTGGGCGATGGACCGCGATACCCGCTGGGAGCGGGTGGAGCGTGCCTTCCGCGCCATGGTGCAGGGGCAGGGCGAGGCCGCCCCGGATGCGGTGACGGCTGTGGATTCCGCCTATGTGCGGGGCGAGACGGATGAATTCATCGCCCCCACGGTGATCGGCGGTTATGCGGGCGCGCGCAGTGGCGATGGCGTGTTCTGCCTGAACTTCCGGGCCGACCGTGCGCGCGAGATCCTGTCGGCGCTGGGTGATGCGTCGTTTGACGGCTTTGATGCCGGTGTCCGCCCGGCGTGGGCGGCGATGCTGGGCATGGTGGATTATTCGACGGCGCATAACGCCTTTATGACCACGGCCTATCCCAAGCAGAATATCACCAATACGCTGGGCGAATGGGTGGCCAAGCAGGGCCGCACGCAGTTCCGACTGGCCGAGACCGAAAAATACCCGCATGTCACCTTCTTCCTGAACGGCGGCAAGGAAGTCGCCTCGCCCGGCGAAGATCGCTTCATGCCGAAATCGCCCAAAGTGGCGACCTATGATCTGCAACCGGAAATGAGCGCGCCCGAAGTGTCGGATCAGCTCGTCGGCGCGATCCGGCATGGCTATGACCTGATTGTCGTGAACTTTGCCAACCCCGATATGGTCGGACATACCGGCGATCTGGCGGCAGCGATGGCCGCCTGTGAAGCGGTCGATGCCGGGCTGGGCCGCGCGCTTGCGGCGCTGGCGCAGGTGGGCGGCGCGATGATCGTGACGGCGGATCATGGCAATTGTGAAGTTATGGTCGATCCGGTGACGGGTGGCCCGCATACGGCGCATACCACCAACCCGGTGCCGGTCATTCTGGTGGGTGGCCCTGCCGGGGCTAGCCTGCGCAGCGGCGGACGGCTGGCTGATCTGGCCCCCACGCTTCTGGCGCTGATGGGTCTGCCGCAACCTGCCGAAATGACAGGCAAAAGCCTGATCGCATGATCCGTCGCAGCACCGCCCTTGCCTTTGCCCTTTGCCTTGTCTTTGGCGGGGCGGCCCATGCCGTCACGGTGGCCGAACAGGCACAGGCGGCGGCTGTCGATCTGCAAAAGGCGGTGCAGGCGCTGGATGCCGCCCGCGAGGCGCGGGACCGCGTGCAGGCGCTGACGCAGACCATCGGCGCCTATGAGCTGGGTCTGGGCGCGCTGCGCGAAAACCTGCGGCAAGCCTCGATCCGCGAGGCGACGCTGGTCTTGCAGTTCGAGGCCAAGCGCGACCGCGTGGCGCAGCTGGTCGGCGTTCTGAGCCGGATGGAGGCCGATCCCGCGCCGCTGTTGCTGCTGCACCCGTCCGGGCCTTTGGGCACCGTGCGGTCGGGCATGATGATTGCCGATGTCACCCCCGCGCTTCAGGCCGAGGCCGAGGCGATGCGGGTGCAGTTGCAAGAGGTGCGCGACCTGCGCGCCTTGCAGGTTTCGGCAGGCAAGACGCTCAGCGATGGGTTGCGCGTGGCGCAAGAGGCGCGGACCGCGCTGTCAAAGGCCATTTCCGATCGCACCGAACTGCCGCGCCGCTTTACCGAAGACCCCGAGGTGCTGCGCGGCCTGCTGGAAAGCGCCGATACGCTGGATGCCTTTGCCGGTGGTCTGGCGCTGAACGAGACGGAAAGCGACGGCATGGCGGACTTCGGCTTTGGCCGGGGCATGCTGCCGCTGCCGGTGCTGGGCACGCTGCTGCGCCGCCCGGACGAGGCCGATGGTGCAGGCGTGCGCCGCCCGGGCATGGTGCTGGCCACCCGCAAACAGGCGCTGGTCACGGCCCCCTGGTCGGGCACAATCCGCTATCGCGGGCCGCTGCTCAATTTCGGAAACGTGATTATCCTTGAACCGGGCGCAGGCTATCTTCTGGTGTTGGCGGGGCTGGAAACCGTTTATGGCGAGGTGGGCGAGGTGATTGCCAGCGGCGCGCCGCTGGGCCTGATGGGCGGCGGGGAACCGGGAATGGACGAGTTTCTTGTCTCTGCACAGGATGGTGGTGGCGCGCGCGATACGGAAACGCTTTATGTAGAGTTGCGGCAAGGGTCCGAGCCGGTGGACCCGATGCCATGGTTTGCGGCCACAGCGCCGCTCGCAGAGGCCCAGCAGGAGCCTTGATAGGGGAATGACGAAGGCGATGAAGAAATTCGTGATGGCCGCCCTGGGCGGCACCGTGGCTGGTGTGTTGCTGACGACGCAGATTGCCGGGCCTCTCGTCGCACAGGAGGCGGCCAAAAACGCCTCGGTCTACGAACAGTTGGATCTGTTCGGCGATATCTTTGAACGCATTCGCGGCCAATATGTCGAAGAGGTGGACAGCAAGGATCTGATCGAGGCGGCGATCAACGGCATGCTGACCTCGCTGGATCCCCATTCCAGCTATCTGCCGCCCAAGGATTTCGACAATATGCAGGAACAGACCCGCGGCGAATTCGGCGGGCTGGGCATCGAGGTCACGCAGGAAGAAGGCTTCGTCAAGGTCGTCTCGCCGATGGATGACACCCCGGCAGATAAGGCCGGGATTCAGGCGGGCGATTTCATCACCCATGTGAACGGCGAAAGCGTGCTGGGTCTGGCGCTGGATGACGCGGTGGAGATGATGCGCGGCGAGGTGGGTTCGGAAATCATCATCACCGTCGTGCGCGAAGGCGTCGAAGAGCCGTTCGATGTGTCGATCATCCGCGACACGATCAAGCTGACGGCGGTGAAGGGCCGCGTGGTGGGCAATACCGTGGTGCTGCGCCTGACCACCTTCAATGATCAGACCTATCCGGGCCTGGAAGAAGAGCTGAACAAGGCCGCCAAGGAAATCGGCGGCATGGACAAGGTGAACGGGGTGGTGCTGGATCTGCGCAACAACCCGGGCGGCCTGCTGACCCAGGCGATCAAGGTGTCGGATGCCTTCCTCGAAAAAGGCGAGATCGTCTCCACCCGGGGGCGTGCGACAACGGATGGCGAACGGTTCAATGCCGAAACCGGCGATGTGGTCGGTGGCAAACCGATGGTGGTGCTGATCAATGGCGGCTCTGCCTCGGCGTCTGAAATCGTCGCAGGGGCCTTGCAGGATCACCGCCGCGCCATCGTGGTCGGCACCAAGAGCTTCGGCAAGGGCTCGGTGCAGACCGTGGTGCCGCTGCGCGGCGAAGGCGCGATGCGCCTGACGACGGCGCGCTATTATACCCCCTCGGGCCGCTCCATCCAGGCGCTCGGCATTTCGCCCGACATCGTGGTCAACCAGCCGGTGAAGAAAACCGGCGAGGCAGGCACCGAAGAACAGGCCGCTGAGGCCAATGCACGGTCAGAGGCCGATCTGCGCGGCGTGCTCTCCAACGATTCGATGACCGAGGACGAAAAGCGCCAGTACGAAGAAGAACAGGCCAAGGCCGCCGAAGCCGCCAAGATGCGCGACGAGGATTACCAACTGGCCTATGCCGTGGATATCCTGCGCGGCGCGGCAGCGATTGCCGTCAAACCCTGATGCCGATGCGGGGGCCGGTGCGTCCGGCCCCTGCCTTTCCCCTCTCATTGGTCCCGCATGATGCCGCACTCGCCTGACACGCTGCCCTACCGCCCCTGCGTCGGGGTCGTGCTGATCAATGCCGAAGGGCTGATCTTCACCGGCAACCGCAAGGACAGCGCCGTTGCGGCCTGGCAGATGCCGCAGGGCGGCATTGATGACGGCGAAAAGCCCCGCAAGGCCGCCCTGCGCGAATTATGGGAAGAAACCGGCGTGACTGAGGATCTGGTCGAATTCATCGCCAAGACCGAAGACTGGCTGACCTATGACCTGCCGCCGGAACTGCTGGGCAAGGTCTGGGGCGGCAAATATCGCGGCCAGAAACAGAAATGGTTCCTGTTCCGCTACCTCGGGCGCGATGATCAGGTCACGATTGACACCGACCACCCGGAGTTTGACCGCTGGCAATGGAGCGAGGCGGACGCCATGGTCGCCAATATCGTGCCGTTCAAACGTGCGGTCTATGAACAGGTGGTCGCGGCCTTCCGCCCGCATCTGCGCTAGGCGGCGCTTGTCCTTTCATCTTGGCAAAAATATCCGAGGGGGCAAGGCCCCCTCCGCTCAGCCGTTCTCGCGCAGGATCGTGCCCGCAAGATAAAGCGAGCCGCAGATCAGCACCCGTGCCGTGGGATCCTGCGCCGCGATCTGCTGCAAGGCCGCCTGCACCGAGGCGGCTTCCTGCGCCGGGATCGCCACCGCTGCCGCCGCCGCCGCCGTGGTGGCGGCAGGCAGGGTATTGGCCTCGCCGGGGATCGACACCGCATGCAGGGCCTGCAGATGCGGTTGCAGCGGGCGCAGGTAGCCCGCGATGTCCTTGGTGTTCAACATGCCACAAATCGCATGGGTCGGGCGGGTAGGCATGGCCGCCAGCGTTGCGGCAATCGCAGCACCGCCTGCCGGGTTGTGCCCGCCATCCAGCCAAAGCTCGACCTGCGGCGCGCTGTCCACCAGCGGCCCCCGGCGCAGACGCTGCATGCGGGCAGGCCAGGAGGCACGGCTGACGGCGGCTTCGCAGGCGGCCTCGTCCAGCCCCAGATAGCGCAGGGCGGCCAGCGCGGCCCCGGCGTTCTGAATCTGATGCGGTCCGGGCAGATTGGGCAGCGGCAGGTCCAGCAGGCCGCGCTCGTCCTGATAGATCAGCCGCCCGCGATCCGCGCTCACATGCCAGTGCTGGCCATAGGCCAGCAGCGGCGCGCCCAGCCGTTCGGCCCGCGCCTCGATCACCGCGAGGCCCTCGTCTTCCTGCGGCCCGACCACACAGGGCACGCCGCGCTTCAGGATCCCGGCCTTTTCGCCTGCGATCTCGGGCAGGGTGTCGCCCAGATATTGCTGATGGTCGATAGATACCGGGGTGATGATGGTCAGCGCCGGGCGGTCCACCACATTGGTGGCATCCAGCCGCCCTCCCAGACCCACTTCCAGCAGTGTGTAATCCGCAGGCGTGCGCGAAAAGGCCAGAAAGGCCGCACAGGTGGTGATCTCGAAAAACGTGATCTCCTCGCCGCCATTCGCCGCCACACATTCATCCAGCAAGGCCATCAGCGCGGGTTCCGAAATCAATTCGCCCGCCAGCCGGATACGTTCGTGAAAATAGGCCAGATGCGGCGAGGTATAGGCATGGGCGGTCTTGCCCGCCGCCTCGAGCCCGGCGCGGATCATCGCCTGCGTGCTGCCCTTGCCATTGGTGCCTGCCAGATGGATCACCGGCGGCAGGCGGCGTTCGGGGTGGCCAAGGGCGGCCAGCATGCGATGCACGCGGTCCAGCGTCAGGTCGATGATCTTCGGATGAAATGCCATCATCCGGGCGAGGATCGCGTCGGAACCGGCGGTGTTCATTTCAGGCCGGGTTTGGCGGGGGGGGCGTCTGTCGGGGCAGGCAGGTCGCCCTTGATCGCCGGGGATTGCCGGGTCAGCATGCGGATGATCGTCACCAGCTCGTCCTTCATCGCCTTGCGATGGGTCACACGGTCCAGCATGCCATGGTCCAGCAGATATTCGGCGCGCTGAAAGCCTTCGGGCAGCTTTTCGCGGATGGTCTGTTCGATCACGCGCGGCCCGGCAAAGCAGATCAGCGCATTCGGTTCGGCAATCTGCACATCGCCCAGCATGGCATAGCTGGCGGTGACGCCGCCGGTGGTCGGATGGGTCAGCACCACGATATAGGGCAGGCCCGCCTCTTTCAGCATCTGCACCGCCACGGTGGACCGCGGCATCTGCATCAGCGACAGGATACCTTCTTGCATCCGCGCACCACCTGCGGCGGAAAACAGCACCAGCGGGCGTTTCAGCACCACGGCACGCTCTGCCGCCGCCACGATGGCATTGCCGACATACATACCCATGGAGCCGCCCATGAAGGCGAAATCCTGCCCCACGGCCACAATGGGGGTGCGCAGCACCTCGCCTTCGGCCACCAGCATCGCATCACGCTCGCCCGTGGCTTTCTGCGCGGCTTTCATCCGGTCGGGGTATTTTTTCTGATCGCGGAAATGCAGCGGGTCGGCCACCGGCTCCGGCACCTTCACCTCGATGAACACGCCGCCGTCAAACAGCGCGGTGAACCGGTCGCGCGGGGTGATCGCCATATGGTGATCGCAATGGGTGCAGACGTTCAGATTGTCTGCCAATTCGCGGTGAAACAGCATGGTCCCGCATTCGGGGCACTTCGTCCACAGGTTTTCCGGCACTTCCCGGCGCGAGAAGAGCGAGTTGATCTTGGGGCGGACGTAGTTGGAGATCCAGTTCATGCGGGCTGGCCCTTTGGTCATTGCTTGGCCCCCGAAATAAGGCGCGGGGGGCAGAATTGCAATCATATGCTTGGCCGGGACGGCGCGAGGGGGCGGATTGACCGCCAACGCGGCGCGGCAGGGCCGCTTTGCGGACCATGCTTGCACATTCCCGTCTTGCCGCGCCGCGTTGCGGCCTTTATTCCAAGGCGCAAGCCAATTCCCGGAGGACAAGCCCCCATGACCAGCCCGATGAAAAACTCCCGTTTCGACAAATCGAAACTGCCGAGCCGCCATGTGACCGAAGGCCCGTCCCGTGCGCCCCATCGCAGCTATTTCTATGCCATGGGCATCACCGAGGAAGAGATCCATCAGCCCTGGGTCGGGGTGGCAACCTGCTGGAACGAGGCAGCGCCCTGCAACATCGCCCTGAACCGTCAGGCGCAAAGCGTGAAGATGGGCGTGAAGAAGGGCGGCGGCACGCCGCGCGAATTCACCACCATCACCGTCACCGACGGCATCGCCATGGGCCATGAGGGCATGCGCTCCAGCCTCGCGTCGCGCGATGCAATCGCCGATACGGTCGAGCTGACGATGCGCGGCCATTGCTATGACGCCATCGTGGGTCTGGCAGGCTGCGACAAATCTCTGCCGGGCATGATGATGGCGATGGTCCGGCTCAACGTGCCGTCGGTGTTCATCTATGGCGGCTCCATCCTGCCGGGCCGGTTGAATGGCAAGGACGTGGTGGTGCAGGACGTGTTCGAAGCGGTGGGGCAGCATCAGGCCGGCAATATGTCGGACGCCGAGCTTGCCATTCTGGAACGCGTTGCATGCCCCAGCGCCGGGGCCTGCGGCGGCCAGTATACCGCCAATACGATGGCCTGCGTGTCCGAGGCCATCGGTCTGGCGCTGATGAATTCGTCGGGTGCGCCAGCGCCCTATGAAAGCCGCGACCAATATGGCGACGCCTCGGGCGTGGCCGTGATGAACCTGATCGAAAAGAACATCCGCGCGCGTGACATCGTGACCCGCAAGGCGCTGGAAAATGCGGCACGTGTGGTGGCCTGCACCGGCGGGTCGACCAATGCCGGTCTGCACCTGCCCGCCATCGCGCATGAGGCCGGGATCGACTTTGACCTGTTCGATGTCTGCGAGATTTTCCGCGACACGCCCTATTTCGTCTCGCTTCGTCCGGGCGGCAGCTTTGTGGCGAAAGACCTCTATGAGGCAGGCGGCGTGCCGGTGGTGATGAAAGAGCTGCGCAAGGCCGGGCTGATGCACGAGGATTGCATCACCGCATCGGGCCGCAGCATGGGCGAAGAGCTTGACCTGATCGAACGCGAGGCCGATGGCCGCGTGATCTATCCGGTGTCGGCGCCAATCTCGAAAACCGGCGGTGTGGTCGGCCTGAAGGGCAATCTTGCCCCCGATGGGGCCATCGTGAAAGTGGCCGGCATGTCCGAAGCCGAGCAGGTCTTTGCAGGCCCGGCGCGCGTGTTCGAATGTGAAGAGGACGCCTTCGAAGCGGTGCAGAAGCGCGAATACAAAGAAGGCGAAGTCATCGTCATCCGCAACGAAGGCCCCGCAGGCGGGCCGGGGATGCGCGAAATGCTGGCCACCACCGCGGCGCTGTCGGGGCAGGGCATGGGCAAGAAGGTGGCGCTGATCACCGATGGCCGGTTCTCGGGGGCGACGCGCGGCTTCTGCGTGGGCCATGTCGGGCCGGAAGCGGCGCATGGCGGGCCGATCGCGCTGCTGAAAAATGGCGACATGATCACCCTGAACGCGGTCACGGGCGAATTGTCGGTGGCGCTGACCGATGCCGAACTGGCCGCGCGCAAGGCCGAATGGAAAGGCCCGCGTCAGACGCAGTATGAAAGCGGTGCGCTCTACAAATACGCCCGTCTGGTTGGTGGGGCCCGTCAGGGCGCTGTCACGCATCCGGGCGCCAAGGCCGAACGCCATGTCTATATGGACCAGTAAGGGCGGCGCTGCGGCGCTGCTCTGCTGTGCGGTTCTGAGCGGCTGCGTCGTCCCTCCGGGGGGCGGCGCAAACTCCGGTGCACAGCCGGGGCGTCAGGCCGTTCTGGGCGGTGCCGTCACGCTGGCGGCCCCGCCGGGCTATTGCATCGAACCGGCCTCGCGGCTGGAACGCGAAGATACCGCCATCCTGCTGATGGGGCGCTGTGATGGTGCCGCAGACCGCGCGCCTGCGGTGCTGACCGGCACGGTGGGCGCGGCGGGTTCGGGCGCAGGTGTGGATATTGCCGGGGGCGGGCCGGAGCTTGCCGCCTTCTTCCGGTCGGAACGCGGGCGCGCGGCACTCAGCCGTCGGGGCCGGGCGCGCGATGTGGTGCTGCACGAGGCGCTTGGCATCAACGGTGCTTTCCTGCTGCGGCTGACCGATACCGGGCCGGGCAAGGGCACACTGGTGCAGGCGCAAAGCTGGCGCGCGGTGCTGCCCTTGGGCGGGCGGCTGGTCAGCCTGACCGTGGCCGGAACCGCTGCGGCCCCACTGGACCGCGCGACCGGGCGCAAGCTGATCGAGGCCTTCGTGGTCGCAACGCGGGCTGCCAATCGCGGCACCACCGCAAAAAGCACCGCCACCCCCTGAGAAAACACCGCTAACCCTTGAGAGGGCTAGCGTTTTTAACCAATTGCGGTGATAAACGATTCGTTTCCATATCGGCAACAACCGGTGTGGATCATCCCGAAATTTGAGACAGGCGTAGCGTCAGCAGTCGTATGGGCAACAAGATCGATACCTTCCTCGACCGGTTGTTGCAGCGCCGGTTTCTGCAACGTTGGGAACGCTGGGCCGATGCCGCGAATGGCATGAGCCTGGAGCGGCTGCGCGAATTGCGGGGGCGGGCGCGTCTGGCCCGGCGGCAGCTGGACCAGGTTATCCATATTGCGGAACACCGGCTGGCGCTGCCGGTCATCGGCTCCAACGCGCTGCGCCGCCCGATGGGGTCGGACTGGGTGTGGCGTCCCGAATTGTGGAAGGGCGAAATTCCGGTGCCGGGGTTTTCGTCGGTGCCTGGCAAGGCCAGCATCTGTGACGGGGCGACGGTGTTCCATGATTGCCGTCGATCAGAGCTGACGGTGCGCCAGATCCGCAATGGCCGCGAAGCCGATCTTGCGCCCTTTGGCGTGCGCATGGACGTGTTCCGGTTTGACGGCTCGTTCCTGTCGCTGGTCGTCGATCTGCCGCCCGAAGCGGTGCAGGGGCTGAAACAGCGCCATCTGATCCGGCTGGATGCCATTGTCGAAATGGAAAAGCCGCTGGAAATCTTTGCCCGGCTGAACATCAAACACGGCCCGAATGTCGAACAGATCGTGCGCGAACTGCCTTTGGCGGCGGAAGAGGTGATGGTGGAATTTGACCTCGCCTATACCAAGATGAATGAAAAACGGGTCGAGCGGCTCTGGATTGATCTGATCTTCGAAGGGCCGGAGATGAACCAGATCATCCTGCGGGATGTGACGCTGTCGCGCCGCCCGCGCGCAGATCTGTAAGGGGGCGGCATGGCGGATGTGAAGCTGACGAAAACGCGGGTGCGGGCCGGTGTCTGGGAGGGCATTCTGTCCACCGGCGGCGCGAAACCAACGCTGGATGTGCTGCATCTGGAACAGAAACTGCCCGGCCTAGTGGTGACTGAGATGCCGGGGGCCAGCGGCACCTTTGCCGTGCGCCTGCCGATCCCGGCCTCGGTGCTGAACGAAGGCGTGCAGACCTTCCTGTTCCGCGACAGCAGCACCGGCGAAACCCTGACGCATTTCACCATCGTGACCGGCGTCGCGATGGAGGATGACCTGCGCGCCGAAGTGGATCTGCTACGCGCCGAACTGGACATGCTGAAGCGCGCCTTCCGGCGGCATTGCCTGGAAACGATGGGATAAACGGGGCCGGGGCTGGCCCCGGCCTGCGCCGCTTATTCCCAGGTGCGGAAGAATTTGTCGGCGGGCGACAGCGTGAAGATCTCGCAGCCCGTCGCCGT
The DNA here is from genome assembly GCF_018798885.1 of Gemmobacter fulvus. Taxonomy (NCBI): domain Bacteria; kingdom Pseudomonadati; phylum Pseudomonadota; class Alphaproteobacteria; order Rhodobacterales; family Paracoccaceae; genus Gemmobacter; species Gemmobacter fulvus. The sequence goes on along the minus strand of NZ_CP076361.1, from coordinate 1,407,623 downwards.
CACACCCACCGAATGTTCGTATTGCGCGCTCAGTGATTTGTCGCGGGTGACGGCGGTCCAGTCATCGGCCAGAACCTTGGTTTCCGGGCGACCCAGATTGACCATGGGTTCGATGGTGAAGAACATGCCTTCTTCCAGCACGGCCCCGCTACCCGCCCGGCCATAATGCAGCACGTTCGGCGGCGAATGGAACACGCGGCCAAGGCCATGGCCGCAGAAATCACGCACCACCGACATGCGGTTGGCTTCGACAAAGCTCTGGATGGCAAAGCCGATGTCGCCGAAGGTATTGCCGGGTTTCACCGCCGCAATGCCGCGCATCAGGCTTTCATGGGTGATCTCGATCAGACGCTCGGCCTTGCGGGGCAGGGTGCCTGCTACATACATGCGCGAGGTGTCGCCAAACCAGCCATCGACGATCACCGTCACGTCGATGTTCAGAATATCGCCATCCGCCAGCACCTTGGCCCCGGGAATCCCGTGGCAGACCACATGGTTCACGCTGATGCACGACGCGTGCTGATAGCCCTTGTAGCCGATGGTGGCAGAGGTCACCCCAAGGCGCTTGATCTCTTCGGTGATGAAATCATCAATCGCCGCCGTGGTGGTGCCCGGCACCACCAGCGGGATCACCGCATCCAGAATCCCTGCCGCCACACGCCCTGCAGTGCGCATGCCTGCGAAATCCGCATCTTCATAGATGCGGATGCCATCCTTGGTCATGCGACCGCGCAGATCGTTCACGGGGCATCCTTTCCTGATCGAACGGCGCTTTGATAACGGCTCGGGGCGGAAATGGCCAGAGGCAGGGGTTTGAAACAGCAGGGGCAGGCCCTATACCTAAGCCCAAGCTGGAAGGAGAGCCGCGATGACGAATCCCACCGCCGCCATGCTGGTCATTGGCGACGAAATCCTGTCCGGGCGCACGCGCGACGGCAATACGCATTACCTTGCCGGACAACTGACCCAGATCGGCATCCGCCTGATGGAGGTGCGGGTGGTGGCCGACGAGGCCGAGGCGATCATCGAGGCGGTCAATGCCCTGCGCGTCCGGTGGGATACGGTGTTCACCAGCGGCGGCATCGGCCCGACCCATGATGACATCACGGCCGAGGCGATTGCGGCCGCCTTTGGTGTCGGGATCAGCCAGCGCGCCGATGCGCTGGCGCTGCTTCAGGCGCATTACGACCGCTCGGGGCTGGAGTTCAACGAGGCCCGCCGCCGCATGGCCCGCATCCCGGATGGCGCGGCGCTGATCGACAACCCGGTCAGCATCGCGCCGGGCTTCACCATCGGCAATGTGCATGTGATGGCGGGGGTTCCGAACATCTTTGCCGCGATGGTGGCCAGTGTGCTGCCCACGCTGACCGGCGGTGCGCCCTTGCTGAGCCAGTCGCTGCGGGTGAACCGGGGCGAGGGTGAGATTGCAGGCCCCTTCGGGGCGCTGGCCGCCGAATTTCCCGATCTGTCGATGGGGTCTTATCCGTTCACCCAGAACGGTGCATTCGGCACCAATCTTGTGATCCGCGGCAGCGATCCGGCGCGGCTGGATGCCGCGATGACCAAGCTTTGCGGGCTGTTCGCATGACGCCCGAATCGCTTGCCGCCTTGATGGAGGCCACATGGCCCGCCGTGCGCTGTATCGAGGTGGGGCCATGGCGGGTCCGCGACGGGCAGGGCGGCGGGCAGCGCGTGTCGGCCACCACGGCGCAGGGGGCCTGGCGCGAGGCCGATCTGGCGCAGGCCGAGGCCGAGATGGACAGGCTGGGCCAGAAGCGCCTGTTTCTGATCCGCGCGGGCGAGGCCGATCTGGATGCTGCCCTTGCGGCGCGCGGCTATCGCATCAACGATCCGGTGGTGGCCTATGCGGCCCCGGTCGCGCAACTGGCACAGCCGGTCAGCAGCATGGCCGCCTTTCGCCACTGGCCGCCTTTGGCCATCGCCTGTGATCTCTGGGCCGAGGGCGGCATCGGGACTGCGCGGCTTGCGGTGATGGATCGGGTGACCGGGCCGAAATGCGCCATTCTTGGCCGCACCGAGGATCGCCCGGCAGGCGCGGCCTTTGTGGCCTGCCATGGCAAAAGCGCGATGTTGCATGCGCTGGAGGTGACACCCGCGATGCGTCGGCGGGGTTCTGCCCACAATATGTTGCGGGCTGCGGCGTCTTGGGCGCAGGATCAGGGGGCAGAGACCTTTGCGCTGGTGGTCACTGAGGCCAACGCCGCCGCGCGCGCCTTGTATGAGGCGCAGGGGATGGTAGCAGTGGGGCAGTATCACTACCGTCTGCAATGATCTGCTGTCCATGAGGCCCGCCCTGCCATCTGTTCTGCTTCGCCTCTGCCTGATCTGCCTGCCACTGGGCCTCCCCCTGCCGGGCAGGGCGCAAACGCCTGAGCTGATGTTCCCGGCACCCGCCAATGCCACGGCCAGCAGTCTGGAACCGATGGCGAGCTACCGGTTGCCGATTGGCCCTTGGGGCCCGGAGGGCGTGCCGTCGCGGCTGGTCGAAGGAACGGTGGAACAGACCGCTTGGCGCATCGCGGCGCCGCTGTCCACGCTGGATCTGATGGCACCGCTACGGCGGCAATTGCAGGCCGAAGGCTGGCAGGTGATCTATGATTGCGAAACGGCGGCCTGCGGCGGCTATGATTTCCGCTATTCCCTGCCGCTGATGACCGAACCCGACATGCATGTCGATCTGGGGGATTTCCGCTATCTGGCGGCAGGCAAGGGTGCGGAAGTGCTGAGCCTGATGGTCAGCCGGTCGCAGGTGTCGGGCTTTGTGCAGATGACGCGCGTGTCGCCGGAACCCTCCGGGGGCGCGGTGGTGCCGCCACAGCCTGCGGATCCCGTGCCGGGTGGCCCGGCCTTGTACCCGACGCCTGCGCAGGGCGATTTTGCCGTCCGGCTGGAACGCGCGGGCAGTCTGGTGCTGGAGGATCTGGTGTTTGCCTCTGGGGCAGGGGAACTGGCGGCGGGCGATTATGCCTCTCTCGTGGCGCTGGCGGGCTATCTGTCGGATCATCCGGCACGGCGGATCGCGCTGGTGGGCCATACCGATGCTTCGGGCGGTCTGCCGGGCAATATCGCCCTGTCCGAGGCGCGGGCGTCATCCGTGCGCAAGGCTCTGATTGCGCTGGGTGTCGCCGGGGACCGGATCGAGGCCAAGGGCGTGGGCTACCTCGCCCCGCGCGCCAGCAACCTGACCCCCGAAGGGCAGACGCAAAACAGAAGGGTCGAGGTCATGCTGACCTCGACCCAGTAGTCGCCGCACCTTAAACCTGTTGGGTCACCAGTTGTCGGGCCCCTTGTCCATATAACGCCGGGCCAGAAAGTCGATGAAGGCGCGCACCTTGGGCTGGGTAAACCGCCCCGGCGGATAGACCGCATAGATGCCCAGCGTTTCCACCGGCAGGCCCGAGATCGCCTCTTCCACCTGGCCCTGTTTCATCGCATCGGCATAGAGGAACGAGGGCAGATAGGCGATGCCAAGCCCCGAAATGGCGGCATTCAGAAGCGATTGCCCGTCATTCACCGTCAGCCAGCCGACCGAGCGCACCTGACGTTTTTCGCCAGACGGAGCGGTCACTTTCCAGACGTTGCCATTGGCCTGATTCGAATAATGCAGCAGCTTGTGGTCGTTCAGATCGTCGATCTTCATCGGACGACCGAATTTCTGGAAATAGCCGGGCGCGCCGATCATGCGTTTGGTGGTTTCGGTCAGCTTGCGGGCGCGCAGACTGCTGTCCTCCAGATCGCCCACACGGATCGCCATGTCGAACCCTTCGGAAATCAGCTCCACATAGCGGTTGTTCAGCACCATGTTGACGGTGATGTCGGGATATTCCAGCAGGAAGTCCCCCAGAATGGGCGACAGAAGATTGACGCCGAAATCGGTGGCGACGCTGATGCGCAGCAGACCCGAAGGCGCGGATTGCATCGAGGTGACCAAGGCATCGGCTTCGCCTGCGTCATTCAGCACGCGGCGGGCGCGGTCGTAATAGGCAAGGCCGATTTCCGTCGGGCTGACCCGGCGTGTGGTGCGGTTCAGCAGACGCGCCCCAAGCCGGGCCTCCAGTGCCGAGACGTGTTTTGACACTGCCGATTTGGAAATACCCATCTTCTTGGCAGCGTCCGTAAAGCCGCCTTGATCCACCACGGTGGCGAAGGCTTCCATTTCGGTCAATCGATCCATTGTATTCCCCATGCGACTTATGCGGGTTGCTGAGGATGTATTGACCCCGAAATCGGGCGAGATAGGGGCGAGGGCGCGACAAGTCCGGGGTATTGTGTGGGATCGTTGAAGGCAGGGAAACACCGCGCGCCGGTGTGGGGTGGGCAAAGGCGGGGGCCGGATCGGACAACCGCCTTTGCCGGAAGGGTCAGCTCTGGCGCAGCAGGAACTGGCGCAGGGGCGGCACCACCCGCTCGGATGCCTCGATCAGGATCGCGTGTTTCAGGCCCTCCAGAATCACCAGATCGGCCTTCGGCAGGGCCGCCGCAATCTGCTGGTTCAGACGCGGATTGCAGCCGCCATCCAGCTCGCCGGTCAGAACCAGTGCCGGAGCCGCAACCTCGTGCAGCCACGGGGCCATTTCCGTTTCGGCATAGATGTCGAACACAGTCAGGAACACCTCGGCCGGGGTGTCCAGCACCTGCTGTTTGCGCCAGGCGATCACCTCGGGGTGGGCTGCGGCAAAGGCATCGGTGAACCAGCGCGCGGTCAGCGTATCCAGAACCTGCCCGATGCCCTTGTCGCGCATCTGCGCCACCACGGCCTTGACCTTGGCGCTGTCATCCTCGGTGCGGAAGGCCGCCGTGGACAAAAGGCCCAGAGACAGCACCCGGTCGGGATAGCGGTGGGCATAGGCCGGGCCGATCATGCCGCCAAGCGAGTGCCCGGCAAAATGCGCCTGGGCGATGCCCAGCCGGTCACGCAGAGCCTCCAGATCATCCACCAGGTCTTCCAGCCCGAAGCGGCCTTCGGGCAGCGGGCTGTCGCCATGGCCGCGCAGGTCATAGCTGATGCAGGTAAAGCGATCTTTCAGGGCTGCGACCACCTTGGCAAAGCCGGTCTTGCGCGCGCCGATGCCGTGGATCAGAAACAGCGCCGGGCCTTGCCCCTCGATCGTGTAGGCACAGTCGATCGCCATGTCACTTCGCCTCGGCAGGTTCGCTGCACAGGCGGCCCGCCACCGCCCAGTCGCCTTTGGCGACATCGGCAAAGACCACATGCACGGATTGCGCGGTGCCGCCACAGGTGGTGACAAAGGCCTCGGTCATGGCGCGGGCAAAGGCGGATTTCTGTTCGGGCGTGCGGCCTTCGAACATTTCGACACGGATCATCGGCATGGGATTTCCTTTCCTTGAGATGGATTTGAGGTGGGGTCAGGCCACGGCGCGCTGCCGCAGACCCTTCAGGTGAGGCATGACCTCGCTGGCAAAGCGCGCCATCATGTCGAGCGTTTCTGCCTGCGACTGGCCGTAGTTCGAGGTGGAGATCACCTCGTCAATGCCCGCTTCGGCATAGGCGGACAGCCGGTCGATCATTTCGTCGCGGGTGCAGATCAGAAGGTTGCAGCCCAGCTCTTCCTTGCTCTGGCTGCGCGGCAGCGGGCGGATGCTGCCCTTGTCCACCAGACCGGGGCCGGACCAGACATTGTCGAAACGGCTGTAGTAATCCTGCGCGAGGGTCAGCTTGTCATGGGCATCGGCGGCATTGCGCGCCAGAAAGATGCCGCGTTGCAGGGCCAGCCGGTTGCTGGCCCCCGCCTTGCCTGCGGCCTTGCCGCGCGTGAAGGCGTTCACCTGCGCCAGCAGCGTGGCGTGATCGGCCCCCAGCGGCGTGGTCTGCACATGATAGCCCTGCCGCGCCACCGCCTCGATGCCCTCGGGTGCCATGACCGCCAGAGACAGCGGGATCGGATATTCCGGCCGGGGCATCACGGTCAGCGGGTCGAACTTGTAATAGGTGCCATCCCAGGCCACGTCTTCGCGCGACAGCAGCGCCTCCAGCACGGCCAGCGATTCCTCGAACCGTGGTTTCAGCTCGCCGCGCGGCACGCCAAGGCGTTCTACCTCATAGCCAAAGGCCCCGCGCCCGACGCCCAGCACCAACCGCCCTTCGGTCAGGATGCTGGCCTGAACCACCTCACCCGCAAACACCCGCATGTCGCGGATCGGCAGCACGGCGATGGACGTCACCAGCTCGATTGTCTTGGTTTTTGCCGCCAGATGCGCGGCAAGCTGCAAGGGCGAGGGCACCAGCAGGATATTGATCAGGTGATGTTCGGGAATGGTGATGCCGCGATACCCCAGTGCCTCGGCATGTTGGGCCTGTTCGATCATATCGGCATAAAGCCGGATGCCCCCCGTCACGGGATTGGGCAGATAGCTGGACAGAAAATGGTTGAAATCCATTGGAGGCTCCGGGGGTTATACGGATTGGGGTTGGGGGGCCGGAAGGCTGTCGGACCAGCGTTCCCACGGCTGCGGCGGCCAGGTGACGGCGATCACGCTGCCGCCCTCGGCGCTGTCGCAGTAAAGGCCAAGGCGACCGACCTGCCGTTCCTGAAAAAAGCGCCGCAACAGGCCGCGCGCCATGTCGCCCGCGATCTGCGGCCAGGGCAGGCTATCGGCATCAAAGAAGCCAAGCTCCACCCCCTCGGCAGTTGCGCCGGTGGGCAGGGGGTGGGCCAGCGGTGCCGTGAAGATCATCGTTGTGGTGGCGGCCCCCGGCTCTTGATAGACCGAATAGAGAAAGGCCGGGGCTGCCGCGATGCCCAGCCGGGCAAACAGCAGGCGCAACGCCTCGGCATGGCCGCTGCGTGGCGGCAGCGCGGTCTGTGGCAGCGCCCAATGCGGGCTGCCGGGGCGGCGGCACAGCAGCACCTTGCCTTGCCAGTCCACCAGTCCGCCCACCACAAGCGGCGCGCCCATATCCTCCAGATGCTCAAGGGCCAGCCCGAAGCCGACATAGCGCCCCCGGAAATAGCCCAGCGGCCGGCCAGACCCGCAGCGATACTTTTGCACCGCGCCCAGCAGGATCACATGGTCGCCCGCGTCCACCAGCTGTTCGGTGGTGCAGATCATCGTGGCCAGCGCATCGGCGACATGCGGCACCGGGTCCGGCACCAGTTGTGCCAGCGCCGCCGCCTTTGCCGGACCCGCCGTTGCGCAGGCCGACGACAGATCGCGCTGATCGTCGGTCAGGATGTTGATGCTGAACTGCGCCGCCGTGCAGAACGCCTCCAGACTGCCTGCGCCCTTGGCCAGACAGATCAGCACAAGCGCCGGATCCAGCGACACCGAAGTGAAGGAATTTGCGGTGAAGGCGCGGGTCGTGCCCTGATCATCGCGGGTGGCAACCACGGTCACACCGGTCAGGAACGTGCCGAACATGCCGCGCAGATCACGTCGATCTGCCTGCGCGGCATTGGTCCAGGGCGGAGAGGCGGGAAGGTTGGGCATCATCATGGCGCTCCGAGCAGGTGAGAGAGGGGCGGCGGGTCAGGAAATCCACCAGCGTTCCAGCGCCTTCATGCCATCCAGAGCCAGTTCGGCATTGCGCGCCTCGGGCATGCCCACGCGGTCACTGGTGCCATTCACGAAGTTCATGAACATCGGCACGATGGTTCCGGCATCGTCGCGCACGATGGCCTGCAATTCGCCATACATCTCGGCGCGCAACGCCTCGTCCAGCGTGCCGCGCGCCTCGGTCAGAATGCTGTTGAAGCGGGCATTGTCCCAATCGGTATCACCGAAGGACGCGCCCTTGGCATAGATCAGCGAGAAGATGCCGTCAGCGGTGGGACGACCGGCCCAATAGCAGGCGCAGAACGGCTTTTTCGCCCAGACGCTGCTCCAGTAGCCATCCGAAGGCTCGCGGATGGCGGTGATGTCGATGCCCGCCTCTGCCGCCGAGTTCTGCATCAGAACCGCCGCATCCACCGCCCCGGCAAAAGCCGCATCCGAGGTGCTGAGATCCACCGCCAGCCGGTCAAGCCCGGCCTGTTTCAGGTGATACCGCGCCTTGTCGGGATCATGGCTGCGCTGTTCCAGATCGGCGTTGAAGTATTTCTGGGTGCGGCCGATCGGGTGATCGTTGCCGACAGAGCCATGGCCCTGCAAGATCGCCTTCACCCATTGCTCACGGTTCACCGCGTGTTTCAGCGCCAGCCGGACGTTGACATCCGAAAACGGCGCAGAGGTGACGCGCATCGGCAGCGTAGCATGTTGATAGCCCTGCACCTCGTCGATGCGGACATTCGGCGCGCGGCTAAAAAACTCCAGCGTCTTGAGGTCGACTCGGTTGATCACATCTACCGCGCCGCTCATCAGTGCGGCCTGCCGGGCGCTGGCGTCGTTGATGGCGATCAACTCCACACTGTCGGCATGGGCGCGGCCAGTTTTCCAGTAATTCGCAAAGCGCGTGCCCATGGCTTTGACGCCCGGCTCGAACATCTCGAGCTTGTAGCCGCCTGTGCCGATGCCGGATTGCCAATCCACGCTGCCATCGGGCAGGGCGGGCATCATGCCGAGGTGATAATCGCTCAGCAATATCGCCAGATCGGCATTGCCCTGCGCCAATGTGATGCGCAGCGTGTGGCTATCCTCTGCCACCACCTCGGAAATCTGGCTCAGAACGCTTTTCGACAGCGAGGTGGCATCGTCGCGGATGTGGTGGCGGATCGAGGCCAGCGCATCATTGGCGGTAAAGCTCTGGCCGTTGTGGAATTCGACGCCCCGGCGCAGGCGGAACAGCCAGACCCGCGCATCGGGGCTTGCTTCCCAGCTTTCGGCCAGTTCCGGCACCGGGCTGCCATCGGGGGCCAGTTCCACCAGATTGTTGCGCAAGCCCCCATTGGTCAGCAGCATCATGAAATCGTCCCAGGCCAGACCGGGATCAAGGCTGTCGGTCGTATTGGCCCCTGCCAGACCGAAGCGCAGGGTGCCCCCGCGAACCGGCGTTGCGGCGCGGGCGATGCCGGGGCGGGCAAAGCCGCCCAGCGTGGCGGCACCTGCGGCGGCAAGCCCCAGCAGCGCCGTGCGGCGCGTCAGGCTGGATCCGAAACCATTCTGTCCGGTCGTCATCTGTAACCCCTCCTATGGGCTGCATCGGCGTTGCGGCATCCGTATTGTACGGATGTGCATTTGAAAGGCATAGGCGTGTATTGTACATCTGTCAAACACAGATTTGCGCGCTGGCACCTTGGGCCGGAACCCGGCACAATGGCGGGCAATACGATGCGGTGCAGGCAGGTGATGGCAGCGAAAGAGCGCAAGACACGGGTGGTGCGCACCACAGAAGAGCGGCGGGCCGAGATTGTCGCAGCGGCGCTCGAATGCTTGCAGGAGGTGGGCTATGCCCGGCTGACCGCCCGGCTGATCGCCGAACGGTCGCAGATTTCGCTGGGTCACATCACCTATCATTTTCGCGACATGAAAGAGGTGCTGATCGAAACCTATCGCCATGCCTCCAGCCTGTTGCTGGCGGCGACGCTGGAGGATGTGGACCGCTCATCGCCCGATCCGCTGGAACGGCTGGCCGCGTTCCTCGGGGCAGGCTTCGCCCCGGAATTCCTGAAACCCGATTATCTGCGCGTGCGGATCGACCTGTGGTCGGCGGCACTGGCGCATGAGGAACTGGCGCAGACGGAACGCGCGCTTTACGACCGCTATCGCCGCAGTCTGGCAGAGATGCTGGACAAACTGGCCGAGGGCAGCGGGGCAGGGCAGGCAGAGGTCGGCTTTGTCACCGATGCCATCATGGCGACGCTGGACGGGCTGTGGCTCGATTGGGTGCGGCGGCGCGATTCGACGGCGGTGCGCAACGGCCTTGCGGCCTGCGTTCTGCTGGCGCGCACAGTGCTGTCCGAACGGCGGGGCGGGCCACAGCCGGAATGACCCTAGGTCCCGGTTCTCACAGGCTGGCGGCCAGCCGCGTGCCCTGATCAATCGCGCGTTTGGCGTCCAGTTCGGTCGCAAGATCCGCGCCGCCGATCAGATGGGCGGCAATGCCCTCGGCCTGCAAGGCGTCATGCAGGCTGCGTTCCGGCGTCTGGCCTGCGCAGATCACCACCGTATCCACCGGCAGAAGCTGCGGCTGGCCCTGGATCGTCACCTGCAACCCGTCTGGCGTGATTGCGTCATAGCTGACCCCGCCCAGCATCTTCACGCCTTTCATCTGCAAGGCGGCGCGGTGGATCCAGCCGGTTGTCTTCCCCAGCTTTCGGCCCGGCTTTTCGGGTTTGCGCTGCAACAGCCAGACCTCGCGCGGCGAGGCTTCGGGCTGCGGCCCTTCCGGGGCCAGCCCGCCTGCGGTCTGCGCTGGGTCGCCCACCCCCCATTCGCGCCGCCACGCCGCAGGGTGCAGGGTCGGGCTGTCGCCCTGATGGGTCAGGTATTCGGCCACGTCGAAACCGATGCCGCCGGCACCGATCACCGCCACGCGCGGGCCGACCGATGCCCCTTGCAACACCTCGCGGTAGCCCAGCACCTGCGGGCCGTCCTCGCCCGGGATCCCGGCGGGGCGGGGCGTGATGCCCGTGGCCAGAATCACCGCATCAAACCCGGTCAGATCCTGCACCCTTGCCAGATGCCCCAGACGGCAAGTGACGGTGCTGCCCGCCAGCAGGGTCTGGAACCATGTGATCAGGCCCTTGAACTCTTCCTTGCCGGGGATGCTGGCCGCCAGATGCAGCTGCCCACCCGCCTGCGGGCTGCGGTCGAACAGCGTCACCGCATGGCCGCGCGCCGCCGCCGTGAGCGCGGCAGACAGGCCCGCCGGTCCGGCCCCCACCACCGCAATCCGTTTGGGCGCATCGGTCGGGGTAATGACCAGTTCGGTTTCGTGACAGGCGCGGGGATTGACCAGACAGCTGGTCAGCTTGCCCGAAAAGGTATGGTCCAGACAGGCCTGATTGCAGGCGATGCAGGGCGCGATTTCGCCCGCGCGCCCGGATGCGGCCTTGGCGACAAAATCGGGGTCGGCCAGAAACGGCCGCGCCATCGACACCATATCAGCACAGCCTTCGGCCAGCAGCGCCTCTGCCACTTCCGGGGTGTTGATACGGTTGGAGGTGATGACCGGAATCCCCACTTCGGGCCGCAACCGGGCCGTCAGATGCGCAAAGGCGGCGCGGGGCACCGAGGTGGCGATGGTGGGCACGCGGGCCTCGTGCCAGCCGATTCCGGTGTTGATCAGGCTGGCGCCCGCCGTCTCGATCGCTTTGGCCAGGGTGATCACCTCGTCCCAGGTCGAGCCGTCGGGGATCAGGTCGATCAGCGACAGCCGGTAGATCAGGATGCCGTCACCAATCGCGGCCCGCACCCGGCGCACCACCTCCAGCGGCAGGCGCATCCGGTTTTCATAGCTGCCGCCCCAGCGATCGTCGCGGCGGTTGGTGTGGCGCACCAGGAACTGGTTGAGGAAATAGCCCTCGGACCCCATTACCTCCACCCCGTCATACCCGGCCTCCATGGCGCGGGCGGCGGCGGTTGCGATGTCGGAGACCTGCTTTTCGATGCCATCCTCGTCCAGCGCGGTCGGCACAAAGGGCGAGATCGGGGATTTGAGCGCCGAGGCCGAAACACAATCCTTGCCATAGGCATAGCGCCCGGCATGCAGGATCTGCATCGCAATCCGCCCGCCTGCCGCGTGAACGCGGTCAGTGACGCTGCGGTGATTGGCAATGTCTTGTGCGGTATAAAGCCCGGCAGCCCCCGGAAACACGCCGCCTTCGCGGTTTGGGGCCATGCCGCCGGTGACCATCAGCGCCACGCCGCCGCGCGCGCGGGTGGCATAGAATTCGGCAACGCGGTTCCAGTCGCCGGTTTCTTCCAGCCCGGTGTGCATCGACCCCATCATCACCCGGTTCTTCAGGGTGATCGGACCAAGGGAAAGCGGGGACAGAAGGTGGGGGAAGGTCATGGGCTGCTCTGCTGCTGTGGCTGCGGGCAGAGTGGCAGCGGGGCGGGCCGCTGTCATCGGCTACGCTGCGTCACGGATACGGCAGCCGCTGGCGGTCACAGGCCCAGAAGGGCGGGCAGATCCGCCATATCGCTGAAGAGCGTGGCCCCGGCATCGGTCAGGCTGGGGTCCGCCCCGCCCGGCGCATAGCCAAAACAGCGCATTCCGGCGCTGCGGGCCGCGCGCGCGCCGGTGCCACTGTCTTCGATCACGACGCAGGCGCGGGGATCGGCGCCCAGCACCTGTGCCGCATGCAGATAGAGGTCGGGCGCGGGTTTCAACATGCCCAGATCCTGCCCCGAAAACAGCCGACCTGCGAAATGGGCAAGGATCTGCGGGTGCTGGCCCAGCGTGATCTGCATCTTGCGCAGGGTGCCGTTCGACCCCATCGCATAGGCAATCCCCGCCGCATCCAGCGCCGACAGCACCGTGGCAATGCCGGGAACCAGCGGCGTGCCAGCCGCCAGCCGCTCATACAGCGCCTCATAGAAATCGCTGACCCAGCTTGCAGGCAGCGGCGCGCCCATCGCGCGGGCCTTGTCATAGACACCGGCAATCGTGCCACCCAGAAAATGATGCTCCATCTCGGCATGGCTGAGGATCAGGCGGTGCTGCCCGAGGTTTTCGGCCAGCAGATCAAAGGTGGCGGGTTCGCTGTCGACCACCACCCCATCACAATCGAACAAAACGGCTTGCAGCTTCATGTCGGGGCTTTCAGCAAGGTGATCAGGGTGTCGCCATATTTGCGTTGGTCGATCTCGTCAAATCCGGGCGGGACGGTGGGCGGGCGGCTCTCCTCCCACACGATCAGCGCGCCGGGGGCGAGCCAGCCCCCCGCGACGCAGGCGGCCAGTGCGCGTTCGCCCAGACCTTTGCCATAGGGCGGATCCAGAAAGATCAGAGAGAATGCCGCGCCGGGATTGCGACCGAGGGACGTGGCATCGCGCGCCAGCAACTCGGTGTCGTCAGTTGCGCGCATCAGCGTGATATTGCGGCGCAGCAAGCTGCGGGCGGTGGTGCCATCCTCCACAAACACCGCCCGTGCGGCGCCACGCGACAGCGCCTCCAGCCCCAGCGCGCCGGTGCCCGCAAACAGATCCAGCACCCGCGCATCACTGACCGGATTGCCGGATTGCGCCACGCGGCCATTGATCAGCAGATTGAAGATTGCTTCGCGCACGCGGTCAGAGGTGGGGCGCAGATGCGCCGCCGCGTCACCCGCCCCGACCGGGGCCAGATGCAGGCCCCGCGCGCTGCCGCCGATTATCCTCATGCCTTCAACAGCGCCTTCAGATTGGTGGCGGGATCCGCGATCAGGGCCGGATCCGGGCTGCGGCCCATCTCGATCAGGCGTTTGCCCACCATATAGGCGCGCGGATCATTCATCGCGTCCACCGCCAGAAGCTGCGCGCCGCGATAATACCAGAAGCTCACCGCCTCGCCCTCGGGGCCACGGGTCACGATCTGGTCATAGCCGGTGTTCAGACCGGCAATCTGCAATTTGCAGTCATATTGATCGGACCAGAACCACGGCTGCGCCACATATTCCTTGCCCGCGCCCAGCATGTTTTCGGCCACAAGCTCGGCCTGATCAATCGCATTGCCGACCGATTCCAGCCGCAGCCTCCCGCCCTGCCACGGGAACGAGGCGCAATCCCCCGCTGCCCAGATATGCGGCACCGAGGTTCGGCCATGGGCATCGGTGCGGATCCCGTTGTCCAACTGACAGCCCGCCAGTTCGGCCAGATCGGTGACGGGCAGGATGCCCACGCCGACGATCACGAAATCGGCCCGCAGCGCGCGCCCGTCGGTCAGCTGTGCCGTGGTCACACGGCCATCGCCCAGCAATTGCTCCAGCCCGACGCCTTCCAGAACCGCCACCCCATGATCGCCATGCAGCTTGCGGAAATAGGCCGAGGTTTCTGCCGAGGCGACCCGTTGCAGGATACGCGGGGCCATTTCTACCACGCTGACGATCAGGCCCAGCTTGGCGGCGACGGCCGCCGCCTCCAGCCCGATATAGCCGCCGCCGATGATGACAAGATGCCGCCCCGCCACGAATTCGTCGCGCATCGCATCCACATCCGCCAGTGTGCGCACGGTATGCACACCGGCCAGATCACCGCCGATGGCGGCAGGCAGGCGGCGCGGAACCGATCCGGTGGTCAGCGCCAGCTCGTCATAAGCGATGGTTTCGCCGCCCACCGTCACCGTGCGGGCGGCCGCATCAACCACCGTCACCGGCTGGCCCAGTTTCAGCGTGATGTCCTGTTCGGCATAGAAACTGTCTGCGCGCAGGGCGAGGCGGTCTGCCGTAATCTCGCCCAGCAGATAGGCCTTGGACAGCGGCGGGCGCTGATAGGGCGTGGCGGCTTCGGCCCCGATCAGGGTGATCTGGCCCGCAAAACCGTCGGCGCGCAGTTTTGCTACCAGCGAGGCCCCGGCCTGACCGGCCCCGACCACCACGAAATGAGCCATGTCTTTTCTCCTTCTGTGGCAGGCGGCGTCTCTGATGCGCCCTGCCTCTGGTCCTGCGCTGGTGCGGACCCTATAACCGGGAGGGACGGAAACGCAACGCGCGAGGAGACAACCATGACGATTTCTGAGGGGCAAAGCCTGCCCGAAGCCACGCTGCTGCACATGGGCGCAAACGGGCCGGAGGCGGTGACGCTGGCCGACAAGCTCAAGGGCCGCAATGTGGTGATCTTCGGACTGCCGGGCGCCTATACCGGCACCTGCACCACGGCGCATGTGCCCAGCTTCATGCGCACCAAGGACGGGTTCGCGGCCAAGGGCGTGGATGAGATCATCTGCGTCTCGGTCAACGATCCCTTCGTGATGAAGGCCTGGGGCGACAGCACCGGGGCCACGGCGGCGGGGATCACCTTTCTGGGTGATGCCGATGCCAGCTTTACCAAGGCCATCGGCCTGACCTTCACCGCGCCGCCGGTCGGCCTGATTGACCGCTCCAAACGCTATGCGCTTTATGCGCAGGACGGCGTGGTGAAGGTGCTGCATCTGGAAGAAAGCCCCGGCACCTGCGAGATTTCGGGCGGCGAGGCGCTGCTGGCGGCCATTTGATCCGGTGAGATATGCTGCAAAGACCCCCGGTGTGCTTGCCGGGGGCCTTTGCTTGCGCGGCACCGGCGCTGCGGTTAGCCTTCGCGGGATTGCCCTGTGACCCGCTGAAAGGACTGCGATGAAACTGCTGCGCCATGGCCCCAAGGGGCAGGAAAAACCGGGGCTGCTGGATGCGGCAGGGCGGGTGCGTGATCTGTCGGCGCATGTGACCGATATTGCCGGGGCGGCGCTGCTGCCGGACAGTCTGGCCCGGTTGCGCGCGCTGGATCCCGACAGCCTGCCGTTGGTGCCCGGTATGCCGCAGCAGGATCTGCGGCTGGGGCCTTGCGTGGGCGGTGTGGGCAAATTCATCGCCATTGGACTGAACTATGCCGATCACGCGGCAGAAACCGGCGCAAAGATCCCGAGCGAGCCGGTGGTGTTCAACAAATGGACCTCGTGCATTTCCGGCCCCGATGATGATGTGATCCTGCCGCGCGGATCGGTGAAAACCGATTGGGAGGTGGAGTTGGGCATCGTGATCGGCACCGGCGGCACCTATATAGATGAGGCCGAGGCGCTGTCGCATGTGGCGGGGTATTGCGTGGTCAATGACGTGTCGGAACGGGAATGGCAGGCCGAACGCGGCGGCACCTGGGACAAGGGCAAGGGGTTTGATACCTTCGGCCCGATCGGCCCCTGGCTGGTCACGCCCGACGAGGCGGGCGATATCGGCAATCTGGGCCTCTGGCTCGATCTGGACGGGCAGCGCCGCCAGACCGGCAGCACCGCCACGATGATCTTTGGCGTGGCGCATATCATCGCCTATCTGTCGCAGTTCCTGTCGCTGCAACCGGGCGATGTGATCACCACCGGCACCCCGCCCGGTGTCGGGCTGGGGCAGAAACCGCCGGTCTTTCTGCGCGGCGGCGAGGTGATGCGGCTCGGCGTCGAGGGCTTGGGCGTGCAGACGCAGCGTGTGGTCAAAAGCTGATCGTCAGCGGGTTTTGCACAGGCAGGTGACAGGCTCCGAATGGTCGGTCTGCACCTGCGCATTGCCCGCCAGCTTGTCCATCTTCTGGGCCAGCTGAATGTCCAGCGCCGACAGCCCGTCGCAGTCATGCGTTGTCAGCACCACATCCACCACATTGAAGATATTGGTCCATACCGGGTGGTGATTGGCCTTTTCGCAGGCCAGCGCGACGCGCGACATGAAGCCCCATGCCTCTGAGAAGGTGCGGAATTTCCAGATCTTGCGCAGCGCGTCGCGATCCGGCTGCGCCCGCCATCCGGTTTCGCCAAGGGCGGGCAGGGCGGTGGCGCGGTCTGTGTCCGACAGCAGGGTATTGGTCATGGGCGAGGCTCCATCAGGGCATCATCGGCGGCAATGGCGCGCAGGGCGGCGGGGCGCTGGCTGATCCGGTCCCAGTAACCCAGAAACACCGGGATGGAGGGCAGCGTGCCGAAACGCATCCCCCAGCCGATCTGCGCGCCGACATAAACATCGACCGCCGTAAAGGCATGGCCGCAGAAATAGGGCACGTCGGCCAGCCGTCCGGCCAGCGCGGCAATCACCTGATCCAGACTGCCATAACCCACCATGCCGCGCTTTTCGGCGGGCACGGTCACTTGCAAGGCGGCGTTCACTGCCGCCGCCTCCAGCGGGCCTGCGCCAAAGAACATCCAGCGATAGAAATCGCTGCGCTCTTCCGGCATCAACCCGGCTTCGGGGAAGGTATGGGCCAGATAGGTGCAGATGGCGGCACATTCCGTCACCACATGGCGGCCATGGGTCAGGGCGGGCACCTTGCCCATCGGGTTGATTGCCAGAAACTCCGGGGCCTTCATGCGGGTGGCGTAATCCAGCGGCACCGCCGTATAGGGCTGGCCGGTCTCCTCCAGCATCCAGCGCGCGATCCGGCCGCGCGACATTGGGTTTGTATATAGGGTCAGGCTGTCCATGGCTTCCTCCGCATGTCAGGCACTGTGGCACGCGGGGCGCGGTTTGTCAGTCCTGCTGTGCGGATTGCAGCGGGCCACGCCGGAACGGGCCATAGCCGGTCAAGACTTCGATCTCTTCATCAACCGCCGCGCGTTCGGCGGCGAGGTATTGCGCCACGGCGCGGGCAAAGCCGGGATCGGCGATCCAGTGCAGCGAATGGGTTTCAACCGGCAGATACCCCCGCGCCAGCTTGTGTTCGCCCTGCGCCCCGGCCTCGACCCGCGCAAGACCATGGGCAATCGCATAGTCGATGGCCCGGTGATAGCAGAGTTCAAAGTGCAGGCAGGGGTAATCGGCCAGACAGCCCCAATACCTTCCATAAAGGCAGTCGCGCCCGATGAAGTTCAGCGCCCCGGCCACCGCCTGCGCGCCATCAAAGGCCAGCACCAGCAGCACGTCGTCGCGCATTGTGTCATGCAGCGCATTGAAAAAGCCACGCGTCAGGTAGGGCGTGCCCCATTTGCGGTTGCCGGTATCCTGATAAAACGCCCAGAAGGCCTGCCAATGCGCGGGCTCGATCTCGGTGCCGGTCAGCGCGCGGATGGTCAGGCCGTGGCTGTTGGCGGTCTCGCGTTCCTTGCGCAGCGCCTTGCGTTTGCGCGACGCCATGGTGCCGAGGAAATCCTCATAGCTGGCATAACCGTCATTCTGCCAGTGGAATTGCTGGCTGACCCGGTGCATCAGACCCTGCGCGCGGCCCGCTTCGGCCTCGGCTTCGGTGCAGAAGGTGATGTGCAGCGAGGACAGGCCGTTCTGTTCTGCAATCCGGGTGGCCCCGTCGATCAGCGCGGCGCGCCCCTGGGCTTCGTCCCCCGGCAGGGTCAGG
Organism: Gemmobacter fulvus; assembly: GCF_018798885.1. Taxonomy (NCBI): domain Bacteria; kingdom Pseudomonadati; phylum Pseudomonadota; class Alphaproteobacteria; order Rhodobacterales; family Paracoccaceae; genus Gemmobacter; species Gemmobacter fulvus. The sequence goes on along the minus strand of NZ_CP076361.1, from coordinate 1,389,764 downwards.
AAGCGCCGCCCGGTGACGGGGGTAAAGGGCACCGCCACCTGCAACTTGGGGTAATAGCGCCCGCCCGCGCGTTCATAGGCCTCGGCCCAGCCGTGATCGAAGATATATTCGCCCTGACTGTGGCTTTTCACATACAGCGGCATCGCGGCGATGATCTGGCCCTGCCGCGTCACGGTCAGGGGGCGCGCCTGCCAGCCGGTGCCCCGCCCGGTAGAGCCGGAGCGTTCCAGTGCCGACAGGAAGCGGTGGGTGGTGAACGGATCGGCGGGGCGGCCTGTCGCGGCTTCGGGGCAGGCCAGCGCATCCCAAAGCTGCGCCGGAATGGCGTGCATGCTGTCGGCAAGGGTGACGGTCAGCTCTGTCAATCCGGCATCCGGTCTTGCGGCGGGGAGGGGCGGTGTCTGTCCTTGCCCCCGGTCGGGGGGCGGGTCAGGCTGAACATGGGATGCTGCACCGCCGCGTCAAGGCTGCGCCGCCAGATACCCTTCGAAGGTGATGTTCTGCGCATGGCGGCGGGCCTCGGCCTCGGCCAGTGGCGAGCGGATGGTCCAGCACAGGATGGCGGCGCCCTGCCGTTTCAGATCGGCCACCCGTGGGCGGGCCAGATCGGCGGCTTCATGGCTGAGGAAGCTGGCCTCGGTGCGGTCGTAATCCGGGATCTCGCGCAGGCGGTCGCACAGATCGGCGGGCAGGGGCGCATAGCCTTCAGGATCATAGGAGCCGGTGGTCAGCCCGCGCGGCAGATGCGGTGCCAGCCGCGCCAGTTCGGCCACGCTGTCGGGGTTGAACGACATCAGCGCCACCGGGCCGTCATAGCCCGCCAGCGCCGCAACGGTGGCCATCTCCAGCGGGCCGATGCGACCGTCGGGCGTCAGCGTCTGGTCCTTGATCTCGATCAGCAGCGGCACCCGCCCCGCGACCAGCGCCAGCACCTCGGCCAGCGTGGGGATGCCATCCGTGGCGTCGCGCAGCCGGATCTGGCCCAGATCCGCCGCCGTCCGGCGGTTGACCCAGCCGGTCTCAGCGGTGAGGCGGTCCAGCGTTTCATCGTGAAACACCATCGCCACACCATCCGAAGACAGTTGCAGATCAATCTCGATGCCATAGCCCGCCGCCACCGCCGCCTGCACCGCGGCCCGGCTGTTTTCGGGGCGGCCCGCCGCGCGGTCGTGCAGGGCACGATGCGCCAGCGGGATGTGCAGAAAGGCGGGGGGCAGGGCCACGCGCATCGGATCAGACCAGTTCAAAGATGGCGTCGATTTCCACCGCAGCGCCCAGCGGCAGCGAGGCGGCAGAGACAGCGGCGCGGGCATGGCGTCCGGCATCGCCAAGGGCGGCAACCATGAAATCGGACGCGCCGTTGATGACTTTCGGCTGATCGATGAAATCGGGGGTGGAATTGACGAAACCGCCCAGTTTGACCACGCGCTTGAGCTTTGACAGATCGCCGTCACAGGCCTTTTTCAGCTGCGCCAGCAACGAGATGGCACAGCATTTCGCCGCCTCGGCCCCATCCTCGATGCTCATGTCGGCGCCCAGCTTGCCACGGATCACACCGGCCGCGTTCTGGCTGATCTGGCCCGACACATGCACCAGCTTGTCCGCGATGACGAAGGAGACATAGTTGGCGACCGGGGCCGGGGCATCGGGCAGGGTGACGCCAAGTTCGGCAAGGCGGGCTTCGATCGACATGGGAACCTCCGTTGAACCAATCGGGCGGAGGCTAGCGGCTTGGCGTCGGGGCGGCAAGAGGGCGCGCGCCCCGACGGTCTGTCTCAGCTTTCGCGGAAGGCCCGCCCGAAATAATCGGTGAAGGGCTTGAGCAGATAGGCCAGCGGCGTGCGGTCTTCGGTCTTGATGAAGGCCTCGACCGGCATGCCGGGCAGCAGGGTCAGCCCTTTCAGCTTGTCGATCTCGCCCGGGTCCAGCACGATTTCGGCCCGGTAATACGAGGCCTGATTGCGCTGATCCGTCAACGCATCGGCAGAGACCATGATCACATGGCCGTTCAGTTCGGGCGTGGTGCGCGACGAGAAGGCCGAGAAATGCAGTCGCGCCTCTTGGCCGGCATAGACCTGATCCACATGGATCGGCGACACTTGGGCCGCGATCACCAGCGGGCGGTCCTGCGGAATCAGATACAGCACCGGATCGGCAGGCCGCAGCACCGAACGCGGCGTGGTGACTTGCAGCCCCAGCACGATGCCCGAAACCGGCGCGCGGATTTCCAGCCGGGCCACCTGCTCGACCAGGGCGCGGCGGCGTTCGGCCAGTTCCAGTTCCTGATAACCGATGTCGCGCAGCTGGGTATTTGCCTCTTCCCGGCGCGAGGCGGCCAGGCGCAGGATTTCCAGCTCGGTCTCGGAGATGCTTTCCTGCGACTGCGCCTTTGACGCGATCAACTCGCCAACCTGACCGCGCAGCCGGGCCTCTTCGCGTTGCAGGCCCAGAACCCGGCTGGATTGCGCCAGCCCCTTGTCGAGCAGCGATTGCTGATCGGCCAATTCGCGGCGGATCAGGTCAAGCTGTGTCACCAAAGCCTCGGATTGCGCGGCGATGCCGTCAATCTGGCTTTCGATCTGGGCGCGGCGCTCCGACAATTGCGCCGTCTGTTTGGCCAGCGTGTCGGCGCGGGCGGCAAACAGATGAACCTGCCCCTCCATCTGTTCGGTCACTTCGGGCCGGGCCTTGCCCATCTCGATCAGATCGGGCGGGAAGGTGACCACGGTCAGATCATCGCGTTCGGCAGACAGCCGGGCGCGGCGGGCCATGATCTCAAACAACTGGCCCTCGACGATGGCCAGTTCGGAATGGATCACCGCGCCATCCAGCGTGATCAGCAGATCCCCCGCCGCCACGGTATCGCCTTCCTGCACGGCGATGGATTTCACCACGCCGCCATCCGGGTGCTGCACGACCTGGCGATGGCTTTCGACCTCGATCTGCCCCGAGGCGACCACGGCCCCGGAGATATTGGTGCTGACGCTCCAGAAGCCGAAGCCGCCGAACAGCACGGCAAGGGTGATGAAGCCCAGCGTCACCGGCATCCGTGCCGACCAGGGCAATGGCCCGTCGGCCGCGGCGGCCGCTGTGGCCACCGTTGCGGGCGGTCCGCTTGCGGCAAGGGCAGGCGGGGTCGGATCGGGGCGCGGGGCGGGCGGGGTCTGTGCCGGGGTGGCGGCGGGCAAAGCGTCGTCCTTCGGCCCGTCTTTGGCTGTCGGTTCGCTCATGTCACGCCTCCGGGGCCAGCATTCTTCACGATTTCGGTATGGTTTTTCACCATCTCGCGCAGCACCTGATCGCGCGGCCCAAAGGCGCGGCGGGTGCCTTCCTCCATCACCATCAGAAGGTCACATTCCTGAATGGCGGCGGGGCGGTGCGCCATGATGAGGATCGAACAGCCCGCCTCTTTCATTGAGCGGATGGCGATGTTGAGCGCCATCGACCCTTCGTTGTCGAGATTGGAGTTCGGCTCGTCCAGCACCATGATCACCGGATTGCCATACATGGCGCGGGCAAGGCCGATCCGTTGGATCTGCCCACCTGACAACCGCCCGCCAAGCGCCGAGACGCGGGTATCATAGCCATCCGGCAGCTTGACGATCATGTCATGCGCCGCCGCCTTGCGGGCCGCCTCGACCACTTTCAGCCCATCGGGATTGGCCTGCAAGCGGGCGATGTTTTCGGCAATGGTGCCTTCGAACAGTGTCACGCGTTGCGGCAGATAGCCGACATAGCTGCCCAGCACATCCGGGTCATATTGATCCAACGCCGCACCATCCAGCCGCACCTTGCCGCCCGCCGGACGCCATGCGCCGATCAGCGCGCGCGCCAGCGTGGATTTGCCCGACCCCGATGGCCCGATGACCCCCAGTGCCTGCCCCGGTTCCAGCCGGAAATTCACCATGCGCAGCGTGGCATGGCTTTCGCCCGGCGGCACCACGGTCAGGTTCTGCGCCTCCAGCAGCGCCTTGGGGCGCGGCAATTGCGTGCGTGCGGGCTCTTTCGGCATCCGGGTGAACAGTTCCGACAGCCGGGCCCAGCCCTCTTGCGCGCGCTGCACCACGGCCCATTGCCCCACCGCCATCTCGATCGGTGACAGTGCGCGGCCCATCAGGATGGAGCCTGCAATCATCGCACCCGACGACAATTCACCCTTCAGCACCAGCCAGGCGCCAAGCCCGAGCATGGCCGATTGCAGGAACAGGCGGAAGGTCTTGGTCAGCACCGAAAAGGTGCCGCCCAGATCGGCGGCGGCGATGCTTTCGGTCAGGGCCGCGCCGCGGGCGCGCTGCCAGCGGTCGAATCCGGCGGATTGCATCCCCAGCGCCTGCACCAGCTCGGCCTCGGCCTTGAGGTTGTCGGACATGCGCTCTGCCACGATGGTGGCGCTGTTGGCGCGGGTCAGCGGCACTTTGGTGATGCGCTGGTTCAGGATGGTGACGATGATCAGCACCACCCCGCCCAGAACCGCCAGCCAGCCCATCCACGGATGGAAGATGAAGATCGCGGCGACGAACAGCGGTGTCCACGGAATGTCGAACACCGCCAGCAGCACCGGCGAGGCCCACAACCGCTGGATCGCCTCAAGATCGCGCTGTGCGGCGGTGGCAGCGGGGTCCGAGGGCGCAAGCTGGCTGCGCCGCAGCGCCGCCTCGAACACGCGCCGATCGAGCTTGGCCTGAAATGCCGCGCCGATCCGCGCCATGATGCGCCCGCGCGCATGGTCCAGCAGACCCATGGCGATGAACAGAAAGACCACCAGAACCGACAGGGCGATCAGCGTCGCCTCGGACCGGCTGCCCAGCACGCGGTCATAGACCTGAAGCATATAGAGCGGCCCGGTCAGCATCAGCACGTTCACCACGACGCTGAACAGGAACACTGTCAGGATCAACGCGTTCGACTCACGTCGTGCCGCCCGAAGCTCTGAAACCCCCTGCGTGACGTTGAAGCCCGCTTCGTTTCGGCTCATTTCTGCCTACTCCCCCTGCACTGTGCCCTGACAGACGCAGCGAATACCCATTTCGTCACCGGCTCATACCATTTCGTAGCCGGGATGCCACGCTTGTCAGTTGTCATCCCCGGTAGGTCGCCTTATGCCCTTGCCATCCGGCGTGAAAAACTATCGTTAGCCGATCAATTGAGCGGGACAGTAGGCAGATGGCGTTCTCTTTTCCATTGAATTTTGGAATGTTGCAAAAAAATGGCAAGGCCATGGTGGCACTGGGCCTTACGGCGCTGGCACTGGCTGCCTGTGCCGCCCCGCCGCCACCCTCTGCCCCTTATGACCCCTACGAGTCGACCAACCGCGCCTTCCACGGCTTCAACCGCGGGCTGGACCGGGCGTTGTTGCGGCCCACGGCAAAGACCTATGGCACGCTGGTGCCGGTGCCGGTGCGGCAGGGCGTGTCGAACTTCGCCTCGAACCTCGATCTGCCGGGCGATGTGGTGAACGGCGCGCTGCAAGGCAACCCGGAACGGGTGGTGCAGAACACCTTCCGCTTTGCGATCAACTCCACCATCGGTCTGGCGGGTCTGTTCGATCCGGCGACCGTGCTGGGCCTGACCCATGACAAGACCGATTTCGGTGAAACGCTGCATGTCTGGGGTGTCGGTGAAGGCCCCTATCTGGAATTCCCGGGCCTTGGCCCCTCGACCACGCGGGATGCGGTGGGCACGGCGGTTGACATCGCGGCCAACCCGGTCAGCGCGCTGCTGCCCGCGCCCGAGAAATATTATGCCACCGGCGCGAAGGTCGGTTCAAAACTTGGTGATCGGGACCGCTATTCCGAAACCATCGACTCTGTCCTATATGACAGTGCCGACAGCTATTCCCAGACCCGCCTGCTCTACCTGCAAAACCGCCGGTTCGAGCTGGGTCAGGAAACAAGCGGCGGCAGCGACGATTTCATTGATCCCTACGAGGACTGATATGGCTCATTCCCAGTTCACCAGCCCCCGGCTCACGCGTCGTGTGTTCGGCACCACCCTTCTGGCAGGGGCCGCGCTGTCGGTTCTCCCGCGTCCGGCGCAGGCGCTTGATCTGGCCTCGGCGCGGGCCCTGATCGACAAGGCGATTGCCGATGTGAACAAGGTGATCAATTCGGGCAAGGCCGAAGCGGGCATGTTCCGCGACTTCGAGGCGATCTTTGCCCGCTACGCCGATGTTGCCGCCATTGCCCGTTCGGCGCTTGGCCCGGCCTCGCGCTCGGCCTCGCCCGGCCAGATGAAGGCCTTCACCACCGCCTATCAGGGCTATATCGGCCGCAAATATGGCCGCCGGTTCCGCGAATTCATCGGTGGCCGGATCGAGGTCGTGGATGCAAAGCCGCTGAAAAGCTATTTCGAGGTGATCTCGGTCGCGCATCTGCAAGGGGAAGCGCCGTTTGACCTGCGCTGGCATGTGTCGAACAAATCGGGGCGCGATCTGTTCTTCAACATCATCATCGAAGGCGTGAACATGCTGGCGTCGGAGCGCGAAGAGGTTGGCGCGATGCTCAAGAAGCGTGGCGGCGATATTGATGCGCTGATTGCCGATCTGAAATCGGCCTGAGGCTTTCACGGATCTGACATTACAAGGGCTGCACAGCGATGTGCGGCCCTTTGTATTTGGCGGGTTTCAGAGGCTGTCTTCCACCCGGAACCCCTGCGGGATCGTGTCGCGCCCGTCCAGCACCAGATCGGCCATCACCTCGGCCACTTTCGGGGCCATGCCGAAGCCGATCTTGAACCCGCCATTGGCGATGAAATGTCCGGGCCGGTCTGGCCATGCGCCCAGCATGGGGGCGCGGGATTTTGCCCGGGGGCGCAGGCCCGCCCATCGCGCCAGCACCGGGGCACCGGCAAGGCAGGGCAGGGCGGCCACAGCGCGGGCGTGCAGCGCGTCAAGCTGGGCGTCGGTGCTTGTGGCCTCGGTCCAGACCCGTTCGGAGGTGGAGCCGATGGCAACGCTGCCATCCGCATGGGGCACGATGTGCAGGCCATCGACAAACAGCTGCGGCTGGTCGCGGGCCTCATGGCGCAGGCTGAGCGCCTGCCCCTTCACCCCGCCCCCCACGGGCCGTCCCAGCGCGTCTGACAGCGCCTGCAAGCCCGCTGCGCCGGTCGCGTGGATCACCGGGCCGCAGTCCTCTGCCGCGCCCAGAACCACCTCGCCGCCCAAGGCGGTCAGGGCGGCTGCTAGAGCCGCTGCCGCCTGTCTGGGATGCAGCCTGGCCGACAGCGTGTCATGGATCAACAGCCCGGTTGGCGAGGCGGGTTCCCACGCGCTGCCGCTGGCAGGCACCACCTGCCACTGCGCGTGCTGCTGCCAAAGGGTCTGCGCCGAAACCCCGCGTGCCGTGGCCGTCTGCACCGCCTGCGCATCGGCAAGCGGTTGCAGCCGTCCCAGCCGGGCATAGCCGGTGGGCAGACCCGAGGCCGCACTCACCCCGGCCCAGAAGGCCTCGGCCATCAGCAGGCTGTCCAATTGGAAGGCCTTTTTCGGGTTCCAGTTTTCCGGCACATGCGGGCTGAGCGCACCGACCAGCCCGCCGCTGGCCCCCGCGCCGATCTGTACCGCTTCGATCAGCCGCACCTTCGCGCCGCGCCGGGCGAGCGTATAGGCGATGCTCAGGCCGAACACGCCGCCGCCACGCACCGTCAGATCGCACCTTGCCATTCCGCCGCCCTTTGCCCAGTGTCGCGCCGCAACCACTAGGGCAAACGGCCATGGCAGACCAGAGGGCGGCGCTGGACTGGCGCGACGGGGTGATCCCGGTATCCACCCAATTCGACGACCCCTATTTCAGCCTGAATGACGGGCTGTCGGAAACCCGCCATGTGTTCTTGCAGGGCAATCGTCTGGCCGAGCGGCTGTGCGACGGGTTCCAGATTGCCGAACTGGGCTTTGGCACCGGGCTCAATCTGCTGGCGGTGCAGATCCTCTGGGCGCAGATGGGTGCGCCCGGCACGCTGCATTTCACCAGTTTCGAGGCCTTCCCGATGGAAGCTGCCGATATTGCCCGTGCGCTGGATCACTTCCCCGAGGCGCGGGCGGTGGCAGAGCCGTTTCTGGCGCAATGGGCGGCGGGCGCGACCCGGCTGACCTTGCCGGGCATCACCGCCGAGGTGGTGCTGGGGGATGCGCGCGCCACCTTGCCCGGCTGGGCGGGGCAGGCGGATGCGTGGTTTCTGGACGGGTTTTCCCCGGCCAAGAATCCCGAACTCTGGTCCGATGATCTGATGGCCGAGGTGGCAGCCCATACAAAACTGCATGGCAGCTTTGCGACATATTCTGCCGCAGGTGGGGTGCGCCGGGCCTTGCAGGCGGCGGGCTTTCAGGTAGACCGGCTGCCGGGGCATGGGCGCAAGCGCCACATGACCGCCGGAACGCGCCAGCAATAAACCATACAGAGCCATGACCGAACAGAACACCCGCAAGGGCATCTGGCTGATGATCGCCGCCGTCGCGGTCTTTGCCGCACAGGATGGGTTTTCACGCCATCTTGCCAGCACCTATTCGGTGCTGATGATCGTGATGATCCGCTACTGGGCCTATGCCGGGTTTACGCTGGTGCAGGCCGCCCGCCGCCCCGAGGGCCTGCGCGCGGCCATCGTCACCCGCCATCCGTGGCTGCAACTGGCGCGCGCGACGCTGCTGATCGGCGAGGTGTGCATCATCATCTGGGGGTATACGCTGATCGGGCTGATCGAAAGCCATGCGGTGTTTGCCGTCTGTCCGCTGTTGATCGCGGCGCTGTCCGGCCCGGTGCTGGGCGAGCAGGTGGGCTGGCGGCGCTGGCTGGCCATCGGTGTCGGTCTGGCAGGGGTCGTGGTGATCCTGCAACCGGGATCGGGTGTGTTCACTGCGGCGGCCCTGCTGCCCTTTGCCGCCGCGTTGATGTTCGCGCTTTACAGCCTGCTGACCCGGATGACGAGCCATGCCGATTCCAGCTTTGTGAACATGTTCTGGACCGGCACCTTGGGGGCGGCGATGATGACCGTGATCGGCCTGCCGTTCTGGGAGCGGATGACGCTGGCCGACTGGGGCCTGACCGCCATCTATGCCGGGCTGGCCACCTTCGCGCATTGGCTGCTGATCCGATGCTATGCCACCGCCGAGGCCAGCGCGGTGCAACCCTTCGCCTATCTGCAAATCGCCTTTGTCAGCCTGATCGGCATCACGGTCTATGACGAGGTGCTGCGCCCCAATGTGCTGATCGGCACGGCTGTCATCGTGGCCGCCGGGCTGTGGATGCTGTGGCAAGGGCGCGGCAAGGCGCAACCCCAATCCCAACCGCTGCCGGAGCCGCAGACATGATCCCCCGCGCGAAACAGAACACCGGCCTCGGCATCCTGCTGATGAGCGCGACCTCGCTGGTCTTTGCCTTGCAGGACGGGATTTCCAGCCATCTGGCACAGGAATACAACGTCTATATGGTGGTGATGATCCGCTTCTGGGTCTTTGCCCTGTTCGCGCTGGCGCTTTCGGCGCGGCAGCCGGGTGGCATCGTGGCGCAGATCCGCTCGCGCCACCCTTGGGTGCAACTGACGCGCGGCCTGCTGCTGATCGTCGAGGTCTGCGTGATGATCCTCGCCTTTGTGCAACTGGGGCTGATTGCCAGCCATGCGGTGTTTGTCAGCTATCCGCTGATCGTCGCGGCCCTGTCGGGTGTGGTGCTGGGTGAAAGCGTCGGCTGGCGGCGCTGGACGGCGATCGGCGTGGGCTTCATCGGCGTTCTGATCATCCTGCAACCGGGGGTCGCGGTCTTTTCGCCCTGGGCGGCGGTGCCCTTGCTCGCGGCCTTCATGTTCGCGCTTTATGCGCTGCTGACGCGCTATGTGGCGCGGGGTGACATGGCGGGCACCAGTTTCCTGTGGACGGGGATTGTGGCCGCCGTGGCGATCTCGCCGCTGGGCCTGTGGTTCTGGCAGCCGATGACGGCGGGCGACTGGGGCTGGATGGGCGTGCTGTGCCTGACTGGCGCAGGCGCGCATTACATGATGATCAAGGCCTATGAAGTGGCCGAGGCCAGCGATGTGCAGCCCTTTGCGCTGCTGCAACTGGTGTTCATCGCCATTCTGGGCCTGACGCTGTTCGACGAAGAGCTGAAGCTGAATGTGATGCTGGGGGCGGCGCTGGTGGCCGGGGCGGCGGTGTTCACTCTGTGGCGCGCGCGTCTGGCGGCCAAACGGGCGGCGACGGCCGGCTGATCCTCAGGGTTTTACTGTGCTGCCGGGCGGGCTATGCTGCGGCAGATGCACCCCGCACAGGTGAGCCGATGATCCTCGCAGACCAGTTCTTTCCCGGTGCCTTGGGCGGCATCGCTGCCCTGCATGGCGCGCATTATGCGCGGCACTGGGGCTTTGGCACGGTCTTCGAGGCCAAGGTCGCGGCAGAGCTGGCCGTCTTTGCCTGTCGGCAAGCGCCCGGGGATCTGGTGTTGCTGGGGCGGGATGACGCGGGGCTTGCCGCCTCATTGATCCTCGATCTGAACGATCCGGCCTCTGGCCCGCGCGGGGCGCATCTGCGCTGGTTCATCGTATCAGACCGCTGCAGGGGCAGTGGCATCGGGCGCAAGATGCTGGCGCAGGCGATGCGCCATGCCGATGCGCAAAGCAGTGGCAAGGCCTGGCTGACCACCTTCGCCGGGCTGGATGCGGCGCGGCATCTTTATGAAAGCGCAGGCTTCCGGCTGGCCGTCGAAGCAGAGGGCGAGGCCTGGGGCAGCCGCGTGGTGGAGCAGGAGTTCCACCGCGGCTGACCGATCCGCGCCTAGCCCCGGTCGTGAAAGAAATCGTGGATCTGCCGTGCCATCGCCTCGGAAATCCCGGTGACAGCCATAAGATCCTCGGTCGCGGCGCGGCTGACCGCCTTGGCACTGCCGAAATGCGCCAGCAGCGCACGTTTGCGGGTGGCCCCAACCCCCGGAATATCGTCCAGCGGCGTGGCGCTGACCGCCTTGGCGCGTTTGGCGCGATGGGCCCCGATGGCCCAGCGGTGCGCCTCGTCGCGCAGGCGCTGCACGAAATACAGCACCGGGTCGTTCATGCGCAGGGCAAACGGCGGCTCGCCGGGGCGGTGGAACTCTTCCTTGCCGTGATCGCGGTCCACGCCCTTGGCGACACCGACCATCGGGATGTCATCCACCCCCAGCTCGGCCATGATGCCCGCCACCGCCGACACCTGCCCCGCGCCGCCGTCGATCAGCAGCAGATCTGGCCAGGCTTCGGACGCGCGCTCGGGATCCTCTTTCAGCAGCCGTTCAAAGCGGCGGGTCAGCACCTCTTTCATCATGCCGAAATCGTCGCTGTTGGCCCCGGCATCGGATTTAATGTTGAACTTGCGGTATTGCGATTTGAGAAAGCCTTCGGCCCCGGCCACGATCATGCCACCGACGGCATTGGTGCCTTGGATATGCGAGTTGTCGTAGACCTCGATCCGCTTGGGCGGGGCGTCCAGATCAAAGGCTTCGGCCAGACCGGCCAGCAATTTGTTCTGGGTGGAACTTTCGGCCATCTTGCGGGCAAGGCTTTCGCGGGCATTGCGCGCGGCATTCTCCACCAGCTCGGCCTTCTCGCCCCGTTGTGGCACGGCAAGCTCCACCTTCCGCCCGGCGCGATCAGACAGCAGCTGCGTCACCAGATCTTCGTTGTCGACGGGATGTGACAGCAGGATCAGGCGGGGTGGCTCCTTGTCATCATAGAACTGGCTGAGAAAGGCCTCCAGAATTTCCGGTTCTTCCGCGCCCGCGCCGGTTTTCGGATAGAAGTCGCGGTTGCCCCAGCTTTGGTTGGCGCGGATGAAAAACACCTGCACGCAGGCCTGCCCGCCCTCCAGATGCAGTGCCACCACATCCGCCTCGGCCACGCCGCGCGGATTGATGCCCTGCGCGCTTTGCACCTGTGTCAGCGCCTTGATCCGGTCACGCAGGGCGGCGGCGCGTTCATATTCCATCGCCTCGGCGGCCTCGGCCATCGAGGCGGCCAGATCGGCCTGAACGGTGGTGGTCTTGCCTTCCAGAAAGCGCGTCGCGTCCTGCACAAGCCGGGCGTAATCCTCTTGCGACACGCGGCCCACGCAGGGGCCAGCGCAGCGCTTGATCTGGAACAGCAGGCAGGGGCGGGTGCGGCCTGCAAACATCGCATCGGTGCAGGTGCGCAGCAGAAACACCCGCTGCAACTGGTTCAGCGTGCGGTTCACCGCCCCGGCACTGGCGAAAGGCCCGAAATAGGCGCCCTTTTCCGACCGCTTGCCGCGGTGTTTCTTGATCATCGGAAAGGCGTGATCCGCCCCGATCAGGATATTGGGAAAGCTTTTGTCATCGCGCAGCAGCACGTTGTAGCGCGGCTTCAACTGCTTGATCAGGTTCTGTTCCAGCAGCAGCGCCTCGGTTTCGGTGCGTGTGGTCAGAAACATCATCGAAGCGGTTTCAAGGATCATCCGGGCGATGCGGCCCGAATGGCCCGAGGGGCGGGCATAGTTCGACACCCGCGCCCGCAGGTTGCGCGCCTTGCCGACATACAGCACCTCGTTGCTGCCGTTCAGCATCCGATACACGCCCGGAGAGCCATCCAGCGTTCTCAGATAGTCCTGAATCAGGTCATGTCCGGTCTTGTCCGGCGCGGTTTTCGGCCCGTCATCCTGCACTGCAACGCTTCCCTTCCGGCGCAACGATTCCCCGCCATCGCTGCAATGATATCCGGGTGGGGGCAAGAGAAAACCTGTCCACCGTTTCTGTGGATAACTCTGCGGAGAAAATCTGAAACCCGGCGAATTTCCCTTGTATTTGGCCCATTTCGTTCACTTGCCTAAAAAATAGGCCGTTTTTTAAGATATTGATATTGCAGGATAAATAATTACACGCTTGGCAAACACCTGAAAAATCAAGGATTTCCTAACAGTTCCGTGACCGAAATGCGAAAAGTGGACAAGTCGCCGCAGGGGGCTGACGCAAGGTCACTCGACGCCCAGAATGTCAGGAGTTTTCCAGCCCAGATGTTGTCCGCCATCGACGCAGATCAACTGGCCGGTCACGCCGGGGGAATCCATGAAAAAGCCAAGCGCTGCGGTGATGTCGGCAGGGTTGGCCCCGCGGCCCAGAACGGTGTTGCTGCGCTGGCGGGTGAAGTGATCCAGGCTTTGCCGCGCGCCTTGCAGGGTCGGCCCCGGCCCGATGGCATTCACCCGGATGCTGGGGGCCAGCGCCTGTGCCGCCGTGCGGGTCAGCGCCCAGAGGCCCATCTTGGCCAGCGTGTAGGTCATGAACTCCGGCGTCAACTTTTGAACCCGCTGGTCGATCATGTTCACCACAAGGCCGGTCGCCAGCGGCTCGCCCATCGCGTCACGCGCGGCGGCGGGGGCCTGTGCGGCGAAGGCCTGCGTCAGCACGAAGGGCGCGCGCAGGTTGCTTTCCATATGCCGGTCCCAGCTGGCACGCGTGGCGCTGCTCAGGGTGTCATAGTCGAAGATCGAGGCATTGTTCACCAGAACGGTGAAGGGGCCTCCCAGCGCCTCTGTGGCGCGCGGCAGCAGGGCCTGCGTCTGTGCCTCGTCGGTCAGATCGGCTTGCAGCGCCACCGCGCGTCGGCCCAAGGCTTCGATCTGCGCCACGGTTTCGGCGGCACCCTCGGCAGAGCCTGCATAATGGACCGCAACATCAAGGCCGCGCCCGGCCAGATAGACCGCCATCGCCTGCCCAAGCCGCTTGCCCGCCCCTGTGACCAGCGCCCGCATCATGCCACCAGCGCTACGGCATAGGCGCCATAGGCGGCCATCAGGCCAAGACCCACGACCTTGCCGATGTCCTGCCGCAGGAACACGAAGGGCACCAGCAGCAGCGATGCAGCCAGCATCACCCAATTGTCAAAGGTCAGAATCTGGCTGGGCACCTCCATCGGGGCGATCAGGCCGGTGATGCCCAGAATCGCCAGAATGTTGAAGGTGTTCGATCCGATCACATTGCCCATCGCCACATCGGCCTGCTTGCGAAAGGCGGCCATGACGCTGGTGACAAGTTCGGGCAGGGATGTGCCGATGGCGACCAGCGTCAGGCCGATCACCGTTTCGCTAACGCCGATCGACCGGGCGATGTTCACGGCACCATCCACCAGCAGGCTCGCCCCGAAGCCAAGCGCCACAAGCCCTGCGACGATGAAGGCGGTAATCTTCCACACCGGCATGAAGGGTTCGGCCCCGGCCAGTTCGGGTTCGGCGCTGGCACGATGCGCCTGCGCCTGTCGGATATTGTCCCACAGCGTCAGCGCCAGCCCGGCCAGCAGGATCAGGCCATGCCACCAGGTGAGCGGGCCAAAAAAGCTCAGCACGATGAACAGCAGCGTGGTCGCCAGCATCACCAGATAGCTGCGGCGCGTGTCGATCTGGCTGGAATGGATGGTGGCGATCAGCGCAGGCAGGCCGAGGATGACCAGAATGTTCACGATGTTGGAGCCGACAACATTGCCAAGCGCGATCCCGGCCTGACCATCCAGCGCGGCATTGACCGAAACGATCAGCTCTGGCGCCGAGGTGCCGAAGGCCACCACGGTCAGCCCGACGATCAGCGCCGGGATGCCAAGCCTGAGGGCCAGTGACACCGCCCCCCGCACCAGCGCATCACCCCCGAACACCAGCAGGACAAGCCCCGCTGCCACATAGACCAGATCCATCGTCACGCGGAGTTATCCCTTTTTTTCCGGCGCGCCGCAGGGGCAGGGCCCGGTTCCTATTCTGTGCCGACCGCATTTAGGGCAGGTGGCAGGCTTTGCAAGCCTGCGACGCTTGCCGCCCATGCGCATTTTGAAATAGACGGCCATCCCGCCCATGGCGATCAGGAACAGGGTGACGATCTTGATCAGCATGTCACAACCCGAACCGTGCAAAGGCGGCGCGGTCCTCCATTTCGGCCATCGCGGCCCCCATGGCGCTGCCGGTCAGACGCTGCACAAGGCTGCGGCGTTGGCCCATCGGCGCAAGGCGCACCTTGTCGCCGTAAAGCGCCTTCATCCGGGGCACCAGATGCGCAACGCCATCGGCCAGCCCCAGATCGACCGCCTGCTGCCCCACCCAGATATCGGCATTGAACAGATCGGCGGATTGCGACAGCCGCGTGCCGCGCCGGGCCTGCACATGGGCGATGAAGGCCCGGTGGATCGGCTCTTGCAGGGCTTTCAGCCGCGCCACATCCTCGGGCTTTTCGGGCAGGAACGGATCGGCCAGCGATTTGGACCGTCCGGCGGTGATCACCCGCCGCTCGATCCCCTGCCGGGCCAGCAATTCGTGAAAGCCAAAGCCCGCGAAGATCACCCCGATGGACCCGACAAGCGAGCTGTCATCCACCCAGATGTCATCCGCCGCACAGGCCAGCCAATAGCCGCCCGAGGCCGCCACATCCTCGACAAAGGCGTGGACCTTCACGCCCTTTTCATCCGCCAGCCGCCGAATGCGCGCGGCAATCAGCGAGGATTGCGCCGCCGATCCGCCGGGCGAGTTGATCGCCAGCGCAACGGCGGCAGGTTTGCCTTTGAAGGCCCGCTCGATCAGCGGGGCGAGGGCGGCATCATTCAGGCCCGCGCCAAAGCGCCCGCCACTGCCGATGGCCCCTTGCAGGCGGATGACCGGAACAAGGGGCGGTTTGTTCAGAAAGGGGATGCGGATTTTCATGCCAAGGATGTAGGCCTGTCGGCGATGCGGAACAAGCCTTGCCGGTGTTTCTTGCGCGATCTGCCCTTTGCTGCGATGACAAGGCATGATCGACAAGCTGGAAATGTTCATCGCGCTGGCCAATGAGGGCCATTTCGGCCGTGCCGCCGAGGCGTGCCGCGTGACGCAGCCGACCCTGTCTTCGGCCATCAAGCAGCTGGAAGAGCAGCTTGGCGTGCAACTGGTCTATCGCGGCTCGCGTTATCAGGGGCTGACGCCCGAGGGGCAGCGGGTGCTGGACCGGGCGCGGCGGATTGTCAGTGACACCCGCGCGCTGAAGGATGAAATGCGCAGCATCCGCGCCGGGCTTGCCGGCAATCTGCGGATCGGTGTCATTCCGACCGCGCTGCCGATGGTGGCCGATCTGACCACACCGTTCACCCGCCGCCATCCCAATGTGCGTGTCACCATCCTGTCGCGCACCAGCGCCGAAATCCTGACCGGGATCGAACGGCTCGATCTGGATGCGGGCATCACCTATCTGGACAATGAACCGCTGGGCCGGGTGACGCAGGTGCCGCTTTATGCCGAATTTTACCGCCTGCTCTGTGCCCCCGGCACCCCGCTGGCCGACCGCGCGCAGGTGACATGGGGCGAGTTGTCAGGTCTGCCGCTGTGCCTGCTGACCGGCGACATGCAGAACCGGCGCATCGTGAACCAGCATCTCGCCGAGGCCGGGGCCGCCGTCATCCCGACGGTCGAATCAAACTCCACCATCACCCTGCTGTCGCATGTGATGACCGGGCATTGGGCCTCGGTTCTGCCCAAGAAGCTGGCGGATCTGTTCGCGCAATCGGGGCGGGTCTGCGCGATCCCGATCGTGGCACCGGAGGCAGAGCATCTGGTGGGCCTGATCGCCGCGCACCGCGAACCCCATACCCCCTTGATCGCAGCCCTGCTGGATGCGGCAAAACGCGGGGCCGAGGTGAAGGTTCGATAGATGGCGTCTATCGAATGACGGTATTTCACTATTGAATCATCTATCGACCGGCGTAGAAGCTGTGCAAAAGCCAGCCGGAGGTCAGCCATGCAGCCAAGTGATGCCGCCACCCTTACCCGCGTCAGTGAGATACTGGCCGCGCATGACGGGATGGAAGGGCCGCTTCTGCCCATTCTGCACGCCATTCAGGCCGAATTCGGCCATGTGCCCCAGGCGGCTTTGCCGGTGATCGCGCAGAATCTGACGCTCAGCCGCGCCGAAGTGCATGGCGTGATGAGCTTCTATCACGATTTCCGCGAAGAGCCTGCCGGGCGCCATGTGCTCAAGCTGTGCCGGGCCGAGGCCTGTCAGGCGATGGGGGCAGACCGGGTGGCAGCCCATGCGCAAAAGCGGCTGGGAATCGAATGGCATGAAACCACGGCCGATGGCGCGGTGACGCTGGAGCCGGTGTTCTGTCTTGGCCTGTGCGCCTGTGCGCCTGCGGCTCTGGTGGATGGCCGCGTGGTGGGCCGGGTGGATGAGGCGCGGTTTGACGCCCTGTTGGCAGAGGTGCGCTGATGAAGATTTACCTTCCCCTTGATGCGGCGGCCAAGGCACTGGGTGCCGATGACGTGGCGAAAGCCGTGCAGGCCGAGGCGGCGAAGCGGGGCATTGACCTGACGCTGGTGCGCAACGGCTCGCGCGGCATGGTCTGGCTGGAGCCGCTGCTGGAGGTCGAGACCCCCGAAGGCCGCATGGCCTATGGCCCGATGACGGTGGCCGATGTGGCAGGCGTGTTCGACGGTAGCAGTGCCAAGGCGCTTGGCCGCACCGACGATCTGCCCTGGCTGCGGGCGCAGACCCGGTTGACCTTCGCGCGCTGTGGCGTGATCGACCCGCTGTCGCTTGACGATTACAAGGCCCACGGCGGCTATGCGGGCCTCACCCGGGCGCTGACGATGACCGGGGCCGAGATCGTGGCCGAAGTGTCGGCCTCGGGTCTGCGCGGACGCGGCGGGGCCGGGTTCCCGACCGGCATCAAATGGAAAACCGTTGCCGAGGCGAAGGCCGATCAGAAATACATCGTCTGCAATGCGGACGAGGGCGACTCCGGCACCTTTGCCGACCGGATGATCATGGAAGGCGACCCCTTCACGCTGATCGAAGGCATGACCATCGCGGGCATCGCTTGTGGCGCGACCAAAGGCTATGTCTATCTGCGCTCCGAATACCCCGATGCGATTGCGGTGATGGAACAGGCTGTCCGGATCGCCCGGACTGCGGGCCTGCTGGGCGCATCGGTGGCCGGGTCCGGCTTTGCCTTTGACATGGAGATCCGCTCGGGTGCCGGGGCCTATGTCTGCGGCGAGGAAACCAGCCTGCTCAACAGCCTGGAAGGCAAGCGGGGCGTGGTGCGGGCCAAACCGCCGCTGCCCGCGCTGGAAGGGTTCCTTGGCAAGCCGACCGTGGTCAACAACGTGATCTCGCTTGCCACCATCCCGGTGATCTTCGAGAAGGGTGCGGCGTTTTATCAGAACTTCGGCCTTGGCCGGTCGCGCGGCACCATCCCGCTGCAAATCGCGGGCAATGTGAAATATGGTGGCCTTTACGAGATCGCCTTTGGTCTGACCCTTGGCGAGATCATCGACGGCATTGCCGGGGGCACCTCCTCGGGCCGCCCGGTCAAGGCGGTGCAGGTCGGCGGGCCGCTGGGTGCCTATTTCCCGCGCGCCCTGTTCGACACGCCGTTCGGATACGAGGAATATGCCGGCAAGGGCGGCCTGATCGGCCATGCGGGCATCACCGTCTTTGATGACAGCGCCGATATGCTGAAACAGGCGCGGTTCGCGATGGAATTCTGCGCGATCGAATCCTGTGGCAAATGCACCCCCTGCCGCATCGGCGCTGTGCGCGGCGTCGAAACCGTGGACCGCATCGCGCGCGGCGATACCGCCGCGATTCCGCTGCTGACCGACCTTTGCGACACGATGAAATCCGGCTCGCTCTGCGCGCTGGGCGGCTTTACCCCCTATCCCGTCATGTCGGCCCTGACCCATTTCCCCGATGACTTCCACGCGACCGCCAAGGAGGCCGCCGAATGAAAGACTTCATCATCCCGGATCGCGATTTCGGCACCCCGGCATCCAAATCGAAAACCATGGTCACGCTGACCATTGACGGCTTTGATGTGACCGTGCCGGAAGGCACCAGCATCATGCGCGCCGCCGCCGAGATCGGCATCAGCGTGCCAAAGCTCTGCGCCACCGACAGCATTGATGCCTTCGGCTCGTGCCGTCTGTGTCTGGTGGAGATCGAAGGCCGCAACGGCACGCCCGCCTCCTGCACCACGCCGGTTGCGCCGGGCATCAAGGTGCAGACGCAGAATGGCAAGCTCAAGCAGCTGCGCCGCGGCGTGATGGAGCTGTATATCAGCGATCACCCGCTGGATTGCCTGACCTGTTCGGCCAATGGCGATTGCGAATTGCAGGATATGGCCGGGGCCGTCGGTCTGCGCGATGTGCGCTACGAGGCCGTGGACACCCATTTCAAGGCCAAGGACAATTCCGGTCAGGTCAATCCGCAATATCTGCCGAAAGACGACAGCAACCCGTATTTCAGCTATGACCCTGCGAAATGTATCGTCTGCTCGCGCTGCGTGCGGGCCTGCGAAGAAGTGCAGGGCACGTTCGCGCTGACCATCGAAGGCCGGGGCTTTGACAGCCGTGTCTCGTTCGGGGCCAAGACCGATACGGCGCTGACCTCGGATTGCGTATCGTGCGGCGCCTGCGTGCAGGCCTGCCCGACTGCGACGCTGCAGGAAAAAAGCGTGATCGAGATCGGCACGCCGGAGCGTTCGGTCATCACCACCTGCGCCTATTGCGGCGTCGGGTGCAGCTTCAAGGCTGAAATGCGCGGCGATGAGCTGGTGCGCATGGTGCCGTACAAGCACGGCAAGGCGAACCGGGGGCACAGCTGCGTCAAAGGCCGCTTTGCCTATGGTTATGCCAGCCACAAGGACCGCATCCTCAACCCTATGATCCGCGACAGCATCAACGATCCCTGGCAGGAAGTGTCCTGGGCCGAGGCGATGGAATTTGCCGCCAACCGGATGCGCGGAATTCAGGCGCAACACGGGCGGCACTCGGTCGGGGTGATCACCTCCAGCCGCTGCACCAATGAAGAAGCCTATCTGGTGCAGAAACTGACCCGTGCGGTGTTTGGCAACAACAACACCGACACCTGCGCCCGCGTCTGCCATTCGCCCACCGGCTATGGTCTGGGCCAGACCTTCGGCACCTCTGCGGGCACGCAGGATTTCGACTCGGTCGAAGAAACCGATGTGGTCATCGTGATCGGGGCCAACCCGGTTTCCGGGCACCCGGTCTTTGCCAGCCGCCTGAAAAAGCGCCTGCGCAAGGGGGCCAAGCTGATCGTTATCGACCCGCGCCGCACCGAAATGGTGGAAAGCCCGCATATCAAGGCGGCGCATCACCTGGCGCTGACCCCCGGCACCAATGTGGCCGTGGTGACGGCGCTGGCGCATGTGATCGTGACCGAAGGGCTGATGGATGAAGAGTTCATCCGCAACCGCTGCGACTGGGACGAGTTCCTGGACTATGCGGAATTCGTTGCCGATCCGAAGCACAGCCCCGAAGCGGTGCATCTGCTCACCGGCGTGCCGCCGGAAGAGCTGCGCGCCGCGGCGCGTCTGTTTGCCAAGGGCGGCAATGGCGCGATCTATTACGGGCTGGGCGTGACCGAACACAGCCAGGGATCGACCACCGTGATCGGTATTGCCAACCTTGCCATGCTGACCGGCAATATCGGCCGTCCCGGCGTGGGCGTGAACCCGCTGCGCGGCCAGAACAACGTGCAGGGCAGCTGTGATATGGGGTCGTTCCCGCACGAGCTGCCGGGCTATCGCCATGTGAAGAATGACGATGTGCGCGCGATCTTTGAAAAGGTCTGGGGCGCCAAGATCGACAACGAGCCGGGTCTGCGCATTCCCAACATGCTGGACGCGGCGGTCGAGGGCACGTTCAAGGGCCTCTATTGCCAGGGTGAGGACATCCTGCAATCGGATCCCGACACCAAACACGTTGCCGCCGGTCTGGCTGCAATGGACTGTGTCATCGTGCATGACCTGTTCCTGAACGAGACGGCGAATTACGCGCATGTGTTCTTCCCCGGCTCCACCTTCCTGGAAAAGGACGGCACGTTCACCAATGCCGAGCGTCGCATCAACCGCGTGCGCAAGGTGATGGCCCCGAAACAGGGATATGCCGATTGGGAAGTGACGCAGCTTTTCGCCAATGCGATGGGCGCGGGCTGGACCTACACCCACCCGTCGCAGATCATGGAAGAAATCGCGCTGACCACGCCGAGCTTTGCCGGTGTGAGCTATGAAAAGCTGGAAACCATGGGCTCTGTCCAATGGCCCTGCAACGAAAAGGCCCCCGAAGGCACGCCGCTGATGCATATAGACGGTTTCGTGCGCGGGCGGGGCAAGTTCATCCGCACCGAATATGTGGCGACGGATGAAAAGACCGGGCCGCGCTTCCCGCTCTTGCTGACCACCGGGCGGATCCTGTCGCAGTACAACGTCGGTGCGCAAACGCGGCGCACGGCGAATGTGGTCTGGCACGCCGAGGATGTGCTGGAAATCCATCCGCATGATGCCGAGGTGCGCGGCGTGAAAGAGGGCGATTGGGTGCGTCTGGCCTCGCGGTCGGGCGAAACGGCGCTGCGGGCGCAGATCACGGATCGGGTGTCGCCCGGCGTGGTCTACACCACCTTCCACCACCCTACGACGCAGGCCAACGTGATCACCACCGATTTTTCGGACTGGGCAACCAACTGCCCGGAATACAAGGTGACGGCGGTTCAGGTCAGCCCGTCGAACGGCCCGACAACCGACTGGCAGGATGATTACACCGCGCAGGCCAACCTGTCGCGCCGCATCCTGCCCGCTGCCGAGTGATGCAGACGCATCGCCCGCTCCGGCGGCTCGCCTTCACGGCGGGCCGCGCCTCTGACGACAGCCGCGTTTTGCCTGAAGAGGTGGCCGTGGCCCTGTCGTATAACGGCTCGACCCATGCGGTGATGATGGCAACGCCTGCCGATCTGGTGGATTTCGCCTATGGGTTTTCGCTGACCGAAGGTATTGCCACACCGGACGAGATCGACACGGTCGAGACGGTGGCAACCGATCTGGGCCTTGATCTGCAGATCTGGCTGAAACCCGAGGCCGAAGCACGGCAGGCCAACCGCCGCCGCACCATGGCGGGGCCGGTGGGCTGCGGCCTGTGCGGGATCGACAGTCTGGCCGAGGCGGTGCGTGTGGCGCGCCCGGTGGTGGATACGGGCTTTCGCCTCACGCCGTCACAGGTGATGCAGGCCGTGGCCGAACTGCCCGCGCATCAGCCGCTGCATGATGCCAGCCGCGCCGCCCATTGCGCCGCTTTCTGGACGCCTGAAGGCATCCAGCTGTCGCGCGAGGATGTGGGGCGGCACAATGCGCTCGATAAGCTGGTCGGGGCGCTGTCGCGGCCCGGCGGCGACCTGCTGGCTGCAAACGGTGCGCTGATCCTGACCTGCCGCGTGTCGATCGACATGGTGCAGAAGGCCTGTGCGCTGGGATCGCCGGTACTGATCGCGGTGTCGGCCCCCACCACTGCCGCTGTGCGCATGGCCGATCAGGCCGGGCTGACGCTGATCGGGCTGGCCCGCCCCGACCGCTTTGATTGTTTTACCCATCCCCATCGTATCGCACCTGAAGAGGCTGCCCATGTCGCTTGAAAAAACACCCCATTCCAAGCTGATCACCATGGCGAACCAGATCGCCAAGTTCATGGAAAGCAAACCCCATGACGAGGGCGTGTCGGGCCTGGCCAATCATATCAATGATTTCTGGGAGCCCCGGATGCGGCGGCACCTGTTTGAAATGCTGGATGCCGGGGGCGCAGGTCTGCGCCCGCTGGTGCTGGATGCCGCCACGCAGATCCGCAGGCCCGCCGAAGCCGCCTGACCCGTCAGGCGAATTTGCGCGCCGCGTCCAGCGCAAGGCCGGTGCCGACGCTGCCCAGCATGTCGCCGGTCGCCAGACGCACGCCCGGCAGCACCTGCTGCACCACCGCGTGCAGAATGGGCAACTGGCTGGAGCCGCCGGTCAGGAACACGGTGCCGACCTGATCGGGGGCCACGCCGCCCTGTGCCAGCACGGCGCGCAGCAGATCTGCGATGCGCGCCAGCGGTGCCGCGACGGCGGTTTCAAACCCGGCCCGGCTGGCCATCGGGTTCGGCCCGCCGGTCAGCCGCGCCAGCATCAGGCGCACCGCCTCAGCCTCGGACAGGGCGATTTTCGCGGCCTCTACCTCCATTGCCAGCGCATGACCCTGACGGTCCGACACCACGCGGATCAGGCGATCCAGCAATTCGGGCCGGTCCGCCGTGTGCCGCAAGGCCTTCAGATCGGCGGCGACCCGCTGCGTGTAAAGAAAGTTGATGCGATGCCAGGTGGCCAGGTCCAGGTAATAATGGCGCGGCATGATTCCGCGCCCGCCGCCGGTCGGTGTGCCAAAGCCCAGATGCGGCATCACCTCGGCCAGGCTCAGCAGCCGGTCAAAATCGGTGCCGCCGACCCGGATCCCGTCATTGCCAAGAATATCCGCCGCGCGGTCGGCCTTGGCGCGCAGGTTCGGCCCCACCCGCACCAGCGACACATCCGAGGTGCCGCCGCCGATGTCGACGATCAGCACCAGCTCTTCGGTGGCCACGCTGGATTCGTAATGCAGCGCTGCCGCAATCGGTTCGTATTGAAAGGCCACCTCGCGGAAGCCGACCTCGCGGGCAATCTCGCCCAGCACCGCCTCGGCGCGGGCATCGCCGTCGGCATCATCCTCGACGAAATGCACCGGACGCCCCATCACCACGGCGGGCACATCCCCAGCGCTGGCCACCAGACGCGCGCGCAGATGGCCGATATAGCGCGCCAGAACCTCGCGGAAGCTGAGGGCCTTGTTGCCGACCCGGGTGCGTTCGGTGATCAGCGACGACCCGAGCGTGCTTTTCAGCCCGCGCATCAGGCGGCCATCCTCGCGGTTGACATAGGCGGCAATCGCCGCGCGCCCGAACTCTGCCACGCCATCCTCGTGCCAGAACACCGCCGAGGGCAGGGTGACGGCATCGCCCTCCAGTGCCAGCAGGTCTGCGCCGCTGACGGATGCCACGCCCACGGTGGAGTTCGAGGTTCCAAAGTCGATCCCGCAGGCCTGCATGGCGTTCCCTTTCGTCGCAAAGCGGCTGACCTAACGTTCCGCTGCACGGCTGTAAAGCCTGCGCTGCGGATAAAATCAGCGGCCCCCTTCCCCCCGCGCGCCCCTTCCGCTACGACTTCGATATGACGTGGAACATACCCAATATCCTCACTGTGCTGCGCCTGCTCGCCGCGCCTGGCGTGGCAGTGATGTTCCTGTATTTCCAGCGGCCCTGGGCCGATTGGTTCGCCCTGACGCTGTTCATCGGCGCGGCGGTCACCGATTGGTTCGATGGCTATCTGGCCCGGCTCTGGAAGCAGGAATCGAAGTTCGGAACGATGCTGGATCCGATTGCCGACAAGGCGATGGTGGTCATCGCCATCATGGTAATCACCGGCTATTCCGGTATGAATCCCTGGCTGATCCTGCCCGCCACGCTGATCCTGTTCCGCGAAGTCTGCGTGTCGGGTCTGCGCGAATTTCTGGGGGCCAAGGCGGGCTTGCTGAAAGTCACCAGACTGGCCAAGTGGAAAACCACGGCGCAGATGGTGGCGATTGCCGTGCTGTTTCTGGGCACTGGGCTGGAATATCTGGAAGGCATCGCCCTGCGCGGGCTGACGCCCGAGCAATATGCCGAAGCGGTGTCGCAGGGGCTTGCCGATCCGATCCGCACCTGTGGCGGGCGCGATTGCGCCGCCTATGCCACGAATGTCGGGTTGGTGCTGATCTGGATCGCGGCTCTGCTGACATTCGTCACCGGCTGGGATTATTTCCGCAAGGCCTTGCCCTATCTGCGGGATGAAAAGCGATGATCGTCGAGGTGATGTATTTCGCATGGGTGCGGGAACGCATCGGTCTGCCCCGGGAAAAGGTGGAGACATCGGCGGCAACCGTGGCCGATCTGATCACCGAACTGTCGGCGCGGGAAGAGCGCTATGCCTATGCCTTTGCCGACCTTCCGGCGCTGCGGGTGGCGCTGGATCAGGAGCTGTCGAGCTTTGACGCCCCCTTGGCCGGCGTGCGCGAAGTGGCCTTCTTTCCGCCGATGACCGGGGGCTGACATGCTGCTGCTGGTGCAAGAGGCGGCCTTCAACATCGGGCGCGAAACCGAGGCGTTCATTGCCGGGGTCGACGGGGCAGGGGCGGTGGTCACCTTTACCGGGCTGGTGCGCGACAATGGCGGCCAACTGGCCGCGATGGAGATCGAGCATTATCCCGGCATGACCGAACGCGCCATTGCCGCAATCATCGACGAGGCCTGCGCCAGATGGCAGCTTGCCGATGCGCTGGTGATCCATCGCCATGGGCGGCTTGGCCCGAACGAGCCGATCATGATGGTGGCGACGGCGGCCCGGCATCGCGCCGATGCCTTCGCCGCGGCAGAGTTCCTGATGGATTACCTCAAATCCCGCGCGCCGTTCTGGAAGAAGGAAATCGGCCATGACGGGGCGGTCTGGGTCGCCGCCAAAGCCGAGGATGAGGCGGCGCTGAACCGCTGGTAACCGGCTCCGGGCGGCACTTTTCCGCGTATCCGCAGTTTTCCGCATCAGGTTAAGAGATTATTCATCATCTCTGATGTGCCACTTGAATGTGCAAACTTTCAGGAGGCATCACCATGACCCTTTCTCCCTTCCATTGGCATGACATCACGCAGGCGGCATTCCGGTCTTTGCCGCCGCTGGATGTCGTCTCTCCCTTCGGGTTCGAACTGCTGGGCGCCCCTGCGGTGGCCGCGCGGCAGGTCGCCCGGTTCTACCTGTATTTCCGGTCCGAGTTTGTGACCGAACAGGCGCTGCTGCACCGGCTGCTGGCCCATCTGCGCAGCAATTGGCCCGAGATCCATGCGCGGGTCGCGGTGATCGGCTCGCGCCGGTTGGGGGCGATTCCGCTGCTGCCGGAACTGACGCCGCAGGATTACTTCATCCATGTCGAACAGGTCGATACGCCCTATCCGGTGTTGCGCGCCCATGCGCGTTATATGGCAGGGGCGGTGCATGCGATGGGGGCAGGTTATCTGCCCGAACTGGCCAAGATCGAGCGGTCGGGCATGGCGCGGCTGCGCATCCGGCAATTGTTCCTGATCAGCCAGAGCCTGCATGCCGGTCTTGCGGATTGCGTACCCGACGGCATGGCGCGGGTGTCGCCGTCGCCTGCCGGGGTTGATCCGATGCGGGAACAGCCGATCACCCCGGAAGAGCGGATCCAGATCACGCAGATCGTCGAGGCGTGCCGGCGCTTCATCGCCACTCCCGCCTTTACCCGACAGGCGGCGTGGCGTGACTTTGATCTGCTGGCCTCGGGGCGGCGGCAGCGCATCGCGGTCAATCCGGGGCTGTTCGACCGGGCGGCTGCTCTGGCCGAAACCCGCCACCGCGCCTTTTACGCAGAGGCGCGCGAGCCTGCCATGGCCCGATGAGGGCGGATCAGCGCGGCGCGAAAGGGTGGCTTTGCCAGCAGGGTTGCAGGTCGCCCGGCATGGGTCGGGCGGCATGAACCCCGCGCGCAATCGCCCGCGCCAGACAGCAGGCGGCGGCGTGGCCGATCTGGAACAGATCGCGCAGCGGATCAGCCATGTGCCAGCTGCCGGTGGCGGCGGCAAAGACCAGATCGCCGTCCAGCAGCGTGTGCGCGGGCACGATGGCCCGCGCCATGCCATCCTGCGCGGCTGTGGCGATGCGCTGCGCCTCGGCCTGCGTCAGGGCGGCATCGGTGGCGACGATGGCGATGGTAGTGGCCTCGCCCATGCGTTTCATCGGCAGCGGATCGGTCTCGGCAGGGAAATGCGTCGGCAGGCCCAGCCCGCCAAACTCGCCATCCAGCTCCCAGGGGGCGGCCCAGAACTGTGGACCATCGCCGATGGTCACGCTGCCAAGCGCGTTCACGGCCACCAGCGCGCCCACGGTGATACCGCTGTCCAGCACACAAGAGGCCGAGCCGAGCCCGCCTTTCCATCTGCCGGTGGCCGCGCCATACCCTGCGCCGATGGTGCCCAGCAGGAAATCCGTTCCCGCTTCGGCAAGGGCGCGGCGTCCGAGTTGTTTATAGGGGTTCTCGTCCCAATCCTTGTTGCCGCCATTCAGCAGATCGAACAGGATGGCCCCCGGCACGATCGGTACCCGCTGCGTGCCCACGGCAAAGCCCCGGCCCATGCGGCGCAGGCCGTCCGCCACGCCCGACGCGGCATCGAGCCCGAAGGCCGATCCGCCTGACAGCACAAGAGCATCCACTTGCTGCACCAGCCGGTCGGGGGCCAGAAGATCCGTCTCGCGCGTGCCGGGCGCGCCGCCCATGACATTGACCGCCGCCACAAAGGGCGTATCGGCCAGCAGAACGGTTGCGCCACTGCGCAGCGTGGCATCCTGTGCATGGCCGACCCGCAGCCCCGCCACATCGGTGATCAGATTGCGCACCCCGGGTTTCATCTGTGCCATCCCTGTTCCGCGCGGCAGATCCGTGTTCTGCCGCGCGTCAAGGCTGCGCCAAGGCCGTGCCGGGGGCAAGGCCCTGTTCGGAGATCAGAAATCGAACAGATCGGACAAGAAGCCTTCACGCTTCTTTTTCCTGTGGCCGCGATAGTCGTCATCCGAGCCGCGATAGCCGTCGCGCGAAGGTTCGCGATAGCCCTGATCCCGATGCGGGGGCGGGGCGAAAGCCTCGCCGCGCGGCGGTTCGGGTTGATAGAGCGGGCGGGGGGCTGCGGCTTGCGGAGCGGGGACCGCAGCACCACGTTCGATGATCTTGTCCAATTCGCCGCGATCCAGCCAGACGCCCCGGCATTTGGGGCAATAGTCGATCTCGACCCCATTGCGATCAGTCATCACCAGGGTTTCATTGTCCACGGGGCAGCGCATCGGCAGTCTCCTTCAGGGCATAAAGCGGAACCTCACCCGGTTAGATGGGGATCGTTCCGCGTCATGCAAGGCAACCGCTGCGGTTCGGTGGTGCATCAGGCGAACATACGCAGATCCGTTTCGGCAAGCGCCGATCCGCAGCCGATCCGCAGCGATCCGCTGCGCGGTGCGCCCGCCGCCCGCAGCAACATGCGGGTTTCGCGCACGGTCAGCACCGGCAGGCAGGGCAGGGCCGTTTCGTCCTTCAGCGCGACCGGGGCATCCTCTGCCGAGGCCAGCAGCGTTTCCGCCGCCAGACCTTCGGCAAACACAAGGCCATGGCGGTCACAGAGCAGGTGATGGAACCGGGGGGCCACGCCGCCGATGTCCAGCCGAACACCGTCAAAGTTGATGAATGCGACGGCAGGGGCAAGGGCGGCGGTCATGGCAAAGCAGGTTTCCAGCAGGCCGCCGCTGATCGGCAGGCGGTGTTGCTGGCTGACCCGCAGGGTCCGCTTCGGCATGCCGGGGCCAAAGGTGTTCGCTTCGATCCGCACCGGCAGGTGGCGCACCGCCGGGCCTTCCGGCGCAGTTGTTTCCAGAACCGCGCGCACGATCAAAGGCGTGCCATCAGCGCTTTTCAGGGCCGTTCCGGGGCGCAGCGCCTCGACCGGCACCAGACCCCTCATCGTCTGAATCAGCGTGCCCGCCGCAAAACACAGCGGCGCATCGGTTCCAAAATCATAACCGACCGCATCGACATCCACCACAAGCGCGATCATGCCCAAGGCATTGGGCAGACCATCGGGAAAGATGAAGTGAAAGTCGCCCGTGACCGAGGATTGCATCACGATCAGATCGACCGGCGTGCCGGTCGGCACCGTCACGCCAAGGACGTTGATTCCCGGCTGGGCGGTGCCGGTGCCGATCATGGTGAACTCGACTCCGTCCAGCGTCACAGTCTCGCCGACGGTGATCTTGTCATTCTCGTCAGTAAGCGTGCTGGATGTCGTTGTACCGAAGTCAGACAGCACCAGCGTTTGTTGTTGCGACAGCAGATTCGCTGCAAGCAGTGACCCGTTGTAAACTCGTCCCTGAACGGCAAAGTCAGGCATGATGCCTCCTTGTCTTTCGGTGTTTTGTTCAACCAATGCGGCTCAACCCAAAGGAGAGGGTCACTGACGAATGTTGCCCTGAGGTGTTCTGATTGGGGCAATTTTGTGGCGGATGGGTAAATATTGAATTGCGGGCATTTATTTTGCGGCAGTTGAACGCTGCGTCATTTTCTGCAATGTTGTGGCAGAGTCGTGGCGATGGCGTCGCCGCAGGGGCTTTCAGGCCTTTCCGCTCGCAGGGCCGTAAACCCTGCCCAAGTCCTGTACGCCGGGACCTTTCGGGGTCTTGTGGCGCGATCAGGCCAGACCCCTGCGATGAGGTCTGTTATGACGGAACGTCCACAATTCTATCGCTTTCACCAAGGTGACCGGGTGCTGCCCTTTGCGGCATCTGAATATGAGACTCGTCTGGCCGGGCTGCGCCAGATCATGCAGGATAACGGGGTGGAGGCCTGCGTTTTCACTTCGATGCACAATATCGCCTATTACTCGGGCTTTCTGTATTGTTCCTTCGGGCGGCCCTATGCGCTTGTGGTGACACCGGGCGAAAGCGTCACGATCAGTGCGGGCATTGACGCGGCGCAGCCCTGGCGGCGCTGCCACGGCGATGCGATCACCTATACCGACTGGCAGCGCGACAATTACTGGCGCGCGATCCTGTCGGTGACGGGCACCGGCAAGGTGATCGGCTGCGAGGCGGATCACCTGACCATGCTGCAATCCGAAAAGCTGACGGCGTTTCTGCGCCCGACCAAGGGGTTCGATATTGCCCCCGCCACCATGCAGCAGCGGATGCGCAAATCGCAGGCCGAGCTGGATCTGATCCGCCATGGTGCGGGTGTGGCCGATGTGGGCGGCTTTGCCATCCGCGAGGCGGTGCGGATCGGCGCGCGCGAGATCGACGTGGCCATGGCAGGCCGCGACGCGATGGAGCTGGAGATTGCCAAGCGCTTTCCCGATGCGGAATATCGCGACAGCTGGGTCTGGTTCCAGTCGGGCATCAATACCGACGGGGCCCACAATCCGGTGACATCGCGCGCCTTGCAGCACGGCGACATTCTCAGCCTGAACACCTTCCCGATGATCTCGGGCTATTACACGGCGCTGGAACGCACGATGTTCATGGGGGCTGTGGATGCCGCCAGCCTGCGGATCTGGGAGGCGAATATCGCCGCGCATGAATATGGCATGAGCCTGCTGGTGCCGGGTGCGGTGTGTTCGGAGGTGACGGCCAAGATCAACGCCTTCTTCGAGGAACGCCAGCTGCTGCAATACCGCACCTTCGGCTATGGCCACAGCTTTGGCATTCTGTCGCATTACTACGGGCGCGAAGCCGGGCTGGAGCTGCGCGAGGATATCGACACGGTGCTGGAACCGGGCATGGTGATCAGCATGGAGCCGATGCTGACCATCCCCGAAGGCCAGCCGGGGGCCGGGGGCTACCGTGAACATGACATCCTGTTCATCACCGAAGACGGGGCCGAGGATATCACCAAATATCCCTATGGCCCGGATTTCAACGTGGTGGCCTGAGATGTGGCACCTTGCGCGGGCAGACAGCCTGCCCGCGCAAGGTGTGCCTCCGGGTCAATAAAGCCCAAGAATCGCGGCGGGGGCCACCGCAGGCAGCACCCGCACCCTTGCGCCGTGGCGGGCGCGGCGGTGCAGGTCGATCACGTCCTGATCCAGCAACCGGATACAGCCGGACGACACCGCCTTGCCCAGATATTTCGGCTCGCAGGCGCCGTGGATGCGATACAGCGTGTCTTTCCCGTTCTGGAACAGATAAAATGCCCGCGCGCCCAGCGGATTGCCCGGCCCCGGTGGCATACCGCCATTGGCCACCGAATAGGGGGCAAATTCCGGGCGGCGCGCGATCATCGAATCCGGGGCCTTCCACACCGGCCATTCGCGCCAGAATTGCAGTCTCGCATCGCCGCTCCAGGAATAGGCATCCGCGCCGGTGCCGGCCCCGTAACGCATCGCCGTCTCGGCGCTTTCGACAAGATGCAGCTGCCCCGCCGAAGGATCGACGATGATCGTGCCGACCGGCTGATCCGGGTAAGGATTGGCCACCTGCTGTCGCCACAGATGCGGCGGCACGATGCCTTCGGGCACGGCGGGCACCGGATAGGGCTCGTCGGTGATGGCACCGTAATGGGCGGGCAGCGGCGGGTAGACCGGCTTTTCCGGCGGGGGCGGGGCGGGCGGCGTCAGGGCGGCGCAGGCCGACAGGGCGGCGGAGGCGCCCGCAGCAACGAACATGCGGCGAGAGATCATGTCTCGGTCCTTCTGATGCAAAACGGGAAAGCTGCACCCACGGCGGCAGCGACCGGCTTCACATCAGGCGCGGCGGCTTTTTCTTGACGGGCGGAATGACCCCGGTGCGCCAGCCACCGTCGAGCGTCCAGCCGGTGTGCTGTTCCGACAGCGGCGGCGGCGGCAGGGTGACGGGCAGCGCGACAAGCTCGGGCGCGCAGGACGATCCCGTCAGCAGGAAGGTGCCACATCGGTGCAGGGTCAGTGCGGCATCGGCGGGCGGCGCGCCTGCCGTCTGCGCCGCCATTCCTGTCGCGGGTGGCGTGGATGGCTGGCTGCTTTCACCGCGCACTGCCTGCATCCGCGCAGCCGCATAGGCACCCCACGGCAGAACCGCAAGCACCAGCAGCGCAAGGAAGACAGACCGCAACAAAGCCATGCTGGCCTGCTAACAAATCCCGCCGCAGGTGTCGACGCGGCGTCCGAACACAAGGCTGCGAGCAGGGGCGGCCCTGCCGTCACAAAACGGTAATCCGCGTGTTATCCGCACGTTACCCGCAGCGGTCATGCCTCCGCCATCATAGCTTGAGGATGCCCGATGCGTTTTCTGACCTTCACTTCCGCGCTTGCCCTTGTGGCAGCCAGCCCCGCCCTGTCCGAGCCGGTGTTCAACCGTGTGTCCAGCTTTGCCACGCCGCTGAACATGGCCTCGGGCGAAGATCAGATGCGCCCGACCAGCGCCGAGATCATCACTGCCACCGAAGATGGCATGACGCTGATCTATACCGACAGCCCGCTGGGGGGGATTGGCCTGATCGACATCACCGATCCGAAGGCCCCGAAGCCCCTGGGCAATATTGCCATGGGCGGCGAGCCGACCACCGCACAGGAAATCGGCGGCAAGGTGTTTGTCGGCGTCGATACCTCGGAAAGCTTTACCAATCCGTCGGGCAAGCTCGTCACCGTCGATCTGGCCAGCAAAGCCGTGACCGCCGAATGTGATCTGGGGGGGCAGCCGGATTCGGTGGCCCGCGCCAAAGACGGCAGCTTTGTCGCCATCGCCATCGAGAATGAGCGCGATGAAGAGGTGAATGACGGTGCAATCCCGCAGATGCCTGCCGGGTTTGTGGTAAAACTGCCGGTCAAGGATGGGGCCATCGACTGTGCGGGACTGCAAAAGATCGAGCTGACCGGCCTTGCCGCCATCGGCGCGGATGACCCCGAGCCGGAATATGTGGATGTGAACGCGGCGGGCGAAATCGTCGTGACGCTTCAGGAAAACAACCACATCGTCATCATCGGGGCCGATGGCAGCGTGACCAGCCACTTCAGCGCGGGCAGCGTGGATCTGGACGGGATCGACACCAAAAAGGATGGCGCCCTGCGCTTTACCGGCAAAAAAGATGGTGTGCTGCGGGAGCCTGACGGGGTGAAGTGGCTGGATGCCGATCACATCGTCACCGCCAATGAAGGCGATTGGGAAGGCGGCTCGCGCAGCTGGACCGTGTTCAAGCGTGACGGCGCGGTTGCCTATGAAAGCGGGGCCAGCCTTGAGCACGCGATTGCGGCCGCCGGTCACTACCCGGACAAGCGCAACAAGAAGGGTGCAGAGCTGGAAACGGTGGAGCTTGCCACCTTTGGCGGCGTGCCGATGGCCTTTGTCGCGTCGGAACGCGCCTCGCTGATCGGTGTCTATGACATGACGGATGCGGCCAATCCGGTTCTGAAACAGCTTCTGCCCTCGGGCGTCAGCCCCGAAGGCATGGTGGCGATTCCGCAGCGCAACCTGCTGGCCAGCGCCAATGAGGTGGACCTGATCGAGGATGGCGGCGTGCGGGCGCATGTCATGCTGTATGAACTGGCCGAAGGCACGGCGGCCTATCCGATGATCACTTCCGAAGGCACGGCAGAGCTGTTGGGCTGGGGCGCGCTGTCGGGTCTGGCTGCCGATCCGGCGCAGGCGGGCAAGCTTTATGCCGTGTCGGACAGCGTTTATGGCGCGGCCCCGATGATCTACACGCTGGACGCCACGCAGACCCCGGCGCGGATCACCGCAGCCCTGCCGGTCACGCGCGATGGCAATCCGGCGCAGAAGCTGGATCTGGAAGGCATTGCCAGCGATGGCGAAGGCGGGTTCTGGCTGGCCTCCGAAGGGCGCAGCGACCGGCTGATCCCGCATGGCATCTATCATGTGGATGCCGAGGGGGCGATTGATCAAGAAATCGCGCTGCCCGCCGAACTGCTGGCGCATGAGATCCGCTTCGGGGCCGAAGGCATCGCCGTGCAGGGCAAGACCCTGTGGATTGCCATGCAGCGCGAATGGAAAGATGATCCCAAGGGCATGACCAAGCTTCTGGCCTATGACACCGAAGAGGAAAGCTGGGGTGCCGTGCATTACCCGCTGGATCCCGCAGGCGAAGGCCGCTGGATGGGCCTGTCGGAAATCACCATTGATGGGGATTGGGCCTATCTGATCGAACGCGACAATGGCACCGGCGCTGCGGCACAGGTGAAATCGCTGACCCGCGTGGCGCTGGCCGATCTGAAACCCGCAGCCCTTGGCGGTCCGCTGCCGGTGGTCACGAAAGAGGTGGTGCGCGACCTGATCCCCGATCTGGGCGTGCTGAACGGCTATACCGCCGAAAAGGTCGAAGGCTTTGCCATCGACGCGGCGGGCACCGGCTGGGTTGTGACCGACAATGATGGCACCGATGACAGCTCGGGCGAGACGCTGTTCTGGCAGATTGGCGCGATGCGCTGATCCTGCTGCAATCCCGGCCGATATGGCCTGAAATGTGTCCCCCGGCTGCCATGGCCGGGGGATTTGTTTTCCGGACCACGAGGAAGGGGTTGACCTGCCGGGCCTGGCTGGCGCTTTTGTCAGGGAATTCACCCCGAGCCCCGAGTCCAACGTGCCCCCCATGTTCTCCCGCCTTTTTGCCCTTCTGTCATTCGTGACGCTCGCCGCCTGCGCGGCGGCACCACCGGAACAAAAGGCACCGAACACGGTGCCGGGATATGAAGCCGTCGAGGATGGCGGGTTTCTGATCCCTGCCGTTCAGGAGCGGCAGTTCGTCGGCTCGCCTCCGCGCGAGGAAGTTGCCTATAACGGCAGCGAAGGGCCGGGCACCATTGTGGTCGATCCCTTTGCCCGCAAGCTTTACTACATTCTCGATGGCGGTCGCGCGATGCGCTATTCCATCGCGGTCGGGCGTGTGGGTCTTGGCTTCCGGGGCAGCGCCGTGATCAACCGCAAGGAAGAATGGCCGTCCTGGACGCCGACCGCGAACATGATCCGCACCATGCCGGAGTTCTATGCCGAATATGCGGGCGGTCTGCCGGGCGGTCTGGAAAACCCGCTGGGCGCACGGGCGCTGTATCTCTATCGCGGTGGCCGCGACACCTATTTCCGCATCCATGGCACCATCGACAACCGCTCCATCGGGCGGGCCACCTCGGCCGGATGTATCCGCCTGTTCAATCAGGATGCGATCGACCTCTATAACCGGGTCCGGCTTGGCACGGTGGTCAAGGCCCGCACGCAGGAGGAATCCGAGCGGCTGGAGGGCAAGATGATGGAAGACGAATGGGGCCTGCTGATCCCCTATGACGCCGCCCGCGTCGATGAAATCGCCGCAAAACGCGCCATCAATGAAGAAAAGCTGAAAGCGCAAATCGCAGCCGAGGCCGAAGCGGCCAAGCGCGAACTGGGTGTTCAGGCCAGCAACTGAGCCGCGTGCCTGTTGTCAGATCCAAAAACGGCCCCGGATGATCCGGGGCCGTTTTGCATTGGTGGGGCTGTGATCCGTCAGTTCAGAATGACGTAGTCCTTCAGCGTGGTTTCCACCACTTCCCAGGTGCCCGCAAATCCGGGGCGGATGATCCAGCTGTCACCCGCCTTCAGCGTGGTGGCGACCCCCGCCGTATCGGTCAGGATCGAGACGCCTGCGTGGATATGGACATATTCCCATTCCGCGTAGCTGACCTTCCACTTGCCGGGCGTCGATTGCCATATGCCGCAATAGAGCCCGTCCCGGTCCTCCATGTTCCAGGTGGTGTGGACAGGATCGCCCGCCAGCACCAGTGCGGGGTCGGGGCGGGCCTCCTCGGCGGGGGTGGTGCTGCGGTCGATACGGTGCAGAAGGCGCATGCTTTGATCCTGTTGTAAACGTGTGGCTACCCCATTCGCCGCAACGTGGCGCGCGCGGTCAAGCCCGTTTCGCCGCCGGTTTTCCGCTGCGGCGCGGCGGTCAAGTTTCGCTGGTGCGGCAAGGTGGCCGCCGTTATACAGGGCCAACCATTCCTCTTGAGGGAGAGCAAGAGCGACATGAGCGCATCCAGCCCTGTCCGGTCCGTATTGCCCGCCGATATTCTGGCGCGCAAGGGCGGCACCCCCATCGTTTGCCTGACCGCCTATACCACACCCGTCGCCCGGATCGTGGATGCCCATTGCGACATCGCGCTTGTCGGCGATTCCGTCGGGATGGTGCTGCACGGCATGCCTTCGACGCTGGGCGTCACGATGGAGATGATGATCCTGCATGGCCGCGCGGTGGTGCGGGGCTGTCAGAAGTCCATGCCGGTGATCGACATGCCGTTCGGATCTTACGAGGAAGGCCCGGCACAGGCCTATCGCAATGCGGCCCGGCTGATGGCCGAAAGCGGCGCCCCGGCGGTCAAGCTGGAGGGCGGCGCGCATATGGCCGAGACGATTGCCTTCCTGACCAAACGCGGTGTGCCGGTGATGGCGCATATCGGGCTGACGCCGCAATCGGTGAACACGCTCGGCGGCTACAAGGTGGTGGGCCGCGATGGAGAGGCCGACAGCGTGATGGCCGATGCCGAAGCGGTGCAGGCGGCAGGCGCGTTTTCGGTGGTGCTGGAAAAGGTGCCCGAAGGACTTGCGTCGCGCATCACGCAGCGCCTGTCGATCCCGACGATCGGCATTGGCGCGGGGCTGCGCTGCGATGGCCAGATCCTTGTGGTGGATGACATGCTGGGCCTGTTCACCGAATTCCGCCCGAAATTCGTGAAACGCTATGGCGAGCTGGGCCGCGCGGCGGATGAGGCGATTGCTGCCTATGCCGCCGAGGTGCGCAGCCGCGCCTTCCCGGCACCGGAACATGCCTTTGCCGATGTCTTGCCCACGAAGGGGCCGAAAAGCTGATGCAGATCCTCAGGACGGTGGCCGAATTGCGCACGCGGGTGCGCGGCTGGAAGGCGGATGGCAAACAGGTGGGTGTCGTGCCGACCATGGGCGCGCTGCATGAAGGGCATATGAGCCTTGTGCGCGCGGCCCAGCGGGGCTGCGACCGGGTGATCGTCACCATCTTTGTGAACCCGATGCAGTTCAACAACCCGGATGATCTGACCAAATACCCGCGTACCGAGGACAGCGATGCCGCCCTGCTGGCGCGCGAGGGCGTGGACATCATCTTTGCCCCCACCCCGGATGAGGTCTATCCCAAAAGCTTTGCCACCAGCATCACCGTGGCCGGGATCAGCGAGCCGCTGGAGGGCACCATGCGCCCCGGCCATTTTGAAGGCGTGGCCACGGTTGTGGCCAAGCTGTTCGGCATGACGCAGGCCGACCGCGCCTATTTCGGCCAGAAGGACTGGCAGCAATTGCAGGTGGTCAAGCGCATGGTCGCGGATCTGAACATCCCCATCGAGGTAGTCGGCTGCGATACCATCCGCGAACAGGACGGGCTGGCCATGTCCTCGCGCAATGTGCGGCTGGATCCGCTGTCGCGGGCGCAGGCCCCGGCGCTGCACCGCATCCTGACCCGCGCGGCGACCGCGATCCGCGACAGCGGCGATGTGGCGACGGTGCTGGAGACGGCCCGCGCCGATCTGCGCGCGGCGGGCTTCACCGAGGTCGAATATCTCGACCTGCGGTCCGCAGCGCTGCTGGAGCCGATGGCCCGGCTTGACGCCCCGGCGAGGCTGCTGGTGGCGGCCTGGATCGGTGGCGTGCGCCTGATCGACAATATCCCGGTCTGATCCGCGGCGCGCCTAGCGGGCAGCGACCGGCGGCAACAGATCGGCCAGGACCAGCGCCATCACCAGGGCGCTGTCTTCCATATCCTGCACCCCCACCCATTCATCGGGCTGATGCGCCAGATGCAGCAGGCCAGGACCATAGGCGATGCAGTTCTTCAACCGCCCGATCCGGTCGATATGCTTCTGGTCATAAGTGCCGGGCGAGACCACAAAATCCGCCACTTGTCCCAGCACCCGCTCGATGGCCGCAGCGGTAGAGCGGACAATCGGCGCATCCTGTGCGGTCATTGTCGGCTGCACCTCGAACAGATCGCGAATGGCATAGTCAAAGCCCGCGCGCTGGGCCTTCAGCCCGTCGAGCAGGCCGGTGACTTCGGCCTTCACCTCGGCAATATCCTCTTCGATCAGATAACGCCGGTCCAGAATGATCCGGCAGCGGTCTGCCACGCAGGGGGCGGGCAGGCCGGTATAGCCCGGTTCCGGCTCCGGCTCGCCGCCATGGATCGAATTGATGTTCAGCGTCGATTGCCGCGCGCCCTCGGGCACCACTGGCATGGCGGTGCGTTTGGTGGCGAGATGCGGGTAAAGCCTGTCCTCGATTTCGGCCAGCACCGCGCCCATGTGGCGGATGGCGCTGTCGCCCAGAAAGGGCATCGACCCATGCGCAATGCGGCCCTTGGTTTCCACCTCGGCCCACCAGACGCCGCGATGGCCAAGGCAGATGCGGTCCTTGTGCAGCGGTTCGGGGATAATGACATGCTGCACCCGGTCGGGGTCGAACCAGCCCTGCTGCGCCAGATAGGCAACGCCGCCAAAACCGCCCGATTCTTCATCCGCCGTGGCGCTGATCTCGATGGCACCGGAAAATTCGGGGCAGCTGGCCAGAAACGCCTCAGCCGCGATGACCGAGGCGGCCAGCCCGCCCTTCATGTCACAGGCGCCACGGCCATAGATGCGGCCATCCTCCAGCGCACCACCGAACGGCGCGCGGGTCCAGCCATGGCCGACCTCGACCACATCATGGTGGCTGTTGAAATGCACACAGTCGCCGGGGGCGGTGCCCTCACGCCGCGCCACCATGTTCCAGCGCGGATGAGCGTCACTGTCGCCCGGCGCGCCTTCGGCCCGGACCAGCGCCACGACAAAGCCCTGCGCCGACAGGCGATCTGCCAGATAGTCGCAGATCTCGCGGTAGTTCAGCCCCGGCGGGTTCAGCGTCGGGATGCGGATCAGGTCTTGCGTCAGCGCGATCAGGCTGTCGCGGCGGGCGCGGATTTCGGCGGTCAGACGGGCGGTGATGTCCATGCCGCAAGCCTAACGTCACCGCCCCCAGAATGAAATTGCATTTTCGGCGCGACCGTCGCAGGCTTGCCCCATCCGGCGCGGCAGAGGCGCGCTTTTTTTCGGTTGGCGCACTGGCACGATGCCAATACCGCGCACATATGTGAATAGAATTTACTTCGGGGGAAGCAATGTCCGACTTTGAAACCCAGATTGCCGAAAGCCAGAAACAGGTGGCCGAGGCGCAGGCGCGCATTTCGGCGGTGACCAACCGGATCGAGACGGCGCGCGAAAAGATCGCGGCAGGCGAAACCGCCATCGACATTGAAAATGCCACTTTGGAAGATGTGCACAAACACACCGATCTGATGAATGCGAATATCGCCGAACTCATCATGGGTCTGGATGATGTGACGGCGGGATTTACCGAGGATTTCAACGAGCTTCGGTCAAAAACCACGATGGAAAGCGTGATCGGCTTCTTTTCCTCGGCCAAATCGGAATCGATGCGGCAGGAACGGCTGCGCGGCGCTTCGATCGACGACAAGTTGCAGGATCTGATTGCCAAGTCCGATGTGATCGTCAAGCTGCTGCAAAGCCAGCTTGATCTGTTGAACACGCAGAAAACCAAGGTCGAAACCAATCTGGTCTCGACGCTGGATGAACGCGAGGCCACGGTTGCCGCGCTGGAATCCGTGCGCGCCGAGATCATCGCGCTGGATCCGAAAGTGATCGAGTTGGAAAACAAGATCGCGGTGGAACAGGACGCCGCCGCCCGCACCAAGCTTGAAACCGAACTGGCCAATTTGAACACGCGCTATAATGCGCTGGTGCAGGATGAGCAGGTCAAACTGGCGAAAAGCCAGACGCTGGAGCGGTATATCGAAAAGGGCAAGACCTGGGTCGACAGTCTGCAAAATCAGGCGGCGACCCAGATGGTGCTGATCAACAAGCTGCAAACCGACACCAAGCAGCGTGTGGTGCTGTATGATGCGCTGACCTCCAGCCTGAAAACCGCGCAGCAGCAGGATGTGGCGCACCGGATCAACGAAATCGGCGTGAAAACCGATCAGGAGGCGCAGGCCGCCATGGCCGCCATCGGGGCCGCAACCAATGACAAGATGGCCGATATGCTGGAGGCGCACGAAGGCCACATGGTCTTTGCCCGCCAGATTCTGGAGGCCAAGGCCAAGGCCGATGAACGCTTTGCCCGCCGCTTTGCCACCATCGTCGAGAAACACGACAAGAACCAGTATGGGGCATAAGTGGCCGGGCCGGACAATGCGGATGGGGTGAAGCAGGCGCTGGTGAATGACCACGCGCCGCTGTCGGACAGCTTCATCGCGCGGCGCTATTTCGCCAAGTTCGACCGGATCACCGGCCATCTGGCGCGGGTTGCCGCGGAATTCGAGGTCGAGGGGCGGCTGTCGCGGCTGGAGGCGCGGGTGCTGGGGTCTTATGTCACCCGGCTGTCGGCCACGTTTCGCGCGCTCAGCTACAAATACCTGATGACCGGCCGGGTGGAGGGGCCTTTGCCCGGACAGCCGACCTTTGACCGGCACGAAAGCGGCTTTCCCATCGCGCAAGAGCTGATGGTGATGGCGGTGGATGCGCAGCAGGCCGACAAACATCTGGCGGGCATGGCCTCGGAAACCGAGCTGAAAGACCGCATGGTGCGGCAGATCGTGGGTGATCTGACCATTCCGGGCAAATTGCAATTCGCGCTGTCGCAGCGGCTCTATTATCAGGCCTTGCAGGCGGGCGGGCTGTTCTGGGCGCGCAACGATCCCGATGCGCAATGGATCGCGGATGCGGGCACCCGCCGTCGTTATCTGGTGCATTGGGCGGTCTATGACACGCAGGCCAATCTGCCGATTGTCTATCTGCTGGAGCTGGAGGACAGCGGCAAACGTCCCTTGCCCAATGATGCGAACCGCTGGCCACAGGCGCAGGCGCATCTGATGGCGCAGAGCCTTGCCGGGTTGAAACTGCTGACGGTGGCGCAGGGGTTTGACACCGATTTCGACGATCTGCACCCGAAACGCCTGCGCCGCATCACGCTGGGGCCGATGTATTCGCATGAATACACGCTGCAATCCGGCCCGATCTCGGCGGTGCTGGCCAATGCCAAGGCCCCGGCGGGCGAGGATTGGGCCTTGGTCTGGACAGTGGAAGATCTGGTGTCCGACCGGGTGGAGCAGGTCAAGGACGGCTGGTTTTCCAGTGCGGAGCGGCAGATCTATCAACTCGCCTCCGTGGGCGGGGCCGACAGTGGCACCACCCGCACCGAACGGATGATCATTCTGCCCGAACGCCCCTATCAGGCGCTGGCCGAACTTGACCCACCCGGCTTTGCCTCGGTGCGAAAATTTGTTGTAGGCGCGGGCGGGCGCCTGATTCCGGCGAGGTAGCCATGACCACACGCGACACGATGGAACTGAAGGAAGAGGCGATCCGCAGCCATTACGCGGCGGCGCTGGGCCTGTTGACCGGCTTTGATCATGCGCCCCGCCTTGGCACCGCCAGTGCCGCGCCACAGGCCGAAGCCTCGCCCGGCATCGGCACCCGGCCGCGTTTCCGCTCCACCACGCCCGGCCTTGTCACCCGCTCCACCGCCCGGCCCGGCGGGGTGCGGCTGATGGAGCGGATCGGCGCTCTGGGCGACGGGCTGGTGACGCCGCTTCAGGCGCAGGCCATGGGGGCGCTGCGCCGCGCGCTGGCGATTGCGCTGGCGATGGGCGAAAGTTTTGCACAGGCCACCGCGCTGGCCGAGCTGAAAAAGGCCAATCTCGAAGCGCGTTTGCCCGAACCGCGCCGGGCCGAATTTTCCGATCTGCTGGCGGCCGAGGCGCTGATCGTGCTACATGCCTTTGGCAATGCCACCGCATTTCTGCTGGCCCCACATCTGGGCGAGACGAGTGTGGAGATCGGCACGGTGGACGAAATCCTGACCGACAACGCCCCGCTCGCCCTGCAAGGGGCGCTGTGGGAACTGGATCAGGACATCGCGCGCCATGCCACCGACGAGCCGCGCCTGATTGCCACGCTCGCCGCCTTTGCCGAGGCGCTGATGATCCGCATCGCCGCCCGCGCCGAAACCACACCCGCCACAGCGCCCTATGCCGGGGCCAGCTGGCGGATCGAGGCGGATGGCCTGACGCTGTCGGGCTTTGCGCCGGCGCGCGCGGCCAAAGGCAGCACCCTGACCATGCAGTTCAAGAAACCGACCGAGGTGGTCGGCAATCACATCGCCAAATATCAGGCGATGCGGCTGGCCAAGATGCTGATGGCCTATGATTTTGACCGGAAGCTGAACCCCTTTGCCGAATTGGGCGGCTTCATCTTCACCTTCATGGGCGATGGCAAGCCGGGCACCGGCAAAACCACCCTGATCCAGATGATGGCGGGTTTGCTGCATGGCTATTGCCAGACTGCGGGTTATCCCTTCCGCTATCAGAACTTCTCGATTGATCAGATTGACAGTTATCAGGGCAAATCGGGGCAGAACGCCAAGGCCTTCATCACCAATATCATCGACCCGGCGGTGATTGCCTTTGGCACGATTGACGACATCGACCAGATCGCCGGCAAACGCGGCGACCGCCAGTCCAGCGCCGGG
This sequence comes from Gemmobacter fulvus, assembly GCF_018798885.1. Lineage (NCBI taxonomy): Bacteria > Pseudomonadati > Pseudomonadota > Alphaproteobacteria > Rhodobacterales > Paracoccaceae > Gemmobacter > Gemmobacter fulvus. Next base: position 1,347,797 of record NZ_CP076361.1, on the reverse strand, counting down.
CAGCAAGAGGTGACGGCGGTGTTCATGGAGGCCTTTGCCGGGGCGAATACCGTGGTGCGCGGCAATTGCACCTTCGGCATGTTCTCCAACTTCCCGGAAAATGTGGATGATGCGCTGCGCCAGAGGGCGGGCGCGCGCTTTCTGGTGGATGGCCCGCAAAGCCGCGAGGATTACATCGACATCCTGTCGCTGCTGCTGGGCAAGAACCACACCATCCCGCTGGGAGACCACGATCTTTTTGCCGCGCAGGAAATCAAGCGCGCAGTTGCGGCCAGCTTTGAAAGCCACGCCCGCCCGCAGGAAGAGGGGCTGGTGAAGGTCTGGGATCAGACCGCCCGCGACCTTGGTCCGCTGGATACGATTGCGAAGCTCGGCGCCTATCTCAAGGCGATCCAGCAGGCCGACGACCGCTTTACCGGGCGCGCGATCAAGAACATCACCGATGCGGTGAAGGTGCGCGCGATGGATTTCGAACTGCCGGATGAGTGGATGGACCAGCCCGACCTGTTCCTGTTCAAACCCTATGATGACAAGCTGGCGATGATCCGCAGCCTGATGACGCCGATCACCGTGGATATGGTGGTGCAGGAAATCAACCGCTATGCGGATTCCGAATTCCGCTATGCCGATAAATCGGACGAAGTGGCGATTGCAGGCATGGTGCGCGATATGGGCCGGATGGAAGCGGCCAAGCGGCGGTTTGTGGAGGGGCGCGGGTGAAACGCCTTATCACCAAAGGCCTGATGTTCGGCAATCTGATCGAGGTCTCGTCACCCGCGCTGGTGGAGCGTTATAACCGCGCGCTGCAACATCTGACGGGCAAGACCACCACGCTCAGTGATTTTCACATCGACATTTCCGGTTATTCACCGGAAGTCGGGGATGAGCTGGGCGATGATCTGTATCTCAACCCGAATGGCTGCAACCGGCAGTTCATCCTGCTGACCACGGCGCAGAAAACTGCGCCGCTGCTGCATATCAAATTCTCTACCTCGCGCGGGATTCTGGAGCAGTTCATCACCGCCAACGAGGCACAGCTGTTTGCGCTGACCGCCCGCGATGCGGTTGCAGGGGAACTGGCGAACAGCGTCTATGAGGTCTCGACCCCGGCCAAGCTGTTTGACATCCGCAAGATCACGGTCGAGGCGGATACGATCGGCGCGCATGTGCGCGATGCCACCAAACTCGCCGGGCTGATCGACCGCTTCCGGCGCGAGCCGGACGCCTGGCGCGATGATCTGCTGATTGCCGAGATGATCGGACTTGCCAAAAAGACCGGCGATGTGACGCGGGTGCCGATTGCCTTGCCCGCCATGGGGTTCGAACAGCCGAATTTCTGGACCTCGCATTTTGGCGGCATCTACATCTTTCGGGCGTTGCGCTATCCGGGGGTGATTGCCACGCTGCCGAAACAGAGCCTCGGGGCGGTGCCGGTTGCGCCGGTGATGGACCTGCGCGACCGCAACGAAATCGCCGACTGGCTGGAGCGCAACGAGTTGGCGGAACCCATCGTGCAGGCGCGCGGCACCGATGTGGCGGCGATCCTGCGGCAGAAGATGGATTTCATTCTGGTCGATGCGGCGGATGCGCTGAACCTTGATCTCGGCTCGGCCACGCGCAGCGACCTGCGCAAGATTGCGCACCGGCTGGGCGCAGGGCTGCCGGAGGAATTTCTGGGCCTTGCCGCCCTGCTGCGCTGGGTGGAAGGGGCGGGCGAATGGCCGCGCATCACCTCGGAACATCCGGCGTATTTTTACACGCTGCGGGCGCGGGCGGGCAAGGACCGCGATCTGGTGAACATGCTGCTGGCAGAGCTGGCGCCGCTGGATGTGCGGCAGATGTATATCACGCATAAAGAGCTGTTTTACGCCAGCTATGCCCGCTGGTCAGAGCGCAAACGCCAATATGTCGCGGATTTTCTGGAGCGGGAGTATATGGTGGACCGGCAGGGCGCGCGCGAGGCCCTGTTCGGACCGGAGCCTGCCATGGACGAAACCCACAGACCGGAACTGCGCGACGGGCCAAGGCCCGCGCATGATCTTGTGCAGGCCGTTGGCCCATGGGGCGCGGTCAGGGGGCGGCGATGATTGCGATCCTGCGGGCCTGGGCGCTGGCCTTTGTGCTGCTGACATTGCTTTATTGGTTGCTGCGCATCTATTTCCGCTCGACCCGCCGCGAGGCACTGGAAAAACGCTATGATGCCGGGGGTGTGGAGGGGCCGCGGGATGCCTATATCGAAGCAGGGATGCGCGATTACGGAAAAAGCCTGAAACTGAAACTGATCTGGCTTGTTTACATCCTGCCGATGACGGCAATCGCTGTGACGATCTATTTTGTGAATTACGACTGAGGAGTGTCCCGATGTGGACCTATATCAAATGGGGTATCCGGCTGACAGTGTTGGCGGTGGTGCTGGCCTTCCTGCACTATACCCTGCCGCAGCGCGATATCGTGCGGATCACCGGCACCTATAACCGGCTGACCGAGGTGGGGGCGAATTCCATCTTTTACGCCTCGCCCGACAGCGGCACCACAACAACGACGGTGGACCGTCGGGATATCCGGTTCATCGAGGCGGTGTTTCCCGATGGTGACGTGATGGTCTATCGCAACGAGGATACCGGCTGGATCTGGCCGCCCTATTTCAAATATGACAGTTCCAACCTTCAGGCCGAGGCGAAGAACCTTGAAAGCCCGAAAGAGACACCGCAATGGGTTGCCGTGACCCATTATGGCTGGCGTATGCCGATTTTCTCGATTTACCCCAACGCGGTAAAAGTGCGTGCGGTCGAAGGGCCGGATGTGCGGCTGATCCCCTGGGTGAGCATCATCGTGCTGGGCATGCTGGGGCTGGCGCTGTTGATGCTGCGGCGCATGTGGCTGCAATTCCGCGAGCGGATGATCGACCCTGCAGTGGATGATCTGAACAATACACTGGATGCGGTGGATGCCCGCGCCGATGCTGCGCGCGACAAGGCGCGTGGCTTCTGGGGGCGGATGTTCGGGCGCAAACCCTGAGACGGGAAGCGTTTGCCGTGGGCATCGAGCCCCCGGCAAACGCGGCCGCAGCGGCGGCCTTGGCGCTTATGTCAGAATGTGGTGCGGCGGCTGCTTGCAGATGAGTATTTGAACAAAGTGCAAGTTGCAGGGATTTGCATTTTGTCCAAATACTCAAACCGTGACCTTGCCGGATGGGCAACGGATGAGGGGGGCGCTGTCGCCCCCCTTTGCTTATTTGCGCAGGCTGCCGCCGGTGGCCTTGCTGACCTTTTCGACCACCTTGGCGGACACGGCCTCGATCTCGGCCTCGGTCAGCGTCTTGTCCTGCGGTTGCAGGCGCAGGGTGATGGCGATGGATTTCTTGCCGACACCCATCTGCGCCTCGGCCTTGTCGCCGGTAAACTGATCGAACACCCGCACGGCGGCGATCAGCGCCTTGTCCGCGCCCTGGGCTGCGTTGACCAGAGTCAGAGCTTCGACCTGGGCATCCACGACAAAGGAGAAATCGCGGTCCACCGCTTGCAGATCCGACAGGGTCAGCGCGGGGCGCGTCGGGGTTTTCACCTTGGGCATCGGCACATTGGCGACAAGCACAGTGAAGGCCACGGCCGGGCCTTTCACATCCAGCGCTGCCAGAACGCGCGGGTGAACCTCGCCAAAGCTGGCCATGACATTCGGCCCGAGGCCGATCACGCCCGACCGGCCGGGATGCCACCAGCCCGCGACCTTGCGGGTGATCTGCACTTTGGCGGGGGCGCCGAGGGCGGCCAGCACCGCTTCGGCATCGGCCTTGGCGTCGAACAGATCGACAGGGCGGCGCGAGCCATAGGGATCGCGCGCGGCAGAGGCGCCGATCAGCAGGCCGGTGGCTTGCAGCGCCTGTTCGCCCGGCTCGCCGCCGACAAAGACCGGGCCGACCTCGAACAGGGCGAGATCGGCAAAGCCGCGTGCCTGATTGCGGGCCGCGGCGCGCAGCAGGCCGGGCAGCAGATCGGGGCGCAGATGCGACATTTCCGACGAGATCGGATTGTCGATGCGCACAGCATCACTGCCGCCGCCGAACAGGGTGGCGGCGGTCTGGTCGATGAAGCTGTAGGTGACACATTCATTGTATCCCAGCGCCGCAATCTGCCGCCGCGCCGCCCTTTCGCGGGTTTGCAGCGGCGTCAGGATCGGGCGCGGCACGCCCGGCAGCGCGCGGGCCATCGGTTTGCCGACCAATTTCGACAGCGATGCGACGCGGGCCACCTCTTCCACCAGATCGGCGCTGCCCAGCACATCGGGGCGCCAGGTCGGCGGTGTCACCTGATTGCCCTCCAGTGTGAAGCCCAGTGCCGCAAGGGTGGCGCGTTGCTCGGCTTCGGGGATGTCCATGCCGACGAGGCTGACCACACGCGCGGGATCGAGCGTGTAGCTGCGCGTCGTGTCGGGCACGGTGCCATCCACCACCAGATCGGAGGCTTCGCCGCCGCACAGCTCCAGCACCATCTGCGTTGCCAGATCCAGCCCCGGCAGGGTGAAGGCCGGATCGACGCCGCGTTCAAAGCGGTAGCGCGCATCGGAATTGATCCGCAGGGCGCGGCCCGTGGTGGCAATGGTGATCGGATCCCAGAAGGCGGATTCCAGGAACACATCCACGGTGGTTTCGTCACAGCCGGTCGTCTCGCCACCCATGATGCCAGCCAAGCTTTCCGGCCCGGTATCATCCGAGATCAGCATCATGCCGGGGGCGAGCGTATAGGTCTTGCCATCCAGCGCCAGCAGCGTTTCGCCGCCTTCGGCCGGATGAATGCGCAGATCGCCCTGCACCTTGGCCATGTCGAACACATGCAGCGGGCGGTTGAGCCCGAAGGTGAAGTAGTTGGTGATGTCCACCAGCGTGGAAATCGGGCGCAGGCCGATGGCTTTCAGCCGCGCGGCCAGCCAGTCCGGCGAGGGGCCGTTCTTCACGCCCCGGATCACCCGGCCTGCGAAAACCGGGCAGCCCTTGGTCTTGAGCGCCGGGTCGATTGTCACCTTGATCGGTGCCGGGAAGGCGGCGGTGATCTGCGGCACTTCCAGCGGTTTCAGTGTGCCAAGACCGCGCGCTGCCAGATCGCGGGCCAGACCGCGCACGCCCAGACCATCGGGGCGGTTAGGGGTGATCTTCACATAGATCATCGGGTCATTCAGACCCTTGTAGTCAATGAAGCGCACGCCCACCGGCGCATCTTCGGGCAGATCAATGATGCCGTTGTGATCGTCTGACAGCTCCAGCTCGCGTTCCGAGCAGAGCATGCCGTTGCTGTCGACGCCGCGGATATTGCCGGGTTTCAAGTCGACCCCGGTTCCGGGCACATGGGTGCCGGTGGGGGCGAACACACCCACCAGCCCGGTGCGGGCATTGGGCGCGCCGCAGACCACCTGAATTTCTTCCATCGCGCCATCCGGCCCGTTCGGCCAGGTTGCCACGCGGCAGACGCGCAGCCGGTCGGCATTGGGGTGCTGCACCGCTTCGATCACCCGACAGATGCGAAAGGCACCCAGGCTGTCCTCGGGGTTCTGCACCTCTTCGACCTCGTGGCCAAGGTCGGTCAGTGCATAGAGGATCTCGTCCAGCGGTGCGGTGGTATCGAGATGATCCTTCAACCAGGACAGGGTGAATTTCATGGCATGGCCCTCGGGAATTGCAGCAGCAGTCAGCGCCTTGGCCTTAGCGCATCGGGGCGGAAAGGGGAAGGGCAGGGCGGGCTGGTTCGGGGGCGCTTTGGGGCAGCGCAGTTTCCAACCGGGAAACGGGCTGTTGCGGAAGTTATTAACAGAAACTTAACCATTAAGGTCAAATTGTGTTGTAAAAGCGGCCTATGGAACATTGGCTCGACATCCCGCAAGACCGGCTGCAACCGCAACCCCAGCGCCTCGCGCTGATGATGGGGCTGATGGCCTTGATGTATCTGAAACTGGTTGGCGGCGTCTAATCCGCGCCGTCGGTCTGATCCAGCTCGCGGATCATCGTTGTGGCGGATGCAAAGCCGAACGCATGGCGCAAAATGCCCAGTTCATCGCGCCGCAACACCGTAAACCCTAATCTTTCATATAGTTTTCGCGCGCGCAGGTTGGTGTCGATCACCTCCAGCCGCACGACGGAATAGCCGCGCGCGGCGGCTTCGGCGCACAGGGCTTGCACCAATGCGGCCCCCACACCATGCCCGCGATGGTTGTGTGAGACGCAGATGCCATCCACCAGAAAGCGGTGGTTATCAACCTCCCGGTTGAGTAGTGCGAGAAGTCCTAAGCGCCAGATTGCGCCAATTGTGCCATAAATTTGCCTCATGTCTTTCCAGCCGCCGTCGGCAAATGCGCCATTTGGGGTCTTGAACCCGGCCATGCCGATCATGGCCTCGCCCTCCAGCGCGATGATCACATGGTCGGCCTGGATCACGCGTTCCAGATAGGCGAGCGCCTTGGCCTCGGGGCCCATGACACGGCCCAGCTTGCCGCCGAAGGCCTCCCAATACAGCAATGCGGCAGTCTTGCGGTGAGAGTTGGGCAGGCCCAGATGCAGGGTCACATTCATGCGGCGGCCCGTTGCAAGGCGGCGGCATGGCCTGCGCCGAGGATCCAGCCCTCTTCCTGACAGACAGAATCAGGGGCATCGGCCAGCAGGGCGGCCAGCTGCCCGGAGTGTGACAGCTGCCACAGCGCGCGCGCCAGAAGCCGCACCTGTGCGCGGTCCTTGATCGTTTCTCCCTGTGCCATCGCCTCGGTAATGCGGTGGCCCAGCAGTGATGGATAGACTTCGGTCAGCACCACACGGGCCGGGGGGTGAAACGGCCAGACGCTGATCCCCGGCCGGGGGGCCAGACGTGCGATCATCGGCAGGCCCATCAGGCTTTGCGATCCGACAGAGCCGGTGGTGAACAGCTTCCACACCGGCTGTGCCCGTGGCACCGCCTGTTCCACCCGACGCCGTTCCGGCAGGCCGAGCCGCGCGTAATCGACCGTCTTGCGCGGCGGCAGGTCGGGCAGGTCCAGCGTTGCCGGACGGCCCCAGAACGGGCCGCCGCCAAACTGCCGGTTGATCGCGGCGGCAATGGCAAAGCGGTTGTTGCGGTTGTCCGGGCCATCACTGATCTGGTCTGCCAGCCAGTGCCAGACCGCGCTTGCCGCAGCGTGGCCCGTCAGGCGCGCGGCAAAACCGGCTGGATAGCCCATCGGAAAATCAAAGCCGATCAACCAGCGCCCGGTTGCGCAAAGGGCCGTAAGAGCCGCTTCGGCCCCGGCGCGGGTGCGGTGATACTGCGTGGTTTCGCCGTCGGGGCCACAGATGCCGATCCAGATCGCATCGGCCGCTTCGCGCGCGGGCGAGGGCTGTGACGCCGCCGACCAATCCACCACCGCGATATGGGGGAAGGGGGTCATGCGCGCAGGGCCGCTTCGGCCTGCGCCAGATCGGCGGGCGTGTTGATATTGCTGAAAGGATCCGGGGTGCCGGTTGGAAACACCGCCTGCGCCGCCGCGTGGCGCGCCGCAAAGGCCATCAGCCGGGCCTGCCCCTCTGCCAGCCATGCCCGCAGATCATCGCGCAGCGCCACCGGCCACAAGGCGAAGGTCGGGTGCTGACGCCCGCCACATTCCGCCACCGCCAGCGCGCCATTGCCCGCCAGCCAAAGGCGCGGCACCAGATCACCGGGAAAGAACGGCGTGTCGACCGCGACAGAGACCACCGCATCCGCGCCCTGCGCCGCCGCCCAGTCCAGCGCGGTCAGAACGCCGGACAGCGGGCCTTGCGACACGTCATCTGCCAGCACCGGCAGGCCGGTAAAGGCAAAACGCGCCGGATCGCCATTGGCCGAAATCGCCAGCGCCGCCACCTGCGGCTCAAGCCGGTCGCGCGCATTCAGCACAAGGGGCTGCCCGGCCAGTCGCAGCAGCGCCTTGTCGGCCCCCGTGCCATCCGCCCCGCCCATGCGCCGCCCCGCACCGCCGGCAAGGATCACTCCGAAGATCTGCACGCACCGCTCCTGATTGCATCCCCCGTGTCAAAGGCCTAAGCCTTGCAGGCCCGTCCGTAAAGCCGGAACACCCTTCCCCTGCCGGAGCAGTCCATGTCCCTGACCCGTGCCGCCTTTTTGCGCGGCAATCTCGCCTCGCTGCCCTTTGCGATTGTCATTCTGCCGTTCGGCGCGCTGTTCGGCGTTGTGGCCACCAACGCGGGCATGAGCGTTGCGGAAACCATGGCGTTTTCCGTCATCGTCATCGCGGGGGCGGCGCAGTTCGCCGCCGTGCAGCTGATGCAGGACGGGGCGCCGTTGCTGATCGTGATCCTGACGGCCACGGCGGTCAATCTGCGCATGGCGATGTATTCCGCCGCGCTGACCCCGCATCTGGGCGCGTCAAAGCTGTGGCAGCGGGCGCTGATCTCCTACTTTCTGGTGGATCAGAGTTATGTCGCGGCGGCGGCAGAGTTTGAGCGGAACCCGCAACAAAGTCTGCCCGAAAAGCTTGCGTTTTTCTTTGGCGCGGTCGTGCCGGTTTGCCCGCTCTGGTATGTGGCAACCTGGGCGGGGGCGACCTTCGGGCGGGCCATTCCGCCGGAATATGCGCTGGATTTCGCGGTCCCCATCGCCTTTCTGGCCATGATCGCGCCGATGCTGCGCACCTCGGCGCATATGGCGGCGGCGGCGGTCTCGGTCGGCGTCACGCTGGCGCTGTGGTGGATGCCCTATTCCAGCGGTCTGCTGGTGGCGGCGGCGGCGGCGATGGCCACGGGCGCGCTTGTTGAAACGCTGACGGAAAAGGCCTGAGCCATGATCCCCGAGATGATCGCAACGAAATGGCAACTCTGGACAGTGATCTTTGGCCTTGGCCTGGGCACGTTTCTGCTGCGCTTTTCGTTTCTGGGCCTGATCGGCAATCGCAATCTGCCGCCTATCGTGCTGAAACTGCTGCGTTATACGCCGATGGCGGTGATCCCGGGCCTTGTTGCGCCCGCAACGCTCTGGCCTGCCGCAACCGGCGGCGAGACCGATGCCGCGCGCCTTGCGGCGGCCTGCGCCACGGTGCTGGTGGGGGTTGTGACACGCAACACCCTCGCCGCGATTGCGGCGGGGGCCATCACCCTGTTCGGCTTGCCGCTGTTGATCGGCTGATCAGAGCGGCGGCTGTTCGTCCAGTCGCGGATCGCCCTTCTGCACCAGAAGCACGCCGTGATTGTCATCGGCATCGTCATCGGTGATTTTGCGTTCGGTCACACCGGGCAGGGTGCGGAAGGCTTCCATGTATTTCTTCGGGAAATAGGTCTGCGGCAGGGTTTCAAAGCCGGGCACGCCTGCCAGAATGTCGGAGATCGAGTTGGTGCAATTGGCCTTGGCCACCGCGCCATACGCCATGGCGCGTTGCAGCACCAGTTCGGCCACCTCGGGCGAGACGATCTTGGTCTGCTCGACCATATGGAACGTCTCACGCGCATGATAGTCGATGTAGAAATCGACCATCTTGTCGGTGATGCCGAAATGCACGTCATTGCGTTCGGCCAGGCGCGGCAATTGCCAGCTTCCGGCCGGGTCGAACATGATGCGCTGCGAGCCGTTGATCATCAGCCCCGAATGCACGCCCGAACCGTTGCGGTTGCTGATCACGGTGAACAAGGTGATCGCGGGCGGGCCGGGATGCACATAACGCGCGGCATTGACCGCCTCTTGCGGTGCCCAGAGCGGTTCTGCCGCCCCGCAGGCAGACAGCGCCGCAACAGCGGCAAGGCACAGGAAATGGCGGCGCATCGGGCGCTCCTCAGGTCAGGGCAAAACAGGAAGGGGCAGAACTCGGCCCGGGCGGGCAGAGATCAGGAATTTGCCAGCGCGAGGAAAATCAGCACGCCTATCGACAGCGCGGCCCCCCAGGTGACTAGCTTGATGAAACCTTCAAAGGTCTTTTCCTGAACCTGGATGTCCATGCTGCCATGTTTATGTTCGGCCATTGCCTGTCTCTCCCGTAAATGGTCGCGTTTCCTGCCCCATAGCTGATTCACACGGCGCTGTCACGCCCCGGCGCGGGCGGCTCGTCCCAGTCTTTCGCAAGGCGGAAGCCGATGCGGCGGGGCGGTGTATCCGGCTCGGCGCGGGGAATGGCGCGCAGCATGACGTTCAGCTGGGTGACGTGCTGCACCAGCTGCGTCTTGGCCCCGTCATCATCGCGGCCATAAAAGGTGATCATATCGGGGTCGAAATAGCCAAGCCCCTCGATCCGCAGCACCCCGGCATCGCCCCCGGCAAAGCCCATGGCGATTTCATGTTTGGTGTCGAGCTGGCCTTCAAAGTTGCGGATATAGAGGATCAGCCGCTCATAGGCCCATTCCGCCGGGCTTTTCTGATCGACCGGCTTTTTCGACACCGCAGCGGGCAAGGGCTGCTGTTCCGCCGTGGCGGGCATATTGGGATCGGAATGCACCACGCGGGCACAGGGCAGGATGCTGGCCTCCAGCGCGTCGGCGGTGGTGAATATCTCGTCTGTCATGCCCTCTCCCACAGCCAGATGCCCTCGGCGTTCAGAAAACGCCGGGCGAGCCCGCGCTGCAAGAGGTAATTGAGATGCGCCACCGCCTCGACCAGCGCCAGCCCGTATTCGCTGTCGCCAATCTCGCGTTTGAACAGCGCCGGAAAACAGCCTGTCGCCGTGCGCGGCGTGGTCAGGTGTTCAAACAGCCGTGCCAGCGCGTTTTCATGGTTTTCAACCATCTGGCGCAGGCGCAGCGGCAGGCCGGTAAAGGGCAGTTTGTGGCCGGGCAGCACGAGGTGCCGGTCATCTGCCATGGCCGAGAACTTGTCGCAGGCGAGGATCCATTCCCCCAGCGGATCCGCCTCCGGTTCGGTCGGATAAACGCCGATATTGGCCGAGATGGAGGGCAGCAGCTGATCGCCGCCAATCACCAGATCGTCATCAAGGCTCCAGAATGTCGCGTGTTCGGGGGCGTGGCCATTGCCCATGGCGATCTGCCAGCGCCGCCCGCCCATGGTGATCTCGCCGCCCTCTGCCAGCCGGGTAAAGCCCAATGGCAGCGGATGCACCACATCGGCAAAGTTGAAGGGCCGTTCGTCGGCGCGTTTGGACAGCAGCGCCGGATCCATGCCGGCGCTGCGCCAGAAGGCCATCTGTTCGGGGCGGGGCCGGTCCTGCACATCCAGAGTCAGCATGCGGGCGTATAGCCAAGCGGTGCGTGGGATAGCAAGTTCGGCCCCCTGCGCCTGAAACCAGCCCGCCAGCCCGATATGGTCGGGGTGGTGATGCGTGACCACGACGCGCCGCACCGGGCGCCCGCCCAAGGGGCCCGCCAGCAGATCCTGCCACAGGCCCCGACTTTTGCGGCTGTCAAAGCCGGTATCGACCACGGTCCAGCCATCGCCCTCGTCCAGTGCAAAGACATTGACGTGATCCAGCACCATCGGCAGCGGCAGGCGCAGCCACAACACGCCCTCGGCTACCTGCACCGCAGTGCCGGGGGCAGGCGGCTCGAACGGAAAGCGGAGCGGCTCGCTCAAGATGCCAGCGCCTCGGGGGTCAGGGCGTAAAGCCCGGCCGACCCCTCGCGCATTTGTGCCAGAAGGCCGGTATGTTCCGGCAACAGCCGCTTGATCGCCACCCGCGCCAGCGGCAGGCGGGCTTCGTCTGCCAGAGCGGCCTTCAGGTGATAATGCGCGCCCAGAACCCGCGCAAAGGCGCGCAGATAAGGCACCGCCCCGGCGTTGCGGTCATCGGCGCCTTGGGCGACCAGCCATTCCGTGCCTTCGCGCAGGGCTTCGGCGGCGTTCCACAGATCATTGGCCAGATCGGGCTGGCGGCTACGGGCGGTTTCGGCGTGGTCTTCCACCTCTTGCAGCAGGCGGTAGGCGGCCTCGCCACCGTCCATCAGCTTGCGCCCGACCAGATCCATCGCCTGAATGCCATTGGTGCCTTCGTAGATCGAGGTTACACGCACATCGCGGGCAAATTGCGCCGCGCCGGTTTCTTCGATGAAGCCCATGCCGCCATGCACCTGAATGCCCATCTGCGCCACTTCGTTGCCGATATCGGTGCCATAGGCCTTGGCAATCGGGGTCAGCAGCGCGGCACGGGCCTGCCAGTCGGTGCTGCCGGTGGCGCGGCCCATGTCGATTGCCACGGCGCAGGCCAGCGCGATGGCGCGGGCGCTGAACACTTCGGCCTTCATCTGTGCCAGCATCCGGCGCACATCGGCATGATCAATGATCGCGCCCGCCCCCAGCGGTGTGCGGCCCTGCTTGCGCTCGGACGCGTAGGCCAATGCGTGCTGGAACGCCGCTTCGGCCACCGCCACGCCCTGCATGCCCACGCCCAGACGTGCGTTGTTCATCATGGTGAACATCGCGGCCATGCCCTTGTTTTCCTGACCGATCAGCCAGCCGGTCGCGCCGTCGAACTGCATCACCGCCGTGGGCGAGCCGTGCAGGCCCAGCTTATGCTCCAGACTGACCACTTGCAGGCTGTTGCGCGCGCCAAGGCTGCCATCCTCACGCGGGATCACCTTGGGCACCATGAACAGGCTGATGCCCTTGGTGCCCGGTGCCGCATCGGGCAGACGCGCCAGAACCAGATGGCAGACGTTTTCGGTAAAGTCATTGTCGCCCCAGGTGATGAAGATCTTCTGCCCGGTCACGGCATAAGTTCCGTCGCCCTTTGGCTCTGCGCGGCTGCGCAGGGCGCCCACGTCACTGCCCGCCTGCGGTTCGGTCAGGTTCATCGTGCCGCACCATTCGCCCGAAATCAGCTTGGGGATATACAGCGCCTTGATCGCGTCCGAGGCGTGATGCTCTAGCGCCTCGATCTGGCCCTGAGTCATCAGGGGGTTCAGTTGCAGCGCCAGACAGGCCGCGCCCATCATCTCGTTGACGGCGGTGGTCAGGGCCATCGGCAGGCCCATGCCGCCGAATTCGGGGTCTGCCGCCATGCCGACCCAGCCTCCCTCGACAATCGCGCGATAACCTTCGGCATAGCCGGGCGAGGTGCGCACCACACCGTTTTCCAGCCGCGCGGGCACCTTGTCGCCCTCGCGGTTCAGCGGAGCGAGCACGGTTTCGCACAGCTTACCCGCCTCAAGCAGAATCGCCTCCACCGTTTCGGGGGTTGCCTCGGCAAAGGTTTCGGTCGCCGAAACCCTGTCTATGCCGACAACGTGGTCAAACACAAAGCGGAACTCGGAAACGGGGGCGCGATAGGCCATGAAACCTCCTTGGCCGCGCTTGGCTTTGGGGCGGCGCGGGCGTATGTGATCTGCAATTCTGGCTGCGAGAGTAACGCAAGGTCAGCCATGCTCAAGGTCAACGCTACGTCACGAATCATGCAAACCCGCCTGCTGCCCGCCACATCCGAAGGCATCCATGACGCCGTCGCCCTGCTGAGGGCGGGGGGGCTGGTCGCGATGCCGACGGAAACCGTCTATGGGCTGGCGGGGGATGCGCGCAATGACCGGGCGGTGGCAGCGATCTTTGCCGCGAAGAACCGCCCTACCTTCAACCCTTTGATCGTGCATCTGCCGGATCTGGCCGCTGTTGCGCAATATGCGGTGCTGACGCCCGAGGCGGCGCGGCTGGCCGCAGCCTTCTGGCCCGGCCCGCTGACGATGGTGCTGCCGCTGCGCGACGATGCGGCCCTGTCACCGCTGGTGACGGCGGGGTTGACCACGGTGGCGATCCGGGTTCCGGCGCATCCGCTGGCGCAGCGCCTGCTGGCGGAATTTGACGGCCCGCTGGCGGCCCCCTCGGCCAATCCTTCGGGCCGGGTGTCGCCCACCCGTGCCGATCATGTGCTGGCGGGTCTGTCGGGCCGGATTGCGGCGGTGCTGGATGGTGGGGCCTGCGCGGTGGGGGTGGAAAGCACCATCCTCGCGCTCGATGGCCAGCCCGCCTTGCTGCGCCCCGGCGGCGTGCCGGTCGAGGCCATCGAGGCGGTTCTGGGGGCGGCACTGGCGCTGCCGAACGATCCGGCAACCCCCAAGGCCCCTGGGCAACTCGCCTCGCATTACGCCCCCGAGGCGCGGGTGCGGTTGAATGTGCCGGTGCCGCAGCCGGGCGAGATCTTCGTGGGCTTTGGTCCCGGTGCGGCGGATCTGTCGCTGTCGCCAGACGGCGATCTGACCGAGGCGGCGGCGAACCTGTTTCATCTGCTGCGCGCCGCCGATGCGTTGGCCGGGCCGGGTGGCAGCATTGCCTTTGCCCCTGTTCCCGAAACCGGGCTGGGCCGCGCGATCAATGACCGGCTGCGCCGGGCAGCGGCGCCCCGGCCCTGATCAGGGGGTCAGGCGGTCTTGTCGTCCGGAGCGGTGTCACCTGTGTCCGGCACCGGATCATAACCTGACCCACCCCAGGGATGGCAGCGGCACAGGCGATGCGCGGTCAGATAGCCGCCCTTTACCCCGCCATGACGCTGCAAGGCCTCCAGCGCATAGACGGAACAGGTGGGTTGAAACCGGCAGCCATGCCCGACCCAAGGCGACAGCAGCAGGCGATAGGCGCGCACCGGCAGGGCCAGCAGATGCGCCAGCGGCGTCATGGCGTGGCCTTCGCGGGGCGGTCGCGGTGAATTTGCACCAGCGCACCCGACAGATCGGTCAGCAACAGCGCGAAATCGCGGGTCAGCGTCGCGCCGGGTTTACCGACTAGCACATAATCCCAGCCGGGCTGCGCCAGCGCGGGCAGAACCGCGCGCACCACTTCGCGCAGCCGCCGTTTGGCACGGTTGCGCGCCACGGCATTGCCGATCTTCTTGGAGCAGGTGAACCCCACGCGCACCACCGGGCTGTCATCGCCGCGCCGCCGGGCCTGCAACAGAAAACCGCCGGTGCCCTGACGCCGGGCCGAAGCCGCGCGCAGGAAATCCGCGCGTTTTGCCAGGATCACATAGGGTTTGGCGGTGCTGCCCTTGACCGGGCATGACGAAACCGCCGCGAGGCTTTCCGAAGCTTCCGCAATGCGGAGCGCTTCTTCAGCCAGCGGCGGTGTCATGTCACGTCCCTCAGACGGCCCCGAAAGGCCAGCCAAGATCAGGCCGACAGTTTCGCACGGCCCTTGGACCGGCGGGCTGCCAGAACCAGACGGCCACCTTTGGTGGCCATACGGGCGCGGAAACCATGGCGGCGCTTGCGAACCAGGTTGGACGGTTGGTATGTGCGCTTCATTGCGGCTCTCCATCAGACTTTGCAGCCCAAACCCTGTCGGATTCGAGGGCCGCTGCAACTTGAAGCCCGTCCTTTACGGGGGGGGAGGGCGCAAGTCAATTCGCCTGCACGGGTTTTCCTGCAACATTTCAGGGCTCATTTCGGCTTTTGCCATGGCCGGGCCAGGATTTGTTACAAAACCGGCCCGCAAACCCGGTCTGGCGTCGCGTGGCATCAACCCCGCGTGAGGCGGCTTTCCGTCGGGGCCCGGCATCGCACATGCTGTGTCAGGTGAACAGACAGGACAAACCGTGCCCCAAACTCCAGATCCGCGCCCCGCTTCGGGGATTCTTGCCAAGGTTCCGATCCTGCTGATTCTCTGCGTGGCGGCGCTGGGGGCGTTCACGCTGCGCGACCATCTGAGCTTTGAGGCGCTGGCCCGCCACCGCGAAACCCTGATCGGCTGGCGCGATGCGCATTTCGTGCTGACGGCGCTGGGCTTCGGGCTGGCCTATGCGGCGATTGTGGCGCTGTCCTTGCCGGGGGCCACGATTGCCACGCTGACCGGGGGCTTTCTGTTCGGGGTGTTTCCGGGGGTGCTGTTCAATGTGACGGCGGCCACGGTTGGGGCGGTGGGCATCTTTCTGGCGGCGCGCAGCGGCTTTGGCGCGCGGTTTGCGGCGCAGATGCAGGAAAGGGGCGGGCAGGTGGCGCGGTTGCAGGCCGGGCTGCGGGACAATGAACTGTCGGTGCTGTTCCTGATGCGGCTGGTGCCGGTGGTGCCCTTTGTGCTGGCCAATCTGATCCCGGCCTTTCTGGGGGTGCGGCTGTCGCGCTTTGCGCTGACCACATTCCTGGGCATCATACCCGGCGCGCTGGTGTTCACCTCGATCGGGGCGGGCCTGTCCGAGGTTTTCGCGCGGGGAGAGACGCCGGACCTTTCGGTGATCTTCGCGCCGCATATCCTTGGCCCGATCCTCGGGCTGGCGGCGCTGGCCGCGCTGCCCATCCTCCTCAAACGTTATCGGAGCCTGCCATGATCGAGACGGATCTGTGTATCATCGGCGCAGGCTCGGGCGGCTTGTCGCTTGCCGCAGGCGCGGCGCAGATGGGCGCGCGTGTGGTGCTGATCGAAGGCGCGGCGATGGGGGGCGATTGCCTGAACCATGGCTGTGTGCCGTCAAAGGCGCTGCTGGCGGCGGCAAAGCAGGCCCATGCGATGACCTCGGGCGCAACATTCGGCATTGCGCCGGTGGTGCCGAAGGTGGATTTTGCGGCGGTCAAGGATCATGTGGCGCGCACCATCGCCACCATTGCGCCGATGGACAGCCAGGAACGGTTCGAGGGCTTCGGGGTGCAGGTCATCCGCGCCTATGCCCGCTTTACTGCGGCGGACGAGGTGGAGGCAGACGGTCAGCGCATCCGCGCGCGCCGCTTTGTGATTGCCACAGGATCGACGGCGGCGGTACCCCCGATCCCCGGCATCGACAGCGTGCCCTATCTGACCAATGAGACGATCTTTGCGCTGCGCGCGGCACCGCGCCATCTGATCATTCTGGGCGGTGGCCCCATCGGGATCGAGATGGCGCAGGCGCACCGTCGGCTCGGCGTGCCGGTGACGGTGATCGAGGCGGCGCGCGCGCTGGGGCGCGAAGACCCGGAGCTTGCGGCAATTGCGCTGGCCACGCTGCGCGCCGAAGGGGTGGAGATCCTTGAGGATGCACCCGTGACGGCGCTGTCCGGCGAGCCGGGGGCGATTGTCGCCACGCTGAAAGACGGGCGGCAGGTGGAAGGGTCGCATCTGCTGGTCGCCACCGGACGCAAGGTGGCGCTGGACCGGCTGAACCTTGCGGCAGCCGGGGTGGAGGCCACGGCGCGCGGCGTGACGGTGGGGGCGGATCTGCGCTCTGTCAGCAATCGCCGGGTCTATGCCATCGGCGATGCGGCGGGCGGGCTGCAATTCACCCATGTTGCGGGCTATCATGCGGGGGTGGTGATCCGCGCGATTCTGTTTGGCCTGCCCTCCAGGGCGCGGACGCATCACATTCCGCGTGTCACCTTCTGCGACCCCGAACTGGCGCAGGTCGGCCTGACCGAGGCCGAGGCGCGGGCCGCCCATGGCGCGGCGCTGACCGTGCTGCGCACCGAGTTTGCCCATAACGACCGCGCGCAGGCCGAGGCCCGCACCACCGGGCTGGTGAAGGTGATGGTGGTGGGTGGGCGGCCGGTCGGGGCCTCGATCATCGGGCCGCAGGCGGGCGAATTGATCGGCCTCTGGGCGCTGGCGCTGGCCTCGGGTCTGAAGATGAGCAGCATGGCGGGCATGGTCGTGCCCTATCCGACATTGAATGACGTATCGAAACGCGCGGCAGGAGCCTATTTTTCCCCGAAACTCTTTGATAATCCTTGGGTGAAACGGGGCGTGCGGCTGGTGCAGCGTCTTCTTCCCTGAGGCCGGATCACTGGCCCGCGGGCGGGGGCCGTCTGCCCCGCCGTCGTGCATGACGCGATCAGGGTGAAGGGCAGGGCAAAGTGTTGGGGCGGCTGGCGGCGCGGATCTTGAACACCTTGTCGGGGCGCTTCCTGCTGCTGACCGTTGCCTTTGTGATGCTGGCCGAGGTGCTGATCTTCGTGCCCTCCATCGCGCGGTTCCGGGTGGATTACCTGCAATTGCGGCTGGAAAAGGCGCAGATCGCCTCTCTGGCGCTGCTGGCCACTGACGGCATGATCACCCCCGAACTGGAGACGGAACTGCTGGCCAATGCCGGGGTGTTCAACGTGGTGCTCCGCCGCGACGAGATCCGGCAACTGGTGCTGTCCTCCGAAATTCCACAGCCGGTGGCCGCAACCTATGACCTGCGGATGAGCGGGCCTTATGTGCTGATCCGCGACGCGATGGCCGTGCTGGCCGATCCGCAAGAGCGCATCATCCGGGTGATCGGCAATCCGGTGCAGGAGGCGGGTCTGCTGATCGAGATCACGCTCAAGCAAAGCCCGCTGCGCCGAGAGATGCTGGATTACGGCCTGCGCATCCTGTTCCTGTCGGCGCTGATTTCGATCATCACGGCAGCGATGCTGTTCTTTGCGGTGCGCCGACTGCTGGTGGTGCCGATCCGCCGCGTGGTGCGCCATATGCAGGCCTATGCCGAAGCGCCCGAGGATGCGCGGTTTGTGATCACGCCCACGGCGCGGGTGGTGGAGCTGCGCGGCGCGGAAGAGGCCCTGCAACTGATGCAGACCGAACTCACCTCGGCCCTGCGTCAGAAAGAGCGGTTGGCGCAGCTGGGCGGGGCGGTGGCCAAGATCAGCCATGATCTGCGCAACATCCTGACCACGGCGCAACTCTTTGCCGACCGGATCGAGACAAGCGCGGATCCGGCGGTGGCGCGGGCAGTGCCCAAGCTGGTGGCCTCGATCAGCCGCGCCGTCAATCTGTGCGAATCGACGCTGGCCTTTGGCAAGGCCGAGGAACATCCGCCCCGGCTGGCCCGCATCGCAATGCGCCCGATGCTGGAGGATGTGGCCGAGGGTGAGGGGCTGTCTGCCACCAGCGACCCTGCCTGCCTTGTGGATGTGGCACCGGGGCTGATGATCCGCGCCGATGCCGAACAGGTGCAGCGGGTGCTGGCCAATCTGGTGCGCAATGCGCGGCAGGCGATCGACGCCACCGGGCGCGGCGGCACCATCGAACTGTCGGCTGGCGAGGATGAGCGGGATTGGTGGATCAGGGTCGGCGATACCGGGCCGGGCCTGCCTCCCAAGGCGCGGGAACACCTGTTCATGGCCTTTCAGGGATCGGTGCGCAAAGGCGGTTCGGGTCTGGGTCTGGCGATTTCGGCAGAGCTGGTGCGCGGCCATGGTGGGCGGCTGGAACTGGTGCGCAGCGATGAGGATGGCACCGAATTCATGATCCGCCTGCCCAAGGGGGGCGGGCTGGATCTGCCCGCCGATCCCGCGTGATCACAGCGCGCGCATCAGCCCGCCATCCACGCGCAGGTTCTGCCCGGTGATGTAACCCGCCCCCTCGGACGCGAGAAAAGCCACCGTCGCCGCGATTTCCTCCGAGGTGCCATAGCGCCCCATCGGCACCGAGTCCCTCCGGCTGTCGGTCTGCGGCAGGCTGTCGATCCAGCCGGGCAGTATGTTGTTCATGCGGATATTCTCTGCCGCATATTGATCGGCGAACAGCTTGGTATAGGCGGCCAGACCGGCCCGGAACACCGCCGAAGTGGGGAACATCGCGCTCGGCTCAAAGGCCCAGGCGGTGGAGATATTGATGATCGCCCCCGCCTTTTGCTGCTGCATCACCGGGGTCACGATCCGCGCCGCGCGGATCACATTCATCAGATAGACATCAAGGCCGGTGTGCCATTGGTCATCCGTGATCTCCAGCAGGGCGGCGCGCGGCCCGTGGCCTGCGCTGTTCACCAGCACGTCGATCCGGCCCCAACGCGCCAGCGCCAGATCGGCAAGCTGTTGCAGATCGTCGTTCGATTGGTTGGAGCCGGTGACGCCCAGACCGCCAAGCTCTGCCGCAAGTGCCGATCCCTTGCCAGAGGAGGACAGGATCGCCACCGCATAGCCGTCCCGGGCCAGCCTGCGCGCCGCTGCGGCCCCCATACCGCTGCCGCCTGCCGTGATCAGCGCCACCTTGTTCTGTGCCACGTGTGGATTCCTTTCGGGAAAAACTGTTGTGTTGCACCGAAGATTACCCTGTAGTTTCAGGAAATGCGCGGCAGAATACCGCGTCTCTGACAGGAGAAAATCTATATGCAGGATCCGGGGCTGCCGTCGCTGAATGCGCTGCGTGCCTTTGAGGCGGCGGGGCGTGGCCTCAGCTTTCGCGCCGCTGCCGATGCGCTGGGCGTCACGCAGGGCGCTGTGGCACAGCAGGTGCGGGGGCTGGAGGCGCAACTGGGCCTTGCGCTGTTCCACCGGCTCCCCAAGGGCCTGTCGCTGACCGATGCGGGTGTGCGCTATCTGGCCGAGGTGCAGGGCGCGTTCGAGACGATTCGCCGGGCGACGGCAGATCTGCGGCAGCACCCGCAGGCGCTGCGGTTGAGCGTCACCCCCAGCTTTGCCTCGAAATGGCTGTTGCCGCGCCTGCCGAGCTTTGCCGAAAGCCATCCGGGTATGGATCTGCACATCCATGCCAGCGAGGCGGTATCGCCCTTGGGGGCAGGCGGGGTGGATCTGGCGGTGCGGCAATTGTCGGGGCCGCTGACGGGCGGGCTGCGGGCGGATCTGCTGTTTGCCGGGCAGGTGATCGCGGTGGCCAGCCCCGATCTGATGCGCGGGCGGGTCCTGCCGCTGGCGCAGGGGGAATTTGCCGCCTTCGCCTTGCTCGACGATGCCCATGGCCATTGGCCTGCATTTCTTGGGCCAGATGTGCGCCCGGTGACGGCGGCGCTGCGGTTCAATCAGACCGCCCTCGCGATTGATGCCGCCATCGCCGGGCAGGGGATCGCGTTGGCGAGCCGGTGTCTGGTCGCCGACGCACTTGCCTCAGCGCGGCTGGTGCAGGTGTCGGCGCAGGTTCTGCAGACCGGGCGCGACTTTTATGTGGTGAGCCAGCGTCTGGCGCATCTGCCAGAGCCGGTGCGCGCCCTGCGCGATTGGCTGCTGGCCGAGGCGCGACAAGAGGTGGGTGCATAAAGTTTTCATCCTCCTGCACTTTCTCCCTTGCATCCCCCCGGGGCTATCGCTAAATCCCCCCTCAAGACGGACCCGTAGCTCAGCTGGATAGAGCATCAGACTACGAATCTGAGGGTCGGGCGTTCGAATCGCTCCGGGTCCGCCACTTTCTTTCATTGCAAAACAACGGCTTAGAAATTTCCCCTCGGGGAGCGACGCCTGTTTGCCGCGTGCCGGTGTGGGCGGCGCCGCAGAGTTGCGGCGCGCCGTTGTGTCAGACCGCGACCTTCTGACGGTCTGCCAGCATTTCCCGCACCAGCGGGATCACCTTGGTCCCGTAAAGCTCGACCGAGCGCATCAGATGGCTGTGGCCGGTGGTGCCCGCCGAATATTTCATGTTGAACCGGCTCAGCCCCAGCGCCTGCACGGTGGCTACGATCTTTTTCGCCACGGTCTGCGGGCTGCCGACATATTGGCTGCCCGACTCGACCTCGCGCAGAAACGCCTCGCGGGTGATCGGCGGCCAGCCACGTTCGCGCCCGATGCGGTCATGCAGGGCCTTGTAGCCGGTGAAGGCGGCTTCGCGGGCGGCCTCGTCCGTCTCGGCGATCAGGCCCGGCGAATGAACGCCCAGCGGTTTTGCAGTGCCGCCGGTCTGCGTATAGGCATCATGATAGAGATCGACAAAGGGCCGGAAACGCCGGGCATCGCCCCCGATGATGGCCAGCATCATCGGCATGTCATAGCGCACTGCCCGCACCACCGATTCGGGGCTGCCGCCGACACCGATCCATGCCGCCACGCCCCCGGGCCCGGCGGGCGGATAGACGGCGGCCACGTTCAGGGCCGCGCGATGGCTGCCCTGCCATTTGACCCGGCCTCCCCGGTTCAGCGCGGCAAACAGATCCAGCTTTTCCTCGAACAGCGTTTCGTAATCCTTCATCTCATAGCCGAACAGCGGATAGCTTTCGCTGAACGACCCCCGGCCAAGGATCACCTCGCCCCGTCCGCCCGACAGCGCGTTGAGCGTGGTGAAGCGCTGATACAGCCGGACCGGATCATCGGTCGACAGCACGGTGACGGCGGTGCCGAGCTTGATGCGCGCGGTTTTGGCCGCGATATGGGCCAGCAGGATTTCGGGTGCGGAAATCGCAAAATCATCGCGGTGATGTTCACCCAGCGCGATCACATCGACCCCTGCCTGATCGGCCAGCACCGCCTGCGCCACCACATCGCGCAACACCTGATCCTGTGATTGCAGGGTGCCTGACGCATCGCGGGTGACATCGCCAAAGGTATCAAGACCGAATTCCATGATCTGCTCTCCTGTTCCGTTGCCGGGAATCTAGGCATCCTTGCCGCGCTTGTCGCCCTGCATCCGGGCACAGTGACCTGCGCAAAAGCGCCGTCAGTGTTCGTCCTTCAACAGCAGCAGCAGGGCCAGCACGGTCAGGCCCACGCCCCCCAGCACGATGGCGGGCGGCACCGGGCGGCCAAGCGCGATTTCCCACAACAGCACCCAACTGGGCACCAGATAGGTATAGGCCATCACCTTTGCCGACGGCAGGCTGAGCGTCGCATATTGCAGTAGCACGAACGTCATGGCCGAGGCGGCCACCGCGACATAGACAAGGCAGATCCAGACGATGGCGGGCAGGGCGGCCCAATCCGTCGCCATCACATCGCGCCAGCCGTAAACACAGAGCAGCGCAAACCCCGCCAGCATCATCACGAAGGTAAAGACCACTGGCGGCTCGCCCCGGTTCAGCTTGCGCACCAGTGGCGCATAGAGGGCATGGGCGATACAGCCCACGAAATAGATCGCCTCGCCGCGTCCGATCTCCATGCGCAGGGCCGCCGCCGGATCGCCGCGAAAGATCACCCAGACCGCACCCAACGCCCCGATGGTCAGCGCCAGCGCCATGCGCGCGGTGGTGACCTGCCGCAGCACTATCCAGCCAAAGCCTGCAGCCATCAGCGGCGTCAGGGTGAACACGGCGGCGGCGGGCACGGCGGCGGCGGTTTTCAGCCCCTCGAACATCAGCACGAAATAGGCGGCGAGCAAGGCCCCCAGGAACACATACCGCCAGGGGGCGCGAAAGGCCTGACGGGGCACGCCGGTGGTGGCAAAGGCCGCCGCCCCGACCAGCGCCCCGGCCAGCGCAAAGCGCGGCACGGTCAGCGCTGCGGGCGAGATATGCGGGGCGGCCATCGCGCCAAGTGAAAACGATCCCGCGACCAGTGCGGAAAAGGCAAGCATGGCAACATGGCCGCGTTGCGGCGCAGTCAGGCCGGTCCAGCCGATCATACTGCCGCCCAGCCCGCCACAGCCGCCTTCAGATGGGCGAGGAAGCTTTGCACCTTTACCGTGCGGTGCAGATCGACATGGGTGACCAGCCAAAGCGGCGGCGCCCAGTCATCGCGCGGGGCCATCACCTCGACCAGATCGGGGTCATCCACCGCCAGGTAATGCGAGATGAAGCCGATCCCCGCGCCAGAGCGCACCGCCGCCTCCAGAGCGGCGGGTTCGGTGGCGCGAAAGGCAATCTGTTCCAGCGGCACGGTGTCGCGCAGCCAGCGATGGAACGGCGCGCGGCTCATGGCGCTGTCGGCCCCGATGAAGTGATGACCGGCAAAATCCTCCGGTCCCTTGGGCAGGCCATGGGCGGCAACATAGCTGCGCGCGGCATAAAGCCCGGTGCGCAGCCGGATCAGCGGCTGCACCACATTGTCCGGCTCTTCCGGGATCGCCCCGGCGCGGATCGCCACATGCGCCTCGCCATAATCCAGCCGGAACAGCCGCATATCGGTCAGGAAGCGCACCACAAGCCCCGGATGCGCCGCCTGAAACGAGGCGAGAACCGGGGTCAGCAGCCCTGCCAGCCCGGCAATGGAGGTGACGACCAATTCCCCCGTCACCGTTTCGCCCTGACCCTTGATGCGGCTGGCAAGCTGGCTGAACTGTTCCTCCGTGGCCTGCGCCACACCCAGCAGATCTCGGCCCGCTTCGGTCGGGGTATAGCCCCGCGCATGGCGCTGGAACAGCCGGGTGCCCAGCCGCTTTTCAAGCGCATCAATATGGCGGATCACCGTGGCATGATGCACGCCCAGCACTTCGGCCGCGCCCGAAACCGTGCCGAGACGCGCCACCTGAAAGGCGGTGCGGATTTCGTCCCAGTTTTCCATGTGGCGGCACTCCCTCTTGCATCGGGCCAGCTTAACCACCTGATCTGCGGCGACAAGGCGCTTCGGGCTTGACGGCGGCAGGCAGGGCGGAAACGCTGCACCCGCAAGACCGGGCTGGAGGCCACACCATGATAGTCTATCGTCGGTCCTCGGACGGGCCGTTGCTGGGGCGACTTGCGCCTCTGGGGCTGCTGTTGGGGGCACTGGCCTTTGCGGCGGCGCTGTCGCCCAGCCTGATTCCGCGCAGTGGCCCGATTCAGGGCGTGTTGGCGGGGCTGTGTTTTGCCTGCGGATATGGGGCAGGGGCCGGGCTGACCGCGCTGTGGTTGTGGGCGGTGGAGCCTGCCCCCGCCGCGCCCCGAACGCTGCGGCGCAATCTGCGCGGGGCGGCGGTGCTGGCGGCGGTGATCATCGCCTGGGCCTTGTGGCAGGCGACGGCATGGCAAAACGACATTCGCAGCGTGATGGCATTGCCGCCGGTGGAAACGGCGCGCCCCTTCACCATCGCAGCCATCGCCGGGGCGCTGGCGGCGGCCCTGCTGCTGCTGGGGCGGCTGTTTCGCCGGGCGATGCGGGTGATTGCGGCGCAGGCAGAGCCGATCCTGCCGCGCCGTCTGGCGTTGCTGACCGGCTTTGTTGCGGCCTGCTGGCTGTTCTGGGCCATCGGCTCGGGCGTATTGCTGGATGGCGTGCTGCGCGCGCTGGATCAGGCCTATGCAAAGATGGATGCGCTGGACCCGGCCGATATGGCGGCCCCGGTCGATCCGCTGAAAAGCGGCAGCCCGGCCTCGCTGATCGGCTGGCAGGGGCTGGGGGCCGAGGGGCGCAACCGGGTGCTGGGTGGCCCGGATGCCGCCGCCATTGCCGCGCTGCGCGGCCAGCCCGCGCAAGAGCCGCTGCGTGTGTTCGTCGGCCTGAACAATGCCGATACGCCCAAGGCGCGTGCGGCGCTCGCATTGGCAGAACTGCGGCGGATCGGTGCCTTTGACCGCGCGGTTCTGGTGATCGCCACGCCGACGGGCACCGGCTGGGTGGACCCTGCGGCGATGCAGCCGGTGGAATATCTGATGCAGGGCGATATCGCCTCGGTATCGGTGCAATATTCCTATCTGCCCAGCTGGTTGTCGCTGCTGGTCGAACCGGAATACGGGGCCGAAACCGCGCAGGCGGTGTTCCGGGCGGTCTATGGTCATTGGACAGGTCTGCCGAAAGACACGCGACCCAAGCTCTATCTGTTCGGCCTTTCGCTCGGCTCGCTCAACAGTGACCTGTCTGCCGACATCTATGATGTGCTGGGCGACCCCTATCAGGGCGCGCTTTGGGCTGGGCCGCCCTTCGCCTCGCGCACCTGGCCGCAGATCACGGCGGGGCGGGCGGCGGGCAGTCCGGCCTGGGCACCGCGCTTTCGGGATGGCAGTCTGGTGCGGTTCACCACCCAGACCGACCATACGGCAGAGGCCGATGCGTCCTGGGGGCCGATCCGCATTGTTTATCTGCAATATGCCTCGGACCCGATCGTGTTCTTCAGCCCGGCGACGCTGTGGCGCAGGCCCGACTGGATGGTGGCCCCGCGCGGGCCGGATGTGTCGCCCTCGCTGGCCTGGGTGCCGGTGGTGACGTTCTTCCAGCTGGTGTTCGACATGATGACGGCCACCTCCACCCCGGCGGGCTATGGCCATGTCTATGCGGCGGGCGACTACCTGACGGGGTGGCTGGCCGTCACTGCGCCCGAAGGCTGGACCGCGCCGGAACTGGACCGGCTGCGCGCCGAACTGCGCGCCCAAGGGTTGTAAGCGCCGGGCAGCAGGCTTGACTCCGGCGGCGGACAGGCGTATCGGCTAAGGGAATTCCCCGGAGGCTGTCGCTTCCGGTCCCATTGCTTTTGCAGGGATCGCCATCCGTCAGCGCGTTGCGCCCACGGGTGCCGCCTTGCTTTGCCGAACCCGGCCCGCTGTGGCCACGCAGGAGAAGACGCATGTTCGAGTCCCTCTCAGAACGCCTTGGCAGCGTCTTTGATCGCCTGACCAAGCAAGGCGCGCTGACCGAGGCTGATGTCGACACTGCACTGCGCGAAGTGCGCGTGGCCCTGCTGGAGGCCGATGTCTCGCTGGCTGTGGCGCGCGATTTTGTCAAGGCGGTCAAGGGCAAGGCCACCGGGCAGGCGGTGACCAAATCGGTGACGCCGGGCCAGCAAGTGGTCAAGATCGTCCATGACGAACTGGTGCGCACGCTGGCCGGGGACGGCCCCGCCGATGCGCTGAAAATCGACAATCCGCCCGCGACCATCCTGATGGTGGGTTTGCAAGGGTCGGGCAAGACGACGACCACCGCCAAGCTGGCCAAGCGGCTGAAGGAAAAAAGCGGCAAGCGCGTGCTGCTCGCCTCGCTAGATACCAACCGCCCTGCCGCCATGGAGCAGCTGGCGATTCTGGCCGGGCAGATCGGCGTGGACAGCCTGCCGATCGTCAAGGGTGAGACGGCGGTGCAGATCGCCAAACGCGCCAAGACGCAGGCGGCGATGGGCGGCTATGACGTGGTGTTCCTTGACACTGCCGGCCGCCTGCACATCGACGAAGTGCTGATGGATGAAGTCCAGTCGGTGCGCGACATCGCACAGCCGCGCGAAACGCTGCTGGTTGTCGATGGCCTGACCGGGCAGGACGCGGTGAATGTCGCGACCGAATTCGATGGCAAGGTGGGCATCACCGGCGTCGTGCTGACGCGGATGGATGGCGACGGGCGCGGCGGGGCCGCCCTGTCGATGCGCGCCGTCACCGGCAAGCCGATCCGCTTTGTCGGCCTTGGCGAAAAGATGGATGCGCTGGAAACCTTTGAACCGGATCGCGTTGCGGGCCGGATTCTGGGCATGGGCGACATCGTGGCGCTGGTCGAAAAGGCGCGCGAGACCTTCGAGGCCGAGCAGGCCGAACGTATGGCGCGCCGCTTTGCCAAGGGCCTGTTCAACATGAACGACCTGCGCAGCCAGTTGGAGCAGATGCTCAAGATGGGCGGGATGCAAGGCGTGATGGGCATGTTGCCGGGCATGGGCAAGATGGCCAAGGCCGCCGAAGATGCGGGCTTTGACGACAAGATGCTGCGCCGCCAGATCGCGCTGATTCAGGCGATGACCAAGAAAGAGCGCGCCAACCCGGACATGCTGCAAGCCAGCCGCAAGAAGCGTATTGCCGCCGGGGCCGGTCTGGATGTGGCCGAGCTGAACCGTCTGCTGAAACAGCACAAGCAGATGGCCGACATGATGAAGAAAATGGGCAAGGGCGGCATGATGAAACAAGCCGTCAAGGCCATGATGGGCAAGGGCGGCATGCCCGACCTGAAGAACATGGACCCGGCGCAGTTGGAAGAGGCCGCCAAGGCGATGAAATCGGGCATGGGCGGAATGGGTGGCATGGGCATGGGCGGCGGTTTGCCGCGCGGCATGAGCCTGCCGTCGGGCCTGTCGGGGCTGATGAAAAAGAAATGACGCTGCCAGGTGCAAACAGGGATCCGGGTATGGTTGACCGGCCTGTCCCGCGCGGGCAGGCGGCGGGCGGTGGCATGGCCATCGCGCTGACCCCGACCCCGGTGCTGGAAACCGAACGGCTGATCCTGCGCGCGCCGCAGCGGGGCGACATGCCCTATTGGGAAGCCTGCGCCATGTCCGACCGTGCCCGCTATATCGGCGGGCCGCTGGATGCGCAGCAGGCCTGGCGCAGCCTGTGCCATCTGACCGGCCATTGGGTGCATCGCGGCTATGGGATGTTCATCTGGCACCTGAAAACCGATCCGACGCCGCTGGGCATGACCGGCCCGTGGTTTCCCGAAACCTGGCCCGAGCAGGAAATCGGCTGGACCGTCTGGTCTGCGGCGGCGGAAGGCAAGGGCTATGCACATGAGGCGGCCATTGCCACGCGCCGCTTTGCCTATGACACGCTCGGCTGGCAGACCGCGGTGAGTTATATCCACCCCGACAACGCCCGGTCCATCGCGCTGGCCACCCGTCTGGGCGCGCAGCTTGATACCGACGCCACCCCCATGGGCACCGAGCCCTGCCTTGTCTATCGCCACCCGGCCCCTTCGGAGATTGCCGCATGACTGATGCCATCGCCCGCGCGTCCGAAGTGTTGAAAGAACACCGCGAGTCGATCGACCGTCTGGATGCGATCCTCGTCTATACATTGGCCGAACGCTTCAAGCACACCAAGGCGGTGGGCAGGCTCAAGGCTGAACACGACCTTCCGCCCTCGGATCCGGCCCGCGAAGCGCGCCAGATCGAGCGGCTGGAGTGGCTTTCGACAGAGGCCGATTTGGACCCTGAATTTGCCAAGAAATTCCTGACCTTCATCATCTCCGAAGTCATCAGGCATCACGAGAAAATGCAGAAATAACCGAAAACAAGGCTGCACATCACGTCGCACCCTTTCTACAAAACCAAGGAGACTACCCCATGTCGATGAAAATCCGTCTTGCCCGCGGCGGCTCCAAGAAGCGCCCGCACTATGCCATCGTGGCAACCGACTCGCGTATGCCGCGCGATGGCCGCTTCCTGGAAAAGCTGGGCACCTATAACCCGCTGCTGGCCAAGGACAACGAAGAGCGCGTGAAGATGAACATCGAGCGCGTGAAATACTGGCTGTCGCAAGGCGCACAGCCGACCGACCGTCTGGCACGTATGCTGGAAGCGGCTGGCGTTGTGGAAAAGACCGTGCGCAACAACCCGAAAGCGGCTGTGCCGGGCAAAGCCATGGCAGAGCGCGCCGCCAAGAAAGCCGCCCGCGCTGCCGCCCCGGCGGAAGAGTGATCCGGCGGCTGCCATGCAAGGCAGCTATGGCCCTGAATTCAGGGCGGAACTCTGGGATCTGATGCGGTGGCGGCGCGATGTGCGCCGCTTCCGCACCACCCCTGTCGAGGCAGCGGTTCTGAACCGCTGCCTTTTGGCATTTTCGCTGTCCCCTTCTGTCGGCCTGTCTGAACCCTGGCGCCTGATCCGGGTGGAGAGTGCTGACGCCCGCGCGGCGGCAATCCGCAATTTCGAGGTGGCGAATGCGCAGGCGCTGGGCCGCTATGCCGATGAAAAGGCTCAGCTTTACGCCAATCTCAAACTGTCGGGCATGCGTGAGGCACCGATCCATCTGGCGGTGTTCTGCGACGAGGAAACGCCCAAGGGGGCTGGCCTCGGGGCGGCCACCATGGCCGAAACCCGCGCCTATTCGGTGGTGGGGGCGATCACGCAATTCTGGCTGGCGGCGCGGGCCGAAGGCCTTGGTCTGGGCTGGGTGTCGATCCTGGATCCGGTGCAGCTCTGCCGCGATCTGGACGTGCCACACACATGGCGTCTGATCGGTTATCTGTGTATCGGCTGGCCGGAAGAAAGTTGCGACACCCCCGAACTGGAGCGCGCCGGTTGGGAAACCCGCGCGCCCGCGCTAATCATGGAGAGCCGCTGATGACTGACCGTATCTGTGTAGGCGCGATTGCCGGATCCTTCGGGGTGCGGGGCGAAGTGCGGCTGAAAAGCTTTTGTGCCGAACCCTCCGCCATTGCCGATTACGGCCCGCTGTTCACCGAGGATGGCGCGCGCAGCTTCAAGGTGAAGCTGACGCGCCCGGTTGCGGGTGGTCTGGGCGCGCGCATCACCGGGGTCGAGACGAAAGAAGAGGCCGACGCGCTGAAGGGCGTGAACCTCTATGTCGACAAGGACAAGCTGCCGAAACTGCCGGATGACGAATATTACCACGCCGATCTGATCGGGCTGGAGGTGCGCGACACCGGCGGCGCGGTGCTGGGCCGGGTGAGTGCGGTGCATAACCACGGTGCCGGCGACATTCTGGAAATCGCGGGCGCGGGGCTGCAAGCGCCGGTGCTGCTGCCCTTTACGCTGGCGCTGGTGCCGACCGTCGATCTGGCAAGCGGGCGCGTGATTGTTGATCTGCCCGAAGGGCTGGAATAACGTCAGGTAAAGCAGCGGGCAGATCTGGCAAGAATGGCAAAGGCCGTAGCAGGGGGCAAGACATGACCTACCGGGTCAGGGTGCTGCAAGGGGCGGCGGCCCTGTTGTATCTCGGCCCCTTGCTGGCGGGGCTGGCCGGGTTTGGCTGGTCGGTCGTGCCGGTTTTTGCGGCGATCTTCCTGCTGTGGCTGGTGATCCTGCGGCCACAGGAATGGCCCACCACCGTCGCAGACTGGCAGCGCCCCGAGGCTTTCGTCGGCCTTGCCGCGCGCGGGGCGGTGCAATTGTTGCTGGTGACGATCTGTTTCGGCATCGGCTGGGGCATCGGCGGGGTGACGGGGGTGCATCCGGTGATGTCGGTGCTGCTGCCGATCGGTCTGTCGTTTCTGGCCATCCCGCTGGGCCGGTTGGTATGGGATCCGATGAAGGCGCAAGAGATGGAAAGCTTTCTGGATGATGCCTTGCTGCGTCTTCAGGGCACCGCAGATGCGATTTCCGCCCATACGCCTGCCCAAAGGGCCGCGCAAAGACAACTGGCCGACCGGCTGATCCAGCCCATCGCCGATCTGTCCGACGTGGTGCCGGTTTCGGAACTGGAGGCACATCTGCGCGCGCTGGCCCCGCATGTGCCGCATATCCTGTTGCTGGAGGCGCTGCACGACCGGGCGCAACAGCTGCCGCAGCCCCGCAGCGTTGCGCGGGCCTATGTTCTGCATGCCACATCGCCAGTGGTGGCCGAGCAGTGTCAGGGCCATGCCGCCCCGGTCAAGGCGCTGAAACTGGCGACGGGCGATGCCGAGTTACTGGAACTGTTTGCGCGCCGCTGTGCCGCGCTGCTGCAAGAGGATATCGACGCCTGGGGCGATTGTCCCAACAATGCTGCCCTGGACGCGGCCCAGGTGGGCACATCCGGCGCGGCGGCGCGGGCGCTGGCCGATCTGATGGCGCTGAACCTGCGCCTTGCGCCGCTGAATGGCGATGGCAGCGGTGACGCGCTGTAACGCGCCGCGCCTTGTGATCCATGCCGGTTTTCACAAAACCGGAACCACCAGTATTCAGGCCGCCTTGCAGGCGCATGCGTCGCAACTCTCCGCCCATATGGCGGTGCAGGTGCTGGCAGGCGGCCCGTCCGCGCTGCGCGATGCGGCACAGGCGGCACGGCAGTATTCGGCGCGACCGGGCGGCGTGACCCTTCGCCGCCTGCGCCTGATGCTCCGGCTCTGGGCCGAGGGGCTGGCGCTGGACCCGGGGCAGGGGCTGCTGCTGTCGTCCGAGGATTTCGCGGGGCATATGCCGGGCAATCGCGGCGTGCAGAGCTATGCCGCCGCCCCTGCCATTGCCGCCACCCTGGCCGAGGCGCTGCGGCAGCGCTTTCCGGCGGCTGAGGTGCGCTTTGTCTGCACCACGCGCGCGCCTGCGCCGTGGTTGCGCTCGGTGCATTGGCAACTGGCAAAACACCATCACATGACGCTGGATGCTGCAGAATTTGCCCGGCTCTATGCCCCCGCCGCGCGGATGGCGCCGGTGCTGACCGCATTGCGGCAGGCAACCGATGCGCCGCTGCATATCGCACCGCTGGAGGCGCAGGCGCGCTGTCGGCTGGGGCCGGTTGCGGCGCTTTATGATGCCGCAGGCCTGCCGCCGCAGCTGTGCGCGGCACTGCCCGTGCTGGCCGCCGCCAATACAGCACCGCCCGGTGATCTGGCGCAGGCCTTCGTTGCGCTGAACCGGCAGGACATGCCACCCGAGGCGCGGCAGGCGGCGAAGGCGGCATTGCTGCATCCGGCGCGGAATCCGGTTTGCCTGCCGCCTGCGCCGCGTTAAAAGGCCGAATGACCGAAACACCCGTTCCCCCCGCACCGCCAGAGCCGCCTGCCCCGCTCAAGAGCCATGGTCGGCTGACCATTTCCGCCTCGCTCAAGCCGCGCGACCTGATGGAGCCGCAGCGGGTGAAGGGGGCGTGGCTTGCCAAGATCATCACCCTGTTCCCGGAGGCCTTCCCCGGCACGCTGGGTCTGTCATTGACGGGCAAGGCGCTGAACCTGGGCCTGTGGGGGCTGGAGACGATTGACCTGCGTCCCTTTGGCGAGGGGCGGCACAAGAATGTCGATGACAACCCGGCAGGCGGCGGCGCGGGCATGGTGCTGCGCGCCGATGTGGTGGCCCGCGCGCTGGATCAGGCCGCGATTGGCACGCCGCCGGATCGCCGCCGCTGGCCGGTGGTGTTCCTGTCGCCGCGCGGAAAACCTTTCACGCAGGCCAAGGCGCAGGAATGGGCCGATGCCGATGGCCTGACCCTGCTGTGTGGCCGGTTTGAAGGCGTGGATCAGCGGGTGATCGACGCCTATGGCATCGAAGAAGTGTCTTTGGGCGATTTCGTCTTGACCGGAGGCGAGATTGCGGCACAGGCCTTGATTGATGCAACCGTGCGGCTTATACCCCGCGTGCTTGGGAATCACGCGTCCACCGAGGAAGAGTCTTTCTCGGCGGGACTTCTTGAATTTCCGCAATACACGAGACCTACCGACTGGCAGGGCCATGCCATCCCGGACGTGCTTCTGTCCGGGCATCATGGCAAGATTGCTGACTGGCGGCAGAGAATGGCCGAAAGGCTGACCAAGGAACGCAGGCCTGACCTCTGGCGGGCTTACTGTGCGAAAGCCGGTAGGGACCCGATGGAAGACCAAGAGCTATAGGGCGGCATCATCTTTGCGGAAAAAACCGCAAGCACAGAAAGGATTTGCGATGAATCTGATCGCACAAATCGAGGCGGAACAAATCGCCGCCCTCGGCAAGACCATCCCGGATTTCAAAGCTGGCGACACCGTGCGCGTCGGCTATAAAGTGACCGAAGGCACCCGTTCGCGCGTGCAGAACTATGAAGGCGTCGTGATCGGCCGCAAGGGCGGCGCGACCATCTCGGCATCGTTCACCGTGCGCAAGATCTCCTTCGGCGAGGGCGTCGAGCGCGTCTTCCCGCTCTATTCGACCAACATCGATTCGATCGAAGTGGTCCGTCGTGGCCGTGTGCGTCGCGCGAAACTCTACTACCTCCGTGCGCGTCGCGGCAAATCCGCGCGGATCGCGGAAGTTGTGAATTACAAAGAAAAAGCTGAGTAAGGAGCGGCGACATGAAACAGGGCATTCACCCCGACTACCACATGATCGACGTCAAGATGACGGACGGCACTGTGTTCCAGACCCGCTCCACCTGGGGCAAAGAAGGCGACCAGATGGCGCTGGACATCGACCCGCTGGCGCACCCGGCCTGGACTGGCGGCAACGCCAAGCTGATGGACACCGGCGGCCGCGTGTCGAAGTTCAAGAACAAATACGCCGGCCTGGGTTTCTGATCCAACCTGCCGATTGTTACCAGAATGCCTCGGGAAACCGGGGCATTTTGCATTTGGGGCGGGGCAGTTCGCTGGCGAAAGGCGCTGCGATGCGGCAAGTCTGCCGCTGCGCGCGTTCCCGCTTCCCTCTCGGCGTGCCGCCGCTTATGAAGGCGGCCTAACGGCAAGGCGGGGACGGGTTTCATGGCGCATATCATCGTTGTCGGCAACGAAAAGGGCGGGTCGGGCAAATCCACCACCTGTATGCATGTGGGCACGGCCCTGGCGCGCATGGGGTTCCGGGTCGGCGCGCTGGACCTCGATCTGCGCCAGCGCAGCTTTGGTCGTTATATCGAGAATCGTCGGGCCTGGATGGCCCGCGCCGAAAAGGATCTGCCGACCCCGGATTACCGCGAATTGCCCGAGGTGGATGCGGCAACGCTGGCCCCGGGCGAGAATGCGTTTGACCATCGCCTGTCGGTGGCCGTTTCGGCGCTGGAGCCGATCAGCGATTTCATCGTGATCGACTGCCCCGGATCGCATACCCGGCTGAGCCAGGTGGCGCATAGCCTGGCCGACACGCTGATCACGCCGCTGAATGACAGTTTCGTCGATTTTGACCTGCTCGCCCGGATCGACCCGGAAACCAGCAAGGTCAAAGGCCCGTCGATCTATTCCGAAATGGTGTGGAACGCCCGGCAGTTGCGGGCACAGGCCGGGCTGAAGCCGATTGACTGGATCGTGCTGCGCAACCGTCTTGGCGCGCAGCAGATGCACAACAAGAAAAAGGTCGGGGCGGCGCTGGAAGATCTGTCCAAGCGGATCGGCTTCCGGGTGGCGCCCGGCTTTACCGAGCGCGTGATTTTCCGGGAATTGTTTCCGCGCGGCCTGACCCTGCTGGATCTGAAGGATACCGGTGTGGATCAGCTCAATCTGTCCAATATCGCCGCGCGGCAGGAAGTGCGGGATCTGATGGCAGAGCTCAGACTGCCGAATGTTGCCGTGAACTTCTGAACGGCGTCGCCTTCGGCTTGTGCCGCTGGCGGCCCTGCATCTTGCGCAGGCGGATGGCGAAAACGTCATCCTCCACCATGACCTCGGCTGCGACGGGCTTGCGGAAACGGTCGAACAGGCGGGAAACGAAACGCATGGTGGTTCTCCTCTCTGGGTAGAGTGACCTTGGCGGTGAAGCACGGCGAAAATGTGGCGCCTGCACGGTTCGCAGGTGCCGTTGGTCCAAACGCGCGAAACGCCGCGTTTCCGCAGCGGAAACGCCGGGCTTGAGCCGATGGGGCCGCCATGGCAGGAAGGGCGAAAGTTCCAAGGACGCCGTGCCATGCCCAATACCTTGTTTGATGCGCTTTTTGCGCCGCTGCGCCACCGCGACAGCCCGTTCCTGATCCTGCCCGACGGGGCCACGATCAGCGGTGCGGATTTTCTTGCTATGGTCGCGCGGCAGGCCCATGCGCTGCGCGCGGCGGGGCTGGAACCGGGGGACCGGATTGCGGTGCAGATCGCAAAAAGCCCACAGGCATTGGCGGTTTATGGGGCGGCGGTGGCGCTGGGGGCGATTTTTCTGCCGCTGAACACCGCCTATACGGCGGAAGAGGTTGGTTATTTTCTTGGCAATGCCACGCCGAAGATCTTCCTGTGCGACAGCGCGAAACTGGCGGCGCTGGCTCCAGTGGCGGCGGTGCATGGCGCGCAGGTGATGACGCTGGACGCCGATGGCACCGGCAGTTTGACCACCGCCGCCGCAGGCCTGC
Organism: Gemmobacter fulvus; assembly: GCF_018798885.1. Taxonomy (NCBI): domain Bacteria; kingdom Pseudomonadati; phylum Pseudomonadota; class Alphaproteobacteria; order Rhodobacterales; family Paracoccaceae; genus Gemmobacter; species Gemmobacter fulvus. The sequence goes on along the minus strand of NZ_CP076361.1, from coordinate 1,312,787 downwards.
CCGCAACGATCACGCCAGTGGATCGCGGGCCAGACGATCTGGCGGCGTTCCTTTATACCTCGGGCACCACGGGCCGGTCCAAGGGGGCGATGCTGACCCATGGCAACCTCTTGTCCAATGCCGAGGTGCTGGCCGATCTGTGGCGCTTTACGGCAGAGGATGTGCTGCTGCACGCCCTGCCGATCTTCCACACGCATGGATTGTTCGTCGCCTCCAATATCAGCCTGCTGACCGGCGGTGCGATGATCTTTCTGCCGGGCTTTGATGCGGCGACGGTGCTGCGGATGATGCCGCGCGCCACAGCCATGATGGGCGTGCCGACCTTTTACACCCGGCTGCTGGACAGTGCGGCGTTTACCCGAGATCTGACGGCGCATATGCGCCTGTTCGTGTCAGGCTCGGCCCCGCTGCTGGCGGAAACGCATCTGGCCTTCGAGGCGCGCTGCGGCCACCGGATTCTGGAACGCTATGGCATGACCGAAACCAATATGAACACCTCCAACCCCTATGACGGCGACCGGCGGGCAGGCACGGTGGGCTTTCCACTGCCGGGGGTGGAGCTGCGCATCATGGCCGACGGGCAGGAGGTTGCGCCGGGGGCGGTGGGCGTGATTGAGGTGCGCGGGCCGAATGTGTTCAAGGGCTATTGGCAGATGCCGGAGAAGACCCGCGAAGAGCTGCGCGCGGACGGCTGGTTCATCACTGGCGATCTGGGCTGCGTCGATGCGGATGGTTATGTGCAGATCGTCGGGCGGCAGAAGGATCTGGTGATTTCGGGCGGGTTCAATGTCTATCCGAAAGAGGTGGAGCTGCTGCTGGACGCGGTGCCGGGGGTGCTGGAAACTGCGGTGATCGGTGTGCCGCATCCCGATTTCGGCGAGGCGGTGTTTGCGGTTCTGGTGCCAAAGCCAGGGGCCACGCTGGAGGCCGAGGCCTGCCTTGCACAACTGCACGACCGGCTGGCGCGTTATAAACAGCCGAAGGCGGCGGCGATCCTGCCTGACCTGCCGCGCAATACCATGGGCAAGGTGCGAAAGAACCTGCTGCGCGAGCAGTTCAAGGGCTGGTTCGCGGTCTAACCGGGCAGGGGCCGCCGTCCTCAGGCCCCGCCGGGGCCCTCGTCCGGCGGCATTGCCATGGCGGGCGGCACCGGGGCCTCTGCCAGTTCGACCGCGAGAAAGCGTTCCAGCGCATCCAGATCGACCGGCTCGAACAGGCCAAAGCCCTGCATCCAGACCGAGGCGCCGCGCATGGCATCCGGCTCCAGTTTGCACCAGATCACCCGCCCGCGTTTCTCGCGGCTGATCAGCCCGGCTTCGGCCAGCACCGCCAGATGTTTGGAAATCGCCGCCAGCGACATCTGGAACGGCTCGGCCACATCGGTGACGGCCATGTCATCCTCCAGCAGCATTGCCAGGATCGCGCGGCGGGTCGGATCGGCCAAAGCGGCGAAGGTGATGCTGAGAGGATCTGGCATCGCCCATGTTTGGCGCAGGCGGGCAGGGGCGTCAATCGGATCATCAACTGATCGGTTGAATATGCCTCACGCGGGCGTGACAGCGCAAACAGCGGCGACGCCGGGATGGCTAATTTGAAAATCATTGCAATTACAGCGGGTTGTATGCTGGACTTCACCGCCCAAGCTCCTTGACTCAGACAGGCCCCCTGCGTAGGTTCCGCCCGACTGATCAGAAGGGCCAAACCATGGTGGATGAACCCGATCCAGAGCGGCTGCGCGCCCTTGACGCAAAGCTGGCGAAGGTGAAGGGGGCAGCAGCCAAACCCTCTGACGCAGGCAAGGATTTCTCGCAGGGCGAAATGGCCTGGCGGATGGTGATCGAGCTGGTGTCCGGCATGGTGCTGGGGCTGGCCATTGGCTACGGGCTGGACTGGTTGTTCGGCACGATGCCCATCTTCCTCCTGATCTTCGCCTTGCTGGGCTTCATCGCCGGGATCAAGACCATGATGGGCACCGCCCGCGACATGGCCGCGACACAGGCGAAGGCCCAAGGGGCACAGACGCAGGCGGAGAGATCCGCCGAAACCGAAGGATGAGAGACGTGGCAGCGGAAGCGGAAACCGGTTTTGCAATTCACCCGATGGACCAGTTCATCGTCTCGCGGTGGTTCTGCCACGATGACGCCGGAACGGCGATCAATGAATGTACTGCGGACATCAAGTGGTACGAGATCACCAACGTCACCGTCTGGATGGCGATCACGGTTCTGGCGATCATCGCGCTGATGGCCTTTGGCTCGCGCGGTCGTGCCATCATCCCGTCGCGGATCCAGTCGATCGGCGAGATGATCTATGGCTTCATCTACAAGATGGTCGAGGATGTGACCGGCCATGACGGGGTGAAATACTTCCCCTACGTGATGACGCTGTTCCTGTTCATCCTGTTTGCCAACCTGCTGGGCCTGATCCCGGGCAGCTTCACCACCACCAGCCATGTCGCCGTCACTGTGACGCTGGCGCTTCTGGTGTTCCTGGGTGTGACCATCCTGGGCCTTGTGAAAAACGGCATCGGCTTTCTGGGCATGTTCTGGGTATCGTCGGCACCGCTGGCCCTGCGCCCGGTTCTGGCCATCATCGAAGTGATTTCCTACTTCGTACGCCCGGTCAGCCACTCCATTCGTCTTGCGGGCAACCTGATGGCTGGCCACGCCGTGATGAAAGTGTTCGCGGGCTTCGCCTCCATGGCGGTGATCTCGCCGGTGGCCGTGGGTGCCGTAACCGCAATCTATGGGCTGGAGCTGCTGGTGGCAGTGGTTCAGGCCTATGTCTTCACCATTCTGACCTGCGTCTACCTGAAAGACGCGGTGGGCGGCGCCCACCACTAAGGTCCTAACCCTAACCAACCTTATCGCTATTCCAAAGGAGACGAACTATGGAAGCTGAAGTCGCACAACTCGCGCTCATGGGCAAATACATCGGCGCTGGCCTCGCAGCCATCGGCCTCGGCGGCGCTGGTATCGGCGTGGGCAACATCGCTGGCAATTTCCTTGCCGGTGCCCTGCGCAACCCGTCGGCCGCTGCATCGCAGACCGCCAACCTCTTCGTCGGCATCGCATTTGCCGAAGCTCTGGGCATCTTCTCGTTCCTGATCGCCCTGCTGCTGATGTTCGCCGTCTGATCCTGACGCGCCTGACCTTCTCGGCCGGTGGGGCATAACGCCCCCCGGCCAAGTGTTTGACGGACGTGAGGAAACAACATGGCAACCGAAGCGCATGACGCGGCGGCAGGTGCGGCGGCCCACGGGTCTGCCGGTATGCCGCAGCTCGACATCTCGACATGGGCAAACCAGATCTTCTGGCTGCTTGTCGCGCTTGTCGTGATCTATTTCGTGCTGTCGCGCGTGGCGCTGCCCCGGATCGGGGCGGTTCTGGCCGAGCGCAGCGGCACCATCACCAACGACCTTGCGGCGGCTGAAGAGCTGAAGCAGAAGGCGGTCGAGGCTGAGAAAATCTATAACGACGCATTGACCCGTGCGCGTGCGGATGCGGCAAAGATCGTGGCGCAAGCCAAGGCCGAAATTCAGGCCGATCTGGACCGTGCCACCGCCAAGGCCGATGCCGAGATTGCAGCCAAAGTTGCCGAATCCGAAGGCCGTATCGGAGACATCCGTGCCGGCGCTCTGGACAGCGTAACCGAAGTTGCCCGCGATACGGCATATGAGCTTGTGGCCGCCCTGGGTGGCAAGGCCGATGCGTCGAGCGTAACCGAGGCGGTTTCCGCCCGGCTGAAAGGATAAGCCCATGCAGAAGCTGATCCTGATTGCCGCAGCCGTGATGGCAAGCCCGGCCTTTGCGGCCTCCGGCCCCTTCCTGTCGCTGCGCAACACGAACTTCATCGTGCTGCTGGCTTTCATCCTGTTTGTCGGCATCCTGCTTTATGCGAAGGTGCCTGCCAAGATCGCCGGTCTGCTGGATGCGCGTGCAGTCCAGATCAAGGCGGAACTGGAAGAAGCCCGCGCCCTGCGCGAAGAAGCGAAGTCGATCCTCGCATCCTACGAGCGCAAGCAAAAAGAGATGCTGGAGCAATCCGAGCGGATCGTTGTTGCTGCCAAGGAAGCGGCACAAGCCGCTGCCGTGCAGGCGAAGGAAGACCTGAAGGTCTCCATCGCGCGCCGTCTGGCCGCTGCGGAAGAGCGGATTGCCTCGGCTGAAGCCGGTGCCATTCGTGAAGTGCGCGAACGCGCCGTGGATGTTGCCATCGCCGCCGCAGCCGATGTGCTGTCGCGTCAGATGACGGCAGATGCGGCTGCGCATTCGATCGACGCCGCGATTGCACAGGTCGATGCCAAACTGCACTGAGCGGTTTGTTCGTGTGACATCAGAAAGCCCCCGGTGCGCCTGCGCCGGGGGCTTTTCTGTCAGCGGCGGCGCTCGTGTTCGATGCGCTGCCGGGCCACGGCCTCGTTCCGTTCGGCCTTGGCCTGTTCCGTCAGCGCCAGTTCGACATAATCGAGATGTGCGACGATGGCGGCGCGGGCGGCCTTGGGATCGCGCGCCTGAATCCCCGCATTGATCGCCCGGTGCTGATCCAGCAGCATGTCGCGGGTCATGCGGTTCTTGAACATCATCTGACGATTGTAGAACACGCCCTGCATCAGCAGTTCGAACATCGACCGCATCATGTGCAGCATCACCACATTATGGCTCGCCTCGATGATCGCCATGTGGAACTGCGCATCCAGCCCGGCCTCATCCGTGGGGTCGCGCTTCTGATGGGCGGCCTCCATCTTGGCGTAGATCGTGGCAATCACCTCCAGATCGGTGTCAGAGCCGAGCCGTGCGGCGCGGTCTGCCGCCAGCCCCTCAAGATCGCGGCGAAAATCCAGATAGTCGAACACCGCCTCGTCATGCGCCGCGAACAATTCGATCAGCGCCGGCGAAAAGGCCGATCCCAGCACATCCGCGATGAACACGCCCGATCCGGGGCGGCTGGTGACAAGGCCCTTTGCCTCCAGCCCCTCCAGCGCCTCACGCAGCGACGGGCGCGATACGCCCATCCGCTCGGCCAGTTCGCGTTCGGCCGGCAGGCGTTCGCCGGGGCGCAGGATGCCGCGCAGGATCAGCAGTTCGATCTGGCGGGCAACATTCTGCGACAGCTTTTCAGAGGTGACTTTTTCGAACGGCATGGGATCCTCGCCTGACTGGTCAGAAAATATGACCAACAGCGGCGCGGAGCAATGGCAAACCGCGCCATGAAAAAGGGCAGGCCAGACGGCCTGCCCCGGATCCCGGAAAGGGGGATCTTATTTGGTCGGACGGATCACGATTTCGACGCGGCGGTTCTGCGACCGGCCCTCGGGCGTCAGGTTGGACGCGAGCGGTTGATCTTCGCCCCGGCCAAAGGCCGCGACGCGCGACGAGGGCACACCGCCGCCGATCAGCACGCCCGCCACAGAACGGGCGCGACGTTCCGACAGATCCTGATTGTAGGAGGCCTCGCCGGTATTGTCGGTATGGCCGATCACCTCGACACGGCTGTTCGGATAGCGCACGAGGTTGGCCGCAACGGCGCGAATGTCGCCTTGCAGATCCGGGCGCAGGCTGGCGCTGTCGGTGGCGAACAGGATGTCCTGCGGCATGGTGACGACCAGCGCATTGCCGGTATTGGTGACGGTGGAGCTGTTGCTCATCTGCTGGCGCAGTTCTGCCGCCTGCGCATCAAGCGAGCTGCCGATGGCCCCGCCGATGGCCGCCCCTGCCGCAGCGCCCAGAACGGCCTTGGCAAGACGGTCGTCCCCGCCGGATTTCGCGCCCAGAAGGCCGCCGATCACAGCGCCGGTGGCCGCAGCCCCTTTGGTGCGCGCATTCGGATCCTCATAGCGGTAGGGATCGCTCACGCAGCCCGCCAGCAGGGTCAGCCCGAGTGCGCCAAGGATCAGGGGGGATTTCAGGGTCATATCTGTGCCTCATAAAATACGGCCCCCACCATGCTGTGATGCGGGGCATTGTGTCAGCATATACCAGCAACGCAGCAGAGCGGAAATCGTTGCATGGTGTTGCGCAATTTTTTGCCCATCACGTTCCTGTGGCCAGATAAGCCGGATCCAGATCCGGCTGTGCGGCATCGTCGCGCGCGGATTCCCAGGCCAGCATCGCGCGTTTGACCGGCATGCCCCAGTGATACCCCCCGAGCCCCCCGGATTTGCGCAGCGCCCGGTGGCAGGGAATCAGCCAGCTGACCGGATTGCGCCCGACCGCCGTGCCCACTGCCCGCACTGCATGCGGATGGCCGATGGCCTGTGCAATATCGGAATAGGTGGTGACATGACCCGAAGGGATGCGCAGCAGCGCCTCCCATACCTTGATCTGGAACGGCGCACCGATCAGATACAGTGGGGCAGGGGCTTCTGCATCCCCTGCGCCAAAGGCGGCCTGTGCCCAAGGGCGCAGCCGGGCGGCATCTTCGACGAAGGTGGCTTTCGGCCAGCGCGCGCGCAGATCCTGCATCGTCGCCTCGGCACCGCTCTCCGCCGCAAAGCCGATGCCGCAGATGCCCTTGTCGGTGCCCATCACCAGCGCCGGGCCAAAGGGGCTGTCGAACCAGCCCCAGATCACCGTCAGGCCTGCGCCGCCGCGCGCAAATTCGCCGGGTGTCATCGCCTCCCAGCGCAGGAACAGATCATGCAGTCGCCCGCCGCCCGACAAGCCGCTGGCCAGTGTGGCCTCCAGCACGGTGTGGCGGTCGGCCAGCAGGCGCTTGGCATGATCCAGCGTCAGGTATTGCTGATAGCGTTTCGGGCTGACCCCGACCCATTGCGAAAACACCCGCTGGAAATGGGCGGGGCTCATGTTCATCTGCGCGGCCAGCGCCTCCAGCGTCAGGCCCGGCCCGCCAGCATCAATCAGATCCAGCGCGCGGGCGATAACGGCGTAATGATAGGCGGGGCGGGGCTCTGGGGTCATAGCGATCTCCTTTGCGCCACATTAAGAGGCAAATTTGCGCACAGCGACCCGGATGTTGCGGCTTTGCTTGCGTGACTGTCGTGGTTTTGGCATGAGGCGCGGATGGCACGGCAACTCGATTATCACACGATCCACGAGATTTTCACCCGCTTCCGCGCGCAAGAGCCGGAACCGCAGGGTGAATTGTATCACGTCAATGCCTATACGCTGGTGGTGGCGGTGGCGCTGTCGGCGCAGGCCACCGATGCCGGGGTGAACAAGGCGACGCGGCCGCTGTTTGCGATTGCCGATACACCGCAGAAAATGCTGGCGCTGGGGCTGGAGGGCGTGACCGAGGCGATCAAGACCATCGGCCTGTTCCGCCAGAAGGCCAAGAACGTGATCCGCCTGTCAGAGATTCTGGTGGAGCAGTTCGGCGGCGAGGTGCCATCGAGCCGCGCGGCGCTGCAATCGCTGCCCGGTGTGGGCCGCAAGACCGCCAATGTGGTGCTGAACATGTGGTGGCACGTGCCCGCGCAGGCGGTCGATACCCATATCTTCCGGCTGGGCAACCGCAGCGGCATCTGCCCCGGCAAGGATGTCGATGTGGTGGAGCGGGCGATCGAGGATCACATTCCCGCCGAGTTTCAGCAACATGCGCATCACTGGATGATCTTGCATGGGCGATATATCTGCGTCGCCAGAAAACCCCGTTGCGGTGATTGCCTGATCCGCGATCTGTGCCTTTTTGAGGAAAAGACCGAATGAAAAAGTACCAAGTTGTCGGCATCGGCAATGCGATTGTCGATGTGTTCGCGCAGGCCGACGATTCCTTTCTGGAACTGATGGGCATTGAAAAAGGCATCATGCAGCTGGTGGAGCGCGAGCGGGGCGAGCTGCTTTATGCCTCGATGAAAGACCGGGTGCAGGCACCGGGCGGATCGGTGGCCAATACGCTGGCCGGGCTGGGCAATCTGGGCCTGAAAACCGCGTTCATCGGTCGGGTGCATGATGATGCGCTGGGGCGGTTCTATGCGGCCAGCATGGCCGAGGGCGGCACCGATTTTGTCAATGCGCCGGTGCCGGGAGGCGAGTTGCCGACATCGCGGTCGATGATCTTCGTGGCCCCGGATGGTGAACGCTCGATGAACACCTATCTGGGCATCTCGTCCGAGCTGGGGCCGGAGGATGTTGCGGGTGCGGTTGCGGGCGAGGCCGAGGTGCTGTTCCTTGAAGGCTATCTTTATGACAAGCCCAAGGGCAAAAGGGCGTTCGAGCGGGCGGCAAAGCTGTGCCGCCAGGCCGGGGGCCGTGCCGGGATCGCGCTGTCGGACCCGTTTTGCGTGAACCGCCACCGTGCCGATTTCCGCCGTCTGGTGCGGGATCTGGACTATGTGATTGGCAATCAGCACGAATGGGAAAGCCTGTATGAGACAGATCTCGACAGCGCCCTGACCCAGGCCGCCGCCGATTGCGGGCTTGTCGCCTGCACCCGGTCGGGTGAAGAGGTGATCGTGCTGCGCGGGGATGAACGCGCGGTGGTGCCGGTCAAGCGGGTGGTGCCGGTGGATGCCACCGGCGCGGGCGACCAGTTTGCCGCAGGGTTCATCTATGGCATGGCGACGGGGCGAAGCCTTGAAGTGTCGGGCCGCATGGGCTGTGTGGCAGCAGCCGAGGTGATCAGCCATTTCGGCGCGCGGCCCGAGGCGGATCTGCGCGCGCTGTTTGCGGCGCAGTCGCTGATCTGACCCTGATCTGACCGGGGCGCCGCCCGCCTCGGGTCCCGCTGGGGCGCTCGGCGGGCGGCATTGCCATGGCGGGCGGCGCGGGCGGCGAGCCGGGGCAGCCGCGCGGCGCGGCGGCGGAAGGGTGAGTATTTGGATAAAATGCAAGTCCGAGGCCGGAGGATTCGGGTCAGCGCAGCGGCTCCAGCACGGCATCGGTCATCCGGCAATCGCGGATCACATCGGCGCCACAGCGGCGGGGGTGCAGATCCTTGGTGAGGCAGAGGCGCACCTCCTGGATCCGGCCCGCATCGCAGGTGATGGTGATCTGATCTGCGCTCAGGCCGGGATTGGCCTCCAGAAATGCGCTTTCCACCACTTTGGCGGGCAGGGTCAGCCGTTTGGTGATCTTGCGGAACAGCTCTGGCACGCGGATCGTCGCATAGGCGCGGCGCATGGTGCTGTAATAGGTTTTCGCGGGCAGGCCCGCGCAGCGCCCGTGCTTTTTCCATTGATACCAGGCGAGCCCCGATCCGCCCATGATATCGGCCATGGCGGCGCTTTCGTGGCGGCTGGGATCCCGTTCGGTGGTGCGGCAATAGCTGGGCCAACCGGACTCGTGCTGCGGCCAGAGGCCGTGCAGGGTGAAGGCAAGGGCAGCCCCTGTCTGACATTCCGGGGCGCCACGGGCATCGCCCTCTGCCGCGCACCAGCCGGGCGACCAGCTGAGCGCCATCACGTAATAGTCAAAATCCCCGGCACGTTCGCCCTCGGCGGCACAGGCCGTACCGATCAAAGCCGCGAGAGCTGCCCCAGCAAACACACGCATTTTCTCTTTCCTCTTGCCGGATTTGCGCCTATAAGCCCGTCTGAATTCCCTGAAAATGTGGAAGTCGCGGGCCCCGCCCGCAGCCGTTTTCCCGGCCCGGGAGAGATTTGTAAAGGAGAGATCCTATGTCGAGACCGCTTATGGCCAAGGCCACCGCCGTTTGGCTGGTGGACAATACGACGCTCACCTTCAAGCAGGTGGCGGATTTCTGCGGGATGCACGAGCTGGAAGTGCAGGGCATTGCGGATGGCGATGTGGCGACCGGGGTCAAGGGCTTTGATCCGGTGGCCAACAACCAGCTGGATGCGATTGAAATCGAGAAGGGCCAGAAGGATCCGTTCTACAAGCTGCGCCTGAAGTTCAACGCCGCAGCCGTGGGCGAGGAAAAACGTCGCGGCCCGCGTTACACCCCGCTGTCCAAGCGGCAGGACCGTCCGGCGGCCATCCTGTGGCTGGTGAAGTTCCACCCGGAACTGTCGGATGGTGCGATCGGCAAGCTGGTCGGGACCACCAAGCCGACCATCGCCTCGATCCGCGAGCGCACGCATTGGAACATCCAGAACATCGCGCCGATTGATCCGGTGGCCTTGGGCCTGTGCCGCCAGTCGGAACTGGATACGGCTGTGCAGGCCGCTGCACGCAAGCGGGCAGCCGAGGGCGGCGTGATGTCGGATGACGAGCGGCGCAAGCTGGTCAGCACCGAACAGTCGCTGGGCATGGGCACCGAGCCGAAGCTGCCGGGCGCGCTGGCCGGGCTGGAGGCCTTTGGCAAGGTGGAAAAAGAAGAAAGCCCGGCCGATTTTTCGGATGCGGACAGCTTCTTCAACCTGCCGCATGGCGATGATGACGAGGATGAGGAGGAGGACGACAACTGATCGTCTGCCTGACTTGAAACGACCCGGACCCCGGCCTGGTGCCGGGGTTTTTTCTTTGGCATGGGCGCGCGCATTTTCCCGTCCCTGATGCAGGAACGCCCGATTGGCGCGCATTGTTCACGATCTGTAAAATTTGGCTCAATTCCGCCACAATCTCGTCTTAATTGCCGCAGTGAGCAGTAACGCACCGGGGACAACCCCGGGCAACGCAGGCAGGCAGACGTGGCAACGATCAATGGCACTTCGGGAAGCAATTCCCTTAATGGCACCAGTTCGGCGGACCAGATTTATGGCGGGGGGGGCAATGATACCCTGACCGGCAATGGTGGCGCAGATTCGCTTTATGGCGGCACCGGCACGGATACGGCGGCCTATGGCAGCTCTGCCAGCGGGGTGAATGCCAACCTGACCACCGGCACCGGCAGCGGCGGTGATGCGCAGGGCGATATTTACAGCAGTATCGAAAACCTCAGCGGCTCCGCCTATGACGATACGCTGACCGGCAACAGCAGCGCCAATACGCTGACCGGCGGGGCAGGGGCCGATCTGCTGTCAGGTGGGGCGGGCAACGATTCCCTCTATGGCGGGGATGGCAATGATACGCTGCTGGGCGGCAGCGGTGCTGATCTCATTTCCGGCGGGGCGGGGATTGATACCGCCGATTACACCGGGTCGACCTCGGGGGTCGATGTCTCGCTTGAGACGGGCGAAGGGGACAACGGCGATGCCAATAACGATACGCTGAGCGGCATCGAGTATCTGATCGGCAGTGCTTTTGCCGATACGCTGACCGGCGACAGCGGCGACAATTTCCTGTCAGGCGCGGCGGGCAATGACAGCCTGAGCGGCAGCACCGGCAATGATACGCTGGCCGGGGGGGCGGGTGCGGATACGCTGAACGGCGGCGAAGACATGGACTTTGCCGATTACTCCACCTCGGGGGCGGGGGTCGCGGTCAACCTTGGCACCTATGTCACCTCGGGCGGCGATGCTGCGGGCGATGTGCTTCAGGGCATCGATGGGGTTATCGGATCTGCCTTCAATGACACCCTGATCGGCTTTGACCAGCAGGGCCTGTCGGGCGACGTCTACACCAATATTTTCTATGGCGCGGCCGGCAATGACTACATTGACGGCATGGGCGCGGATGACAGCATTTTCGGCGGGGCCGACAATGACACCGTGCTGGGCGGCGCAGGCAATGACACGGTCAGCGGCGATGACGGCAACGACCTTGTCTATGGCGGCAGCGGCAATGACAGCGCCTCGGGCGGGGCCGGGAACGATACCGTGCTGGGCGAGGCCGGGGCCGACAGCCTGTTTGGCGGCGATGGCAATGACAGCCTCGATGGCGGGGCCGACAATGACAGTGTGGATGGCGGCGCAGGCAATGACACGCTTCTGGGCGGCAGCGGCACCGATTCGCTGTATGGCGGCAGCGGCAATGACAGTCTTGCCGGGGGCGATGGCAATGACAGCCTGGAGGGCGGCATCGGGGACGATACGCTGTCGGGAGATCTGGGCAATGACCGGCTGTTCGGCGGCGATGGCGTGGATCAGCTTTATGGCGGCGACGGGTCGGATTCTCTCTATGGCGGGCAGGGCAACGATATCCTCTATGGCGGTGCGGGCGGTGATCTGCTGACAGGCGGCGACGGGTCAGACATCTTCTATGCCGGGCTGGGCGACACCATCAACGGCGACGAATCCGGCGACGAGATCGACGTGATCGACCTGACGGGGCTGGGGCCGCACCGGATTGTGCGCGATCCGCTGAACCCGGAAAACGGAGTCATCCAGTTTCTGGATATGTTCGGTGCCGTCACCGGCACCATCACCTTCTTCAACATCGAAACGGTCATTGCCTGTTTCACGCCGGGCAGCCTGATTGCCACCGAAGCGGGCGAAGTGGCGGTGGAGCGGTTGCAGCCGGGCGACCGGGTGCTGACGCGTGACAGCGGCATGCAGCCGATCCGCTGGATCGGCACGCGGCGTCTGTCGATTGGCGAGCTGATCGTCGATCCGGCGTTGCAGCCGATCCGCATCCGCGCCGGTGCGCTGGGGGCCGGGGTGCCGGAGCGGGACATGATGGTATCGCGCCAGCACCGCATGTTGATCACCGGACCCTGGGCCGAGCTGATGTTCGGCTCGGATGAGGTGCTGGTGCGCGCCGTGCATCTGCTGGGCCGTCCGGGGATCGAGGCGGTGACGCTGAATACCGTGACCTATATCCATCTGCTGTTTGACCGGCACGAACTGGTCATGGCCGATGGCGCCTGGAGTGAAAGCTTTCAGCCGGGGGATCGCTGTATGGCGGGCATGGACAGCCCGGAACGGGATGAATTGCTCAAGCTGTTCCCCGAACTGGCAGGCCAGCAGATGCCTGCCCGGTTCGAATCCGCCCGCATGACTCTGAAATCGCATGAGGCGCGGGTCTTGCTGTCGGCCTGACACCGATATCTGACGTGCCCCCGGCAGGGGGGCACTCGGATCACTCGCCGAGTTTGGCGTGCACCTCGTCAAGATCGACCTCGGACAGCGGCATCTTGTTGGCCGGATTGTCGAAATCATATTTGAACAGCTGGAAGTCGCGCTTGTAGATCTCCCACACCAGATGGCGGGACAGATCGTCGAAGTAATCTTCAACCGGATGCAGGCGTTTCGGCCCGTGGCCTTCGCTTTCGTTGAACTTGGGGATCTTCTTCAGGTTCACCTTGTGCTTGGTCTTGATGTTGTCCAGCACGACCTGCATGCCGTCATTGAACCGTTCGGTGAAAAAGATGTGGTCATAGCGGCCACCGTTCACGATGAAGGTGGACACATGGCCCGACATGGCCGACCAATGGATGTCAGGCTCCATCGGTTTGCGAAAGCGGATGGTGTCGCGCGCGAACAGCAGAAAGCGCCGGAAGCTGGCGATCTGGTCAAACTCCTGTTTGCCGTCATCGCCGCCGACCTCGATCCCGTATTTCTGGGTCAAGAGCGGCACCAGATTGCCGCGATAGCGTTTGCCATTACGCTGGATGCCGCAGATCTTGTCGAAGAACGATGACAGGATGCGCGTATAGGGATTACGCACGCAGGTGAAGGCATAGCTTTTGTGCTTCTTCACATTGCGTTCGATCAGCGGCTGGCTGATCTCCTGGCTCCATTTGTGCAGGCCGGTGGTCGAATCGTGAATGTCACCGTCAAAAAACTTGCCGTGATCCGCATAGAACATGATCTGGCCAATCGTCGAACAGGCACATTTCGGCACCACACGGTACACAACGCTCTCACTCTCGGTCATCCAGGTGCCGGGAAACCCCATCTGCCTCGCCTCCAAAGCTCGAAGTCCCGCCGGTCATGCGGGCTTCTGTCGTTATCGTCACAAAAAGCAAACAAACTCTGTCTTTTCAATGACCCATAAAGCACTTTATGGAAACAGTGACGAGGAAAAGAGGGTCAGAGTTTTCTGGATGGCAAAAATCGCCTATATTCTTCTGTGTCACAAAGACCCCGAGGGGATCATCGCCCAGGCGCAGCGGCTCACGGCGGCCGGTGATTACATTGCCATCCATTTCGATGCCCGTGCCCGGCGCGAGGATTACGACAAGATTCGCACCGCCCTTGCCGGAAACCGCTCTGTCGCCTTTGCCGCCAAGCGGCTGAAATGCGGCTGGGGCGGGTGGAGTCTGGTCGATGCCACCCTGCAGGCGGTGCGCGCGGCGGTCGACAGCTTTCCCAGAGCCACGCATTTCTACATGCTGTCGGGCGACTGCATGCCGATCAAATCGGCGGAATATGCCCATGACTTTCTGGAAAAGGACGATGTGGATTACATCGAAAGCTTCGATTTCTTCCGCTCGGACTGGATCAAGACTGGGATCAAGGGTGAGCGGCTGATCTATCGCCACTATTTCAACGAACGCACCCATAAATGGCTGTTCTATACCTCGCTCGACCTCCAGCAGAAGTTCGGGCTGGCGCGGCCCGTGCCCGAGGATCTGGCGATCCAGATCGGCTCGCAATGGTGGTGCCTGCGCCGCCGCACGGTGGAATGGGTGTTGGAGTTCTGCCGCAAGCGGCGCGATGTGATGCGGTTCTTCCGCACCACCTGGATCCCGGATGAAACCTTCTTTCAGACGCTGGTGCGCCATCTGGTGCCCCAGGACGAAATTCGCAGCCGCACGCTGACCTTTCTGATGTTCACCGATTACGGGATGCCGGTGAATTTTTACAACGATCAATATGATCTGCTGATTTCGCAGGATTATCTGTTCGCCCGCAAGATCTCGGCGGATGCAAAGGCGCTGAAGCAGCGGCTGGGCGATCTGTATACCGCCGAAGGGGTGTCTTTCCCGATTTCGGGCGAGGGGCGCAGCCTTTACAAGTTTCTGACCGGGCGGGGCCGGATCGGGCGCCGCTTCGCCCCGCGGTTCTGGGAGGCGGAAACCAGCCTTGGCCGCGAACGCACCCTGCTGATCGTGACCTGCAAGAAATGGCATGTGGCGAAACGTCTGGTGGAGCGGGTGCGCCATGTGACCGGCCTGCCGGCGGTGGATTACCTGTTCAACGAAGGCTCCACCCCGCTGCCCGATCTGGGCGGAATCCAGACCACCATCGAAAAGCGAACACGCCATCGCCGCGCGCTGGTGCGGATGTTGTTCGATTATTGGAACACCGAAAAGCTGGTGGTCTGCATTGATCCGGGCAATGTGGAGCTGATGCAGGATTTCTATGCGGACAGATCGAACATCCGCCTGCTGGAGGTGGAGTGTGAATTCACCGATGAATATCTGATCGGCCATGCCCGCCGCGTGGGGCTGGCGGGCGAAAAGACTCCGCAGGAAACCATCGACAAGCTGCTGCCCACCATCCGCTATGACGTGAAGTTTGAAAGCGACAGAATCCGCGATGCCGATTTCGAGGGCTTCCACCGCATCCGGCAATCTGCCACGGTGGAAGAGAACACCGGCCCTCTGGCCGCGTTTCTGGGGATCTCTCTGGAAAAGGCGCGCGAGATTGCCGACACCCATTACCTTTTCGTGGACTGAGACAGATGGCCTATACCTACGATCCGCAGAACATCTTTGCCCGTATCCTGCGCGGTGAGATTCCGAACAAAACCTTGCTGGAAACCACGCATACGCTGGCCTTCCACGACCTTTATCCGCAGGCACCGGTGCATGTTCTGGTGATCCCGAAGGGGCCCTATGTCACCTACGACCATTTTCTGCGCGATGCGCCGGATGCCGAGATCGTCGATTTTCACCGGGCGGTGGCGCAGGTCTGTGAAATGACCGGGGTGCAGCCGGGCGAGGGCGGGCAAGGCTTCCGCGCCATCACCAATGCGGGCGAGGCCGGGGTGCAGGAAGTGCCGCATTTCCACCTGCATATTCTGGGCGGTCGTGTTCTGGGGCGGATGCTGGCGAAGGCCGACTGATCCCGATCAGAGGGGCGGGGGGCCGCCCTGTGCGGCATCCCATGCCTTCAACCAGCGTTTCGGCGCGGCATCGCGCCATTGCCGGATCAGCCTTGCGCGGGCCCAGTCGGGGTCGATCCGGCCTGCGCGCACCAGAACCAGCGCATGCGGCGCGTAATGCGGATGCAGGAAAAAGGTCTGCGGATCGGCCTGCATCAACATCTCGCGTTCGTCGCGGTCGGCCTTGAAGACCGCCGCATCCTCGTAGAACGACCAATAGCACCACAGCTTGCCATGCGCCTTCAGCGCCTCATGGCCCCAGGGGGTGGCGTGGGTGATGCAGGGCAGGCCCAGCCCGAGTGCGGTGTCGCGCAATTCGGGCCAGGTCGCAATCATTGCCGCCTCCCGGCTTAATGGGCCGCTGCCCAGTTCGGCCCTTGCCCGGCCTCGACCGTCAGATGCACCGACAGCTTCACCGCAGGGTCGGCGGCGGTTTCCATCGTGTGCTTGGCGGCGGTGATCAGACGCTCCACATCCGTCTCGGCCACTTCGAACAGCAATTCGTCATGCACTTGCAGCAGCATCTTTGCATCCAGCCCGGCGATGGCGGCGGGCATGCGGATCATGGCGCGGCGGATCACATCGGCGGCGGTGCCCTGAATCGGCGCATTGATCGCGGCGCGTTTGGCAAAGCCCGCACCGGGGCCCTTGGCGTTGATCTCGGGCGTGTGGATCTTGCGCCCGAACAGCGTCTGCACATGGCCATTGGCTTTTGCGAAGGCAATCGTGTCATCCATATAGGCGCGGATGCCGGGGAAACGCTCAAAATAGCGGTCGATGAAGCCCTGCGCCTCGGCGCGCGGGATGCGCAGGTTGCGGGCAAGGCCAAAGCCGGAAATGCCATAGATCACGCCAAAATTGATCGCCTTGGCCTGACGGCGGATATCCGAGGTCATCTGCGCCATCGGCACGTTGAACATTTCCGAGGCGGTCATGGCGTGGATGTCCAGCCCATCGGTAAAGGCCTGTTTCAGCGCCGGGATATTGGCCATATGCGCCAGAATCCGCAGCTCGATCTGGCTGTAGTCCAGGCTCACCAGCACCCGGCCTACCGGGGCAACAAAAGCCTCGCGGATGCGGCGGCCCTCTTCAGAGCGGACGGGAATGTTTTGCAGGTTCGGATCGGTCGAGGCCAGCCGCCCGGTATTGGCCCCGGCGATGGAATAAGAGGTATGCACCCGCCCGGTGTCGGGGTGGATATGGGTTTGCAGCGCGTCGGTATAGGTGGATTTCAGCTTGCTCAGCTGCCGCCAGTCCAGCACCCGCGCCGCCAGAGTGCGGCCCGCCTCCACCACGCCTTCGGCGGCAATGTCTTCCAGCACATCGGCGCCGGTGGCATAGGCCCCGGTCTTACCCTTTTCACCGCCCGGCAGGCCCAGCCGGTCAAACAGGATCTCGCCCAGCTGTTTCGGGCTGCCGACGTTGAATGGCCCGCCCGCCAGCTCGTGAATCTCGGCTTCCAGTGCTGCCATTTTCTGCGCAAAGGCGCTGGACATGCGCGACAGCGTGTTGCGATCCACCTGCACGCCCGCCATTTCCATCTGCATCAGCACCGGCACCAGCGGACGCTCCAGCGTCTCGTACACTGTGGTCACGCCCACGCGGTGCAGCATCGGCTGGAACTTCTGCCATAGGCGCAGCGTGACATCGGCGTCCTCGGCGGCATATTTTACCGCATCGGCAATGCCCACGCGATCAAAGGTGACTGCCGATTTGCCCGAGCCGAGCAGCGGTTTGATCGGGATCGGCGTATGGGACAGATAGCGTTCCGACAGTTCGTCCATGCCGTGATTGTGCAGGCCGCCGTGCATGGCATAGCTCATCAGCATGGTGTCGGCGATGGGGGCCACCTGCACGCCAAGCCGCGCCATGATCTTGGCATCGTATTTCATGTTCTGCGCGATCTTGAGGATGGCGTCATCCTCCAGCACAGGCTTCAGCTGCGCCAGAACCTCGGCCAGCGGCAATTGCCCCTCGGTCAGGCTGTCAGAGGCGAACAGATCGCCGCCGCCCTGCCGATGGCCAATCGGGATGTAACAGGCCACTCCGGCGTCGACGCAAAGCGAGATGCCCACCAGATCGGCGCGCATCTCGTCAAGGCTGGTGGTTTCGGTGTCAAAGGCCACATAGCCACGTTCGCGGATGCGGGCGACCCAGACCGCCAGTGCTTCGGGCGTGGTGACGGCCTCATAGCTGGCATGATCGAATGTCAGCGCCTCGGCGGGGGTGGCCACAGGGGCTGCCGTCTCGGTCAACAGGGCCGCGACGGGGGCCGCCACTTTCAGGCTGTCGGCCACACGTTTTGTCAGCGTGCGGAATTCCATCACGTTCAGGAAGGGCAGGATCACCTCGGCATCCGGCACCCTGACCTCAAGGCTTTCAAGGCTGAAATCCAGCGGCGTGTCGCAATCCAGCTGCACCAGACGTTTGGAAATGCGGATCAACTCTGCATTGTTCACCAGCGCCTCGCGGCGTTTGGGCTGCTTGATCTCGCCGGCGCGCGCCAGCAGCGTTTCCAGATCGCCATATTCCTGAATGAGCAGGGCCGCGGTCTTGATGCCGATGCCCGGCGCGCCCGGCACATTGTCGACCGAATCGCCCGCCAGCGCCTGCACATCCACCACCCGGTCCGGGCCGACGCCGAATTTCTCGAAGACCTCGTCGCGGTCGATGGTCTTGTTCTTCATCGCGTCGAACATCACCACGCCGTCGCCGATCAACTGCATCAGATCCTTGTCAGAACTGATGATCGTCACCCGCCCGCCCGCATTGCGCGCCTTGCAGGACATGGCGGCGATGATGTCATCGGCCTCGTAGCCTTCGGTTTCGATACAGGCGATGTTGAAGGCCCGCGTCGCCTCGCGCGTCAGGGGGAATTGCGGGCGCAGGTCTTCCGGCAGCTCTGGCCGGTTGGCCTTGTAGGCCGGGTAGATCTCGTTGCGGAAGGTTTTCGACGAATGGTCGAAAATCACGGCCACGTGGGTCGGGGCATCCGGGCCCTTGTTGTTTTCGACATAGCGGAACAGCATGTTGCAAAAGCCCGCCACCGCCCCGATCGGCAGGCCATCGGATTTGCGCGTCAGCGGCGGCAGCGCGTGATAGGCGCGAAAGATGAAGGCAGAGCCGTCGATCAGGTGCAGGTGGCAGCCTTTTCCGAATGTCATTTCCATCACCCCTTCGCCCGGTTTCATGGCAGTATTGCCACGAAGCGCTGCGGGCTTCCACCCGTTGCAGGGCGCGGGAAGGGGAGAGGGCATGAAAACAGGGCTGTGGGCCGTGGCCGGGTTTCTGGCGGGCGGGGTGCTGGCCGGGGCCATCGGCATCCTGCTGCCCTCGGTCGTCTCGATTTCGCAGGCCGAGGGTGCCTATGCGATGGGGGTTGCGTTTTTTTGGGTGCCCGCAGGCGCGATAGCCGGGGCAGTTCTGGGGGTGGTGATGGCCAGACGCCGCTAGGGTGCGGCGCGCTCACCCCAGGCCCACAGCGAAAAGCGCAGGGATTGCGGCGTGGGCGTCCAGCCGCCCAGCCTGACCCCCGCCGCACGCAGCGTCTCGCCCATCCAGACATTGCAGGTGCGCAGGATCGAAAAGCCGGTGGAGCCTGCGAAAAACGCATCCTGCGGCGTCAGGCCGGGGGCTTTCACAAGGCGGGGCGTGCCCAGCTCTGCCTCGATCCGGGTCAGCACCGCCTCATAGCCCGACGCGGTCAGGCGCAGCACCTGTGCATCGGGCAGATCGGTCAGGGCAAACTGCCCCCAGGCCTCCAGCCGCACCACCGACCCGTCGCCAATGATGCCCTGCGCCACAGCCCCGGCTGGCACATCGGCATAGCGGCCCGCGCTGGTGTAAAAGCCTTGTGCGCCCCATCCCACCAGCAGCCAGCCCGCCTCCGGCCCGTCCACCGCCACCCCTGAGGCGGCGGCAAAGCCAAAGCGGCGGCGCAGGGCCGGGGTCAGCGGCAGCAAGAGGTCATAGTGAATGGGCGTGGCAATCAGCCCGATCTCCACTACCGCAGGCCCGTCATGCCGGGCCACCTGCGCCGGGATTAGGGCCCCGGCAAACCCGGCCAGAAGCCACAGGGCAATGAGCAAAAAGGGCGTGGCCAGAGCCATGCCCAACCGCCACCCCCATCGTTTCACAGCCGGTGCCGGTGATCAGTGATCGTCATGCGCATGGTCGCGGTCGATCACATAGCGCTTGTCGCAATACCCACATTCCACAAAGCCGGTATCCTGCGGAATGGTCAGCCAGACACGCGGATGCCCCAGCGCACCGTCGCCCCCATCACAGGCCACTTTCCATTTGGTCACAATCTGGGTTTCCGGCGCGGCAATGGTCATGGCTGATCCTTCTGGAGTGGCAGGGCCTGCTGCCCTTTGCGCCATTCTAGCAATCCCCGCCCGCGCGGCAAGGCCTTAGCCGCGCTGCGGCGCAGCCGTCAGCCGCGCCACGATCCGCCGCGTCAGCGGTGCGACCAGCAGCACGGTGGGAAAGGCAATCGCCCAGGCCACCATCCAGCTGCCCATCCAGGCCGCGACGAAACCGTCCACCGCGCCCAAGGCGCGCAGCGTGGCAATGCCGCTGACGATGCAGGACATCAGGCCCGACAGGATCAGGCCGAACAGAATGGGGGCAAAGCGGGCAGGGATCATGGGCACAGTCTCCGGCAGGGTGGGGCTGACCTAGACTGTTTTGCCCGGCGCGTCACCCTGCGCAGGCGCATGGCGGCTGTGCAATCCCGCCATGGCGGCCCGGATCCGCCCCCTGTGATCACCCCGCCAGATCTGCCGCCGGGATCATCGGGAAGAACTGTCCGCCCGACCACAGGCCGAACCATTCCGCGCCGTCATGGCGCTCGGTCACGCCGATCTCCACCAGCCGGTAAAAGCTTTTGCGGTCGATCCGCGCCTCCAGCCCTGCGCGCACGATCACATAGGGGGCCGGTTCATCGGTGCCCGCATCGCGCACCACCCGGATCGGCGCCTCCGGCCCGGCGGCCACCGTATCGCCGACATGGGTCGTGAAGGTGATGACCTGCGCCGCGCCTTCGCCTGCCACCGAAAAATCGGTGGCGACAAAGGGCGCATCCTCGACCACGATGCCCAGCTTTTCCACCGGCGTCACCAGAAAAAACTTGTCGCCCTCGCGCTTGAGGATTGAGGAAAACATCTTGACCAACGGCGCGCGTCCAATCGGCGTGCCCTCGTGAAACCACGTGCCGTCGCGCGCGATCCGCATATCCATCTCGCCGCAATAGGGCGGGTTCCACAGATGCACCGGCGGCGGGCCTTTCTTGGCAACCGCCTGCACGGCTTCGACTATTCCGGGTTTCACAACCATTTGTGGCTCTTTCGCTTTTGTCATTTGTGCCCGGCCCCGCAATTCGGTCTAATACACAGGATATAACTCTCAGGGGTAGAAGTCATGGCAGAAGCATTGGTGGACCGGATCGAGGCTTTGGGGGCCAAACTGGCCGAGGCGAAAGCGTCGATCAACAAGCGGTTCATCGGGCAGGAAAAGGTGGTGGATCTGGTTCTGGCCTCGATGCTCTGTGGCGGCCATGCGTTGCTGGTGGGTCTGCCGGGTCTGGGCAAGACCCGGCTGGTCGATACGCTGTCGACCGTGATGGGGCTGAAAGGCAGCCGCATCCAGTTCACGCCCGACCTGATGCCCGCCGATATTCTGGGCTCTGAAGTGCTGGAAACCACGGCGGCGGGCGGGCGCGCCTTCCGCTTCATCGAAGGGCCGATCTTCTGCCAGTTGCTGATGGCGGACGAGATCAACCGGGCCAGCCCGCGCACACAATCGGCGCTGCTGCAAGCGATGCAGGAGCGCGAGGTGACGATTGCGGGCGAACACCGCCCGCTGGGCCGCCCCTTTCATGTGCTGGCAACGCAGAACCCGATCGAACAGGAAGGCACCTATCCGCTGCCCGAAGCGCAGCTGGACCGCTTTCTGGTGCAGATCGACGTGGATTATCCCGACCGCGCGACCGAGCGGGACATCCTGCTGGCAACCACGGGGGTGGACGATGCGCAGGTGCATCAGGTGTTCAGCGCCGCCGAGCTGCTGGAAGCGCAAGAGGTGATCCGCCGGATGCCGGTCGGCGAGTCGGTGGTCGAGGCCATTCTGGATCTGGTGCGCGCCTGCCGCCCCGGTGAGCCGGAAGGGGCCGCTCTGGCCGACACGCTCAGCTGGGGCCCCGGCCCGCGCGCAGCGCAGGCCCTGATGCTGACCTGCCGCGCCCGCGCCTTGCTGGACGGGCGGCTGGCCCCTTCGGTGGCGGATGTGGCGGCTTTGGCGCGGCCGGTGCTGTCGCACCGTATGGCGCTGAATTTCGCCGCCCGTGCGCGTGGCGACAATCTGGCCACCGTAATCGCCCGCGTCACCGCCCGCAGCCTGCGCCTTGAGGCGGCAGCGTGAGCCTTTCGCCCGATCTGCGCGCCCGGTCTGATGCTCTTGGTCAGTCGCTGCCGCCCTTGCTGGCGGCGGCGGATCATCTGGCGGGCGCGGTGATTCTGGGCGAACATGGCCGCCGTCGGGCGGGAATGGGCGATGAATTCTGGCAATACCGCCCTGCCCATGCGGGCGATTCGGCGCGAATGCTGGATTGGCGGCGCTCGGCCCGGTCGGATGCGCATTTCGTGCGCGAACGCGAATGGCAGGCGGCGCAAAGCGTGTCGCTCTGGGTTGATCCTTCGGCCTCGATGCGGTTTTCCGGTGCCAAGACCCGCGGGCCCAAGGCCGACCGCGCCCGCCTGTTGGCGCTGGCGCTGGCGGTGCTGCTGCTGCGCGGCGGCGAAAGAGTGGGGCTGATGGGGCCCGATCTGCCGCCCCGGTCGGGGCGCGCGCAGGCCGAACGGCTGGCGCTGTCACTGAGCCAGGACAGCGGCGAGGATTACGGCACCCCGCAGACCAGCGGCCTGATCCCGCATGGCCGCGCCGTGCTGATTTCGGATTTTCTGGGCGATATGGCCGGGGTCGAGGCGGCGATTGCCGCGGCGTCGGATCGCAATGTGCGCGGGGTCATCCTGCAGGTGCTGGACCCGGCAGAGGAAGATTTTCCCTTTGATGGCCGCACGATCTTTGAATCGATGAGCGGCAGTCTGCGCCACGAGACCCTGCGTGCCTCGGACCTGCGCGGCCGCTATCTGGCGCGGCTGGCCGAACGCAAGGACCGGCTGGCGCTGCTGGCGCGGGCTTCGGGCTGGCATGTCAGCACCCATCATACCGGGGATGCGCCGCAGCCGGCCTTGCTCTGGCTTTACCGGGCCTTGGGGGCGGCACTCTGATGTGGATGATCGGGCCCCTTGGCTTTACCGCCCCGCTGATCCTGACGGCGCTGATTGCGCTGCCGGTGCTGTGGTTTCTGCTGCGCGCCATCCCGCCCGCACCGATCCGCCGCCGCTTTCCGGGGGTGGCGCTGCTGCTGGGCCTGCGCGACGAGGATGCCGAGGCGGACAAGACGCCGCTCTGGCTCTTGCTGCTGCGTGCCTGCGCCATCGCCGCCGCGATCATCGCCTTTGCAGGCCCGGTTCTGAACCCCGAACGGGGCAACACCGCCTCGGACGCGCCGCTGCTGATCGTGATGGACGCGGGCTGGGCCGATGCCCGCGACTGGCCGCGCCGGATCGAACGGGCCAAGGTGCTGGCCGAGGCTGCCGGGCGGGCGGGCCGCACCGTGGCCCTGATCCGGCTGACCGATCCGCCGGAGGCGCCGGTGTTTCAGGCCGCGGGCGTTGCCGTCAGCCGCCTGTCCGGGGTGCAGCCGCAGCCCTATGCCCCGACCGATCTGGCCGGATGGGCGGCGGCGATGCCCCAGGGGGCCGCGATGGAAACCTATTGGCTGTCAGATGGTCTGGCGCATCCTGGCCGCGCCGATCTGCTGGCGGCGCTGGAACAGGGCGGGCCGGTGACGGTGTTTGAAAGCCCGCGCGCGGTGCTGGCGCTGCAACCCATCACCTTCAAGGATGGCGCGGTGCAGATCGCCGCGCTGCGCCTGCCCGCAGGCGGCGCGCAGGAACTGGAGGTTTCGGCCCGCGGGCTGGACCCTGCCGGGATCGACCGCGAACTGGTGCGCGCCACGCTCAGCTTTGCCGCCGGGGCCAACCGTGCCGAAACTGCGCTTGCGCTGCCGCCGGAACTGCGCAACCGTCTGACCCGGTTCGAGATTGCGGGCATCCGCTCTGCCGGGGCGGTGACGCTGACCGATGACAGCCTGAAACGGCGCAAGGTGGCGCTGATCGGCGGCGGCGCGGATGCGGAAGGGCTGCTGCTGCTGTCGCCCACGCATTACCTGCGGCAGGCGCTGGCCCCGGTGGCCGAACTGATCGACGGCGGGTTGAGCGATGTCCTGCTGGCCAGCCCCGATGTGATCGTGCTGACCGATGTGGCGCGGCTGACGCAGGCCGAAAGCGACAGTTTGCTGGATTGGCTGGACAATGGCGGTCTGCTGCTGCGCTTTGCCGGGCCGAAACTGGCCGCCTCCGACATTGCGCGCAGTGCCACCGATCCGCTGCTGCCGGTGCGTCTGCGCGAGGGCGGGCGGGCGCTGGGCGGCGCGATGAGCTGGGGCGATCCCAAGACGCTGGCCCCCTTTGCCGAAACCAGTCCCTTCTTCGGCCTGCCGGTGCCGCCCGAGGTTGCGGTGACGGCGCAGGTTCTGGCCCAGCCTGACCCCGATCTGTCGCAGCGCACGATTGCGGCGCTGGCCGATGGCACGCCTTTGGTCACCCGCAAGGCGGTGGGGCAGGGGCAGGTGGTGCTGTTCCACGTTACCGCCAATGCCGAATGGTCGAACCTGCCGCTGTCGGGCCTGTTCGTGCAGATGCTGGAGCGGCTGGCGGTTTCGACCCGCCCGACCCAGCCCGAAGCGGCGGATCTGGCGGGGCAGACCTTTGTGCCGGAACGGGTGCTGGATGCCTTTGGCACCGCCGGTGATCCGGGCAGCCTGCCCGGTGTTGCGGGCGAGGATCTGGCCGCAGGCCTGTTGGGCCCCACGCTGCTGCCCGGCCTTTATGCCGGAGAGGAGCGTCGCATCGCGCTGAACGTGATCAGCGCCGACACCGAGTTGCAGGCAGCGGTCTGGCCCGAGCGTATCCGCATCGAGGGTATGGAGGCACGGCAGGAACAGGCGCTGAAGGGCGGTTTTCTGGCGGCGGCACTGCTGCTGCTGTTGGCCGATATCGTGGCGGCGCTGTGGATTTCGGGGCGGCTGTCGGGGCGTCTTGCCGCGCGGCTGGCGGTGGCGGTGCTGGCCTTTGGGCTTGCGGCACCCGAGGCGCGGGCGCAGGACGATGCCTTTGCACGGGCCGCCACCTCCGAAGTGCGGCTGGCGCATGTCGTCACCGGCGATGCCCGGGTGGATGAGGTGGCGGCGGCGGGTCTGCGCGGCCTTGGCCTGCGCCTGTTCGAGCGCACGACGATCGAGCCTGCCGATGCGATGGCGGTGGATATAGAACGCGATGAGCTGGCGTTCTTTCCCTTTCTCTATTGGCCGGTGACGGCGGATCAGCCCCTGCCGTCGGTCGCGGCCTATCAGAAGCTGAACCAGTATCTGCGCACCGGCGGCATGATCCTGTTCGATACCCGCGATGCGGGCCTGTCGGGCGGCAGCAGCCCGGAAAGCAAGCGGTTGCAACTGATCGCCTCGGCGCTGGACATTCCGCCGCTGGAGCCGGTTGCGGCGGATCATGTGCTGACCCGGACCTTCTATCTGTTGCAGGATTTCCCGGGCCGCTATGCCGCAGGGATCTGGGTCGAGGCGGCACCCGCCGATGCCGAACAGGCAGAAGGGATGCCGTTCCGCAACCTCAATGATGGCGTGACGCCGGTTGTGGTGGGCGGCAATGACTGGGCCTCGGCCTGGGCTGTCGATGCGGATGGCAGCCCGATGTTCCCGGTCGGGCGTGGTTCTGGCGGGGAGCGCCAGCGCGAGATTTCGTATCGCTTCGGGGTCAATCTCATCATGTATGTGCTGACCGGCAACTATAAATCCGATCAGGTTCATGTGCCTGCGCTTCTGGAAAGGCTGGGGCAATGACCGGCGCGGTGATCCTTGATCCGCATCTGCCGCTGCTGGTGATTGCCGGTCTGGCCATGCTGGCGGTGCTGCTGACTGGTTATGCGCTGTGGCGCGGGCTGGCGGGCTGGTTGCCGCGCGCGGCGGCGGCGTTCATCCTGCTGGTGGCGCTGGCCAATCCGTCGTTGCAGCAAGAGGACCGCGCGCCGCTGACCGATATCGTGATTGCGGTGGTGGACGAAAGCTCCAGCCAGACCGTCGGTACCCGGCCTGCGCAAACGGCAGCGGCGCTGGCGCGGCTGCGGGCCGAGGTTGCGTCCTTGCCCAATACCGAGCTGCGCGAAGTGACGGCGCAGGATGCGCCGGGCGATGGGGGCACGCCGCTCATGGCCGCTTTGGCCGAGGCGCTGGCGGAAGAGCCGCGCGCCCGGGTGGCGGGGGCGGTGCTGATCACCGATGGGCAGGTGCATGACCTTGATCTGGCACCACAAATGCCCGCGCCGCTGCATGTGCTGCTGACCGGCGAGACGGCGGATTGGGACCGCCGCCTGATCATCCGCAACGCGCCCGCCTTCGCCATTCTGGGCGAGCCGGTGGCGCTGACTCTCCGGGTCGAGGATCAGGGGCAGGTGCCCGAAGGCGTCGGCGGCACGGCGCAATTGTCCATCGCGGTGGATGGCGGCCCGCCCGACTGGTATGATGTGCCGGTGGGTGAGGATCTGGAACTGCCGGTCACGCTGCCGCATGGCGGGCAGAACATCATCCAGTTTCAGGTTGCCGT
This sequence comes from Gemmobacter fulvus, assembly GCF_018798885.1. Taxonomy (NCBI): domain Bacteria; kingdom Pseudomonadati; phylum Pseudomonadota; class Alphaproteobacteria; order Rhodobacterales; family Paracoccaceae; genus Gemmobacter; species Gemmobacter fulvus. The sequence goes on along the minus strand of NZ_CP076361.1, from coordinate 1,286,197 downwards.
GACGGATGGCGAATTGACAGATCGCAACAATGCCTCGGTGACGGCAATCAACGGCGTGCGCGACCGGCTGCGCGTGCTGCTGGTCTCGGGCGAGCCCCATGCGGGCGAGCGGGTCTGGCGCAATCTGCTGAAATCCGACCCTTCGGTCGATCTGGTGCATTTCACCATTCTGCGCCCACCGGAAAAGCAGGATGGCATCCCGGTCGAGGAACTGTCGCTGATCGCCTTTCCCACGCGTGAACTGTTCGTGGAAAAGATCGACGAATTCGACCTGATCATCTTTGACCGCTATCGCCTGCGCGGCATCTTGCCCACCTCCTATCTGGAAAACGTGCGCGACTACGTCACGCAGGGCGGCACGGTTCTGGTGGCGGCGGGGCCTGAGTTTGGCACGGCAGATAGCCTCTGGCGCTCACCTCTGGCCGATATTCTGCCGGTCGACACCACAAGCCGGGTTCTGGAAGGCGGGTTCCGGCCCAAGCTGACCGATCTGGGGCAGCGCCATCCGGTCACCCAGGGGCTTGAGGCACTGGGGCCGAAAGACGGCTGGGGCCGCTGGTTCCGGCAGATCGAGATTTCCGCGCGCGGCGCAGGGCAGGTGGTGATGCAGGGGGCTGAGGGCAAGCCGCTGCTGGTGCTGGCGCGCGAGGGCGAGGGCCGGGTGGCGGTGCTGGCCTCGGATCATGCCTGGCTCTGGGGCCGGGGCTATGAGGGCGGCGGGCCGCAACTGGAATTGCTGCGCCGTCTGGCCCATTGGATGCTGAAGGAACCCGATCTGGAAGAAGAGATCCTGACGGCACTGCCCGAGGATCAGACGCTGGCCATCACCCGGCGCACCGTATCAGAGCTGGACCCCGGCCCGGTGACGATCACCCTGCCGGATGGGACGACCACCCCTCTCGTCCTGCCGCAGATCGGCCCCGGCCATTACGCCGCCGAATTTGCCGCGCCGATGGTCGGGCTGTACCGGCTGCAACAGGGCACGCTGGAAACCGTGGTCGCGGTCGGCCCGCCCGCTCCGAAAGAGTTCGAGGAAACGATTGCCAGCGGCGAGAAGCTCGCCCCCATCGTGGCGGCCAGCAATGGCGGCATCCTGCGGATCGAGGCGGGCACGCCGGATGTGCGCGCCGTGGGCGAAGGGCGCGCGGCGGCGGGTCGGGGCTGGATCGGCATCACGCCGCGCGGGGCCTATGTCACGCAGGACATCCGCGTGGCGGCGCTGCTGCCGGGCTGGGCCTATCTGCTGCTGGCGGCGGCGCTGGCGCTGACCGCCTGGCTGCGCGAGGGGCGGTTTGCCATGGGACGGCATAGGGCTTTGTAATCCACCCACGCAATGCGATGATGGCATGGCGGCACTGCCCGCCGCGTCATCGGCCTTTCGCGGAGGGGATCATGGGCGATGTGGATGTGGTCATCGTGGGCGCGGGCGCGGCGGGCCTGTCTGCCGCCAAGAGCCTGCGCGCGGCCGGGCGCAGTTTTGTGGTGATGGAGGCGATGGGCCGTATCGGCGGGCGCGCGCTGACCACCGATACGGATTTCGGTGTGCCCTTTGACATCGGCTGTGCCTGGCTGCATGCGGCAGACCGCAACCCGTTTTACCCCGAGGCACAGGCGGCGGGCTGGACGCTCTATCATCACGACATGGCGCTGGATCACCTTTACTTCGGGGCGCGCCGGGCCGATGCTGGGGATCTGGACCGGATGCGCGCAGCAGAGGCCGCTATGGCCGCCTGTCTGGCGGCGGATCACGGGGCCGAGGACCGGCTGGCTGCGGTTCTGGCCGATTGTCACTATCTGCGTGCCAGTGCCACCTTCAGCGGCCCGATGGATTTTGGCGCGGATGATGACGAAATCTCCATCGCGGATTTTCTCGCCGCCGCGGATCTGGAACCGAATTATTTTACCCGCGAAGGTTTTGGCGCGCTGATCCACCGCTGGGGCGCGGATGTGCCGGTTTGCCTCAATACGCCGGTGCGTCGCATCCGCTGGGACGGGCCGGGCGTGGCGGTGGATACCGATCAGGGCACACAGGCCGCACGGGCGGTGATTGTCACCGTCTCCACCGGCGTGCTGCAATTTGACGGTATCACCTTTGCGCCCGCCTTGCCCGAGCGGCATCAGGAGGCGATCTTTGATCTGCCGATGGGCCTGCTGACCAAGATCCCGATTGCGGTATCGGGCACCCGGCTTGGCCTGTCGCCCTTCGACGATCTGCTGATGGAGCGCCACGCGCGGCACGACCTGTTCTTTCTGTGTTTTCCGTTCGACCTCAACCTGATGGTCGGTTTCGTCGGCGGCGATTTCGCATGGGAGCTGGAGGCGGCAGGGCCGGAAGCCTCGGTGGATTTTGCCCGCGACCGGCTGATTGATCTGTTCGGATCCGACACCCGCCGCCATCTGGGCCATGGCATGATGACGCGCTGGGGCGGTGAACGCTGGATGCGCGGTGCCTATGCCGCTGCCCGGCCCGGCAAGGCACAGGCGCGGGCGGTTCTGGCCGAGCCGGTGGCCGGGAAGATCTGGTTCGCGGGCGAGGCGCTGGCGGGCGGGCTGATGCAGACCGCCGCCGGGGCGCGGCTGTCGGGGGCCGCGGTGGCGCAGGCGGTCTCACTCTGTCTCTGACAACCGGTCCAGCATGGCGGCGCGAGATTGCGAGGCGAATTCGCGCCGGATCAGCGTGGCAAAGGTGGCGGTCATGGTGATCAGCAGCCCCCAGGGGCCGACCAGCCAACCCAAGGCCCCGATGGCGAAATAGACCGAGCGCAGACCCCGGTTGTAATTGCGCGCGGCGGTGATGTTCACCTCGGCAGCGCGGGCCGCACGCGGAAAGGCCTGCGGGTGGCTGGCGTCATTCGGGACCGAGGCCATCAGCAGCGAACAATAGCCAAACAGCCGATGCGACCAGACGAATTTCAGAAAGGCATTCACCACGAAGGCCAGAATGAACAGGATCTTGGCCTTGATCACCAGCACCGGATCGGCGACCAGCGCAAAGCTTTGCGCCAGCCCCTGCAAGGGCGCGGTATCGCCCAGCAAGGCCAGCCCGCCGCCCAGTGCCAGCATGCAGGTGGAGGCATAGAAGGTGATGCCTTGCCGCAGCCCGTCCAGAATATTGGCATCAAAGATGCGCGGCTGGCGGGTGACGAATTCGCGCATCCAGTCGCGGCGGTAATGCGTCATGATGACCGAAACCGACGGGCGGCGCAGGGTCGGGTGTTCGATCAGCAGCTGCAAGGCCCAGGCGCCCAGCAGCGTATAGGCCACGGCGGCAAGATCGAGCGGCGTGAAAAGGGCAAGCAGGCTCAGGGCATTCATGTGGTCAGACTAACGACAAAGGTCGCGCTTGCCAAAGCGTGAAATTGGTTATATTACTTTACCAATAATCCGAGAGCCGACAATCCAAGAGAGTGAGGCCCGCATGGACATGCCCCTGCCCGACCCGGCGATCCTTGCGCGCAAGGCGCGCATTGTCGACCGGCTGCTGGAGGTTCTGCCGCAGGATGCGGTGGTGCATGATCCCCATGAGGTGTGCGCTTATGAATGTGATGCGCTGTCGGCCTATCGCTGCCCGCCGCTGGCCGCCGTTCTGCCGCGTACGACGGCAGAGGTCGCGGCGGCGCTGAAGGTCTGTCATGCCGAAGGCGTGCCGGTGGTGCCGCGCGGGGCGGGCACCAGCCTTGCCGGAGGCGCACTGCCGACGGCGGACAGCGTGATTCTGGGGGTGGCCCGGATGAACGCAGTGCTGGAGGTGGATTACCCCAACCGCTTTATCCGGGTGCAGGCCGGGCGCACCAATCTGGCGGTGACCGGCGCGGTCGAGGCCGAAGGCTTCTTTTATGCGCCCGATCCGTCCAGCCAGCTGGCTTGTGCGATTTCCGGCAATATCGCGATGAATTCGGGCGGGGCGCATTGCCTGAAATACGGTGTTACGACCAACAATCTGCTGGGCGTGACCATGGTGCTGATGGATGGCACGGTGATCGAGGTTGGCGGCCCGTGGATGGATGCGGGCGGGCTGGACCTGCTGGGGGTGATCTGCGGCTCGGAAGGGCAGTTGGGCGTGGTGACCGAGGCGACGCTGCGCATCCTGCCCAAACCGGAAGGCGCGCTGCCGGTGCTGATGGGGTTCGACAGTTCGGAAGTGGCAGGGGCCTGTGTCACCGACATCATCAAGGCGGGTGTGCTGCCGGTGGCGATCGAGTTCATGGATCGCCCTTGTATCGAGGCCTGCGAGGCCTTTGCCAAGGCGGGCTATCCGATGTGCGAGGCGCTGCTGATCGTCGAGGTGGAGGGATCGGCCGCCGAAATCAGGCACCAGCTTGACCTGATCATGGCGATTGCGCGCCGTCACAATCCGGTGGCGCTGCGCGAGGCGGCGGATGAGGATCAGGCCAAGCGCATCTGGCTGGGCCGCAAATCGGCCTTTGGCGCGATGGGGCAGATCAATGACTATATGTGCCTTGATGGCACGATCCCGGTATCGAGCCTGCCCTTCGTGCTGCGCCGCATCGGTGAGCTGAGCCGCACCTTCGGGCTGGATGTGGCCAATGTGTTTCATGCCGGCGATGGCAATATGCACCCGCTGATCCTGTATGACGCCAACCTGCCCGGCGATCAGGAAAAATGCGAAGCCCTGGGCGCCGAGATCCTGAAGCTCTGTGTCGAGGTCGGCGGTTGTCTGACCGGCGAGCATGGTGTGGGGATCGAGAAGCGCGATCTGATGACGGTGCAATATGCGCCCGAGGATCTGGAGGCGCAGCTGTGGATCAAGGATGTGTTCGACCCGCGCTGGTTGCTGAACCCGGCCAAGGTGTTTCCGTTGCAGATCACCGCCAGTCGCCGCGCTGGTTGACCGCGCCGGGGGCTGTGCGCCCCCGGACTCCCGCAGGATATTTTTGCCAAGATGAAAGAGCATGAGATGCGCCCAGAGACCGAGGCAGAGCTGGCCGAGATGATCCGTGCCGCGCAAGCGCCGCTGGCGGTGCGGGGCGGCGGCACGCGCGGGCAGCAGGGGGCGGGCGCGGTACTGGAGACGGCGGGGCTGTCGGGTGTGCGGCTTTATGAGCCGGGGGCGTTGACGCTGGTGGCGGCGGCGGGCACGCCGGTGGCGGAGGTGGCGGATCTTCTGGCCGCCGAGGGGCAGCGGTTGGCTTTTGAAGTGCCCGACCTGCGGCGGGTGCTGGGGCGCGAGGGCCTTTCGACGCTGGGCGGGGTGGTGGCGGAGAACGCCTCGGGGCCGCGGCGGGTGCAGGTTGGCGCGTGTCGTGATTTTCTGCTGGGTGTGCGCTTTGTCGATGGCCGGGGCGGTGTGATCCGCAATGGCGGGCGGGTGATGAAGAATGTGACCGGCTATGATCTGGTCAAGCTGATGGCGGGCAGCCGGGGCAGTCTTGGCGTGCTGACCGAGGTGGCGCTGAAGGTCTTGCCGGTGCCGGAGGATTGCGCGACGCTGGAGATACCGGGATTGGCGGATGGGCAGGCGGTGGCCGCGCTGTCGGCGGCGCTCGGCTCGCCCTATGAGGTGACGGGGGCGGCGCATCTGCCGGGGCAGGGCACCTATCTGCGGCTGGAAGGGTTCAGCGAGTCGGTGCGGTATCGGGCCGGGCGGCTGGCGCATCTGCTGGCCCCGTTTGGCGCGGTGAGCGAGGTGCCGTCGCCCTGGGAGGCGATCCGCGATGTGACGGCCTTTGCCGGGCAGGCCGGGGATGTGTGGCGGCTGTCGGTCGTGCCTTCGGAGGCGCCGGGACTGGTGGCGCGGCTGGGGGCCGAGGCGGTGATCTATGATTGGGGCGGCGGGCTGATCTGGGCGCTGATGGCGCCGGGGGAGGATCTGCGGGCGCGGCTGGGTGCGTTTCGCGGCCATGCGACGCGGCTGCGCGGTGCGGCGGGGCTTGCGGCCTTGCCGCCGGAGCCTGCGCCACTGGCGGCGCTGACGCGCGGTTTGCGGGCGCAGTTCGATCCGCGCGGAATTTTTGCGGCGGCAACGGCATGAGCGCCCGATCCACCGCGGCCACCCTGTTTGCGGGAGTTTGACATGCAGACCCATTTCACCCCGGAACAGCTGCGCGACCCAAACCTTGCCCGCGCCAATGAGATCCTGCGGACCTGTGTGCATTGCGGCTTCTGCACCGCCACATGCCCGACCTATCAGGTTCTGGGCGATGAGCTGGACAGCCCGCGCGGACGGATCTACCTGATCAAGGAGATGCTGGAGACGGGCCGCCCGGCGGATGCGAAAACGGTCAAGCATATTGACCGCTGTCTGAGCTGTCTGTCCTGCATGACCACCTGCCCCAGCGGCGTGCATTACATGCATCTGGTGGATCAGGCGCGGGAATATATCGAACAGACCTACAAGCGCCCTGTCACCGACCGGCTGCTGCGCTGGGTTCTGTCGCGTATCATCCCCTATCCGGGGCGGTTCCGTCTGGCCTTGCTGGGGGCCAAGATGGCGCGGCCCTTTGCGCGGTTGTTGCCGGACCGGCGGTTGCGGGCGATGGTGGCGATGGCCCCGAAACAGGTGCCCGCCGTCAGCCGCAATGACGATCCGCAGGTGTTTGCCCCCCTCGGCGCGCGCCGGATGCGGGTGGCACTGCTGACCGGCTGTGCGCAAAAGGCGCTGAACACCGATATCAATGATGCCACCATCCGCCTGTTGCGGCGGCTGGGCTGCGAGGTGGTGGTGGCGCGCGGCATGGGCTGTTGTGGTGCGCTGACGCATCACATGGGGCGCACCGGCGAAAGCCATGCGCAGGCGGCGGCCAATATTGCGGCCTGGATGGCGGAAAAGCGGGCCGGGGGGCTGGATGCCGTGGTGATCAACACCTCGGGCTGCGGCACCACCGTCAAGGATTACGGCCATATGTTGCGCAATGATCCACTGGCGGCAGAGGCTGCCGAAGTCTCGGCGCTGGCGCTGGATGTGAGTGAGCTTCTGGTCAGGCTGGGCCTGCCGGAGGGTGCGCCGAAGGGCCTGCGCGTCGCCTATCACGCCGCCTGTTCGCTGCAACATGGGCAACAGGTGAAATCTGCGCCGAAAGACCTGCTGAAACGGGTCGGGTTCGAAGTGGTGGAGCCCGCCGACAGCCATCTGTGCTGTGGCTCTGCGGGCACCTACAACCTGTTGCAGCCCGAGATTTCGGCAGAGCTGAAGGCGCGCAAGGTAAAAACGCTGGAGGCGAAGGCGCCGCAGGTGATTGCGGCGGGCAATATCGGCTGCATGATGCAGATCGGGTCCGGCACGACTGTGCCCATTGTGCATACGGTGGAGCTTTTGGACTGGGCCACGGGCGGGCCGCGACCGCGCGCCCTTGCCTGAACCGGGGATTTGCCACATTCCTGCCGGAGTGCCGGACTATGCCCGGCGCAGGAGGATTGATGCGCCTGATTGCCACCCTTGCCCTGATGCTGATGTGTCTGCCCGCCCTGGCGCAGGATGCGCGGTTGCGCAGCCTTCAGACCGGTGATGACAGCCGGGGCTGGGATGCGGTGGGGCGGCTCAACCTCGGGCGCAAGGGGTTTTGCACCGGGGCGCTGATTGCGCCGGATCTTGTGCTGACCGCCGGGCATTGCCTGTTCGACAAGGAGACCGGCGCGCGGATCGACCCGGCCGAAATCGAATTTCTCGCGGGCTGGCGCAATGGCCGGGCGGCGGCCTATCGTCATGTGAAACGGGCGGTGGCGCATCCGGATTTTGTCTTTGGCGGGCAGGAAAAGCTGGAACGCGTGACGCATGATCTGGCGCTGTTGCAACTGGATCAGCCGATCCGCCTGCCGTCGATCCTGCCGTTCGAGACGGACAGCCAGCCGCTGACCGGATCTTCAGTCGGAGTGGTGTCTTATGCAAAGGATCGGGCCGAGGCCCCGTCCTTGCAGGAAATGTGCGAGGTTCTGGCCCAGAAGCCGGAAATGCTGATCCTGTCCTGTGATGTGGATTTCGGGGCCTCCGGCTCGCCGGTGTTTTCGTTGCGCGGTGGGGTGGCGCGGGTTGTTTCGGTCGTGTCGGCCAAGGCTGAAGTGGAGGGCAAGCCGGTGGCGCTGGGCACCTCGCTTGAGGGGCCGCTGGCCGATCTGCGGGCCGAGATGGCGGAAACCTCGGGCACGATGCCGGGCGGCACGGCATCGGTGCGGCGCATGGGCGGGCAGGGGGGCGGCGCCAAATTTCTGCGCCCCGAAACCCGGCCCTGAAGGCGCGCGCGCCCTCTTGAAAGGCGGACCGGTCTTTCCCAGATAGATGTCACCGGGTGCCAAGACGGGCCCGGACCAACCGCCCGCCCGGCAACGGGGGGCAGACCTGACACATCGCTTTTTCGAGGATGATCATGCGTAACTTTGACTTTGCTCCGCTCTATCGTGCCACTGTCGGCTTTGACCGCGTTGCCGATCTGGTGGACCGCGCCCTGAACGCCGATGTCGCCCAGCCGACCTATCCGCCCTACAATATCGAAAAGACCGAAGAGAATGCCTATCGCATCTCGATCGCCGTTGCAGGCTTTGCGCCTGACGAGCTGAATGTCGAGGTGAAGGAGGGTGCGCTGTTCGTGACCGCCCGCAAGGCTACCGAAGAGGGCACGCGCAACTTCCTGCATCGCGGCATCGCAACCCGCGCCTTTGAACGCCGCTTTGCGCTGGCCGATCATGTGCGCGTCACCGGGGCCAGCCATGAACACGGGATGCTGCATATCGACCTGCTGCGCGAAACGCCCGAAGCGTTGAAGCCGCGCCGGATCGAGATCGGTCGCGGCGCGGCCACCCCCGCGCAGGTGGTGGATGCCAAGCCGGTGGAAACCAGCGTCATCTGAGGTCAGTCCATCGAAGTCTGGGGCGCGTCGGAAAACCGGCGCGCCTTTGTCATGGCGGGTCAGCGGACCCGTGCCACCAGCGCCCGCAACAGCGCCAGCTTGTCGGCCTCATCCGCCGGGGCGGTTTTGCTGGCGATGGCAAGCGCCCGGTCGGGCGGCACCGCATTGCCCCGCAGCGCCAGCACCAGCGCCACCACCGCGCCGCCAAACTGCGCCAAGGGAGCGGCGTCGGGCGCTGGCCCCGGCAGGCGCAGCAAGCGCGCGCCGCCCGCGCTGCGCGCCAGTTCGGGGCCACTGTCGGGCAGCGGGGCCGCGACCAGCAGCAGGTGTTCGGCATCGGTCCCCGGCAGAGGCAGCGCCCAGCGGTCGGGCAGCGGCTTGCCTTGCCAGAGTTCGGTCAGCAGCTCTGCCGGGTTGATCGCGGCGAGATCGGGTCTGTGCCCGGCATCAAGGGCAAGGCGCAATTGCTCCCACGCGGGCACGGGCGCTGCGGTCCCTTTGGCCATGTGGCGGGCGGCGGGGACGGCGGCCTCCGGGGCGGCCATCTCGGTCGCCATCGGCGCGGGGGCGGCGGCGGTCACCTGAGGCGCGGTGGGTTCCGGCGCGCGCAGCGCCGGGGCGATGGCAAACATGGTCACTGCCACGGCGGCCGCCGCCCCGGCAAAGCCGATGGGGCCTCGCAGACGCGCCAGCCATGTTTTCCAGATCGGCACGGGGGCTGGCTTGGGGGCCGGAACATGCGCGGCCACCGCATCAAACGCCGCAAGTGCTGCCTCCAGCGCGGCCAGCCGCGCCGCCTGTGGCGCAATCGGCGCGGCGCGCAGGCCATGGCGCAGGCGGTCAAGCTCCTCAGGGGTCGCAGTCATGCCCGTGCCTCCTCTGCCGCGATACGCCGAAGCCGCTTCTTGACCTCGGACATACGCCACGCAACCGTGCCTTCCGACAGGCCCAGAACCTCGCCCGCTTCGGCCTGTGTCATCTCCTCGCCCAGCACCAGCGCCACGGTGTCCTGCAATTCGGGGCTGAGCCGCGCCATGGCGCTTTCCAGCCACTGAAGGGCGGCGCGGTCCTCGCTGATCTGGTCCTGCCGGGCCAGCTCCCAATCGCCCCAGCCATCCGCCGCGCGGGCGCGGCTGGCATGGCGGCGGCGCAGATCCTGCGCGGCATTGACCACGACCCGGTAAAGCCAGGTAGTGAACCGCGCCTCGCCGCGCCAGCCTGCCAGTTTGGCGGGCAGGGCGGCGCAGATGTCCTGCGCCAGATCCTGCGCGTCGGCCACCGATCCGGTCAGCCGCCAGCCCAGCCTGTAAATCCGGTCGTAATGCCGCGTCACCAGCGCCGCAAAGGCGGCGCGGTCGCCCCCTGCGGCGGCTGTGGCAAGCATTTCATCGGGTCTGTCCATCCGCATCACGATAGGTGAGACGCAGGCCGGAACGCAATCCTTGGACAGAGGCACTTGCACCGCCCGGCCACAGCGCCGATATGGAAAAAGACTGTGGAGGAGATTGGTTTGGACCGTATACGTATGCCGGAACGCCCCGATTGGCGGGCCGAAGCCGAAAGGCTGGGTTTCACATTTGCCGATATGCACGGCGAACCCTACTGGGATGAAACCTCTGCCTACCGTTTTACGCTGCGCCAGATCGAAGACGATCTCGAAGATCCGGCCACAGCCCTTCACGCCATGTGCCGCGAGGCGGTGGCGCATATCGTCGGATCAGAGTCGCTGATGGCGCGCATGGGCCTGCCGCAGACCCATTGGGATCTGATCGCGAACAGCTGGCTGGCAGGCGAACCAGAGCTTTATGGACGCTTCGATCTGGCCTATGACGGCACCGGCCCGGCCAAGCTGCTGGAATACAATGCCGATACCCCGACCTCGCTGTATGAAAGCGCGTCGTTCCAATGGCTCTGGCTGGAACAGCAGCTTGAGGCGCGGGTGCTGCCGCCCGGCGCCGATCAGTTCAACGGCATCCACGAGGCGTTGGTCGCCCGATTCGCCGAGATCTTCGCCCCCGATACGGATGTGCATTTCGCCGCGATGGCGGGCAATGCCGAAGACTATGCCACGGTCGAGGCGATGGCCTGGGCCGCGCGCGAGGCCGGGCTGGGCGCGCATTACACCGATCTGGAGCAGATCGGCGTCACGGCGGCGGGGCAGTTCACCGATGGCGACAGCCGGGTGATCGGGGCGCTGTTCAAGCTCTACCCCTGGGAAGATCTGCTGAACGATCCTTTCGCGGCGCATCTGGCACAGGCGCAGTGCCGGTTGATCGAACCGCCATGGAAGGCGCTGTTGTCCAACAAGGCGATCCTGCCGGTGCTGTGGCAGATGTTCCCCGGCCACCCCAATCTGCTGCCCGCCTATTTCGCCGCCGATCTTGCCGCCGGGATCGTGCCCGGCGCGGCCGAGGCGCTGGCGGCGGGCTCGGTCATCAAACCGCTGTTTTCGCGCGAGGGGGCGTCCATCCGCATCATCGAAGGCGGCGTGGAAACCGAAGCCTCCGGCAATGCCGCCTATGACGACCACCCGAAAATCGTGCAGGCCTATCACCCGCTGCCGGTGCTGGGCGGAATGCGCCCGGTGATCGGGGCCTGGGTGGTGGGCGAGGCTTGCGTTGGCATGGGCCTGCGCGAAGATGCCAGCCGGATCACGCAGGATCTGTCGCGGTTCAAGCCGCATTTCATTGAAGGGTAAACCGATGAAACGTTCGCGCACAGTGGCGCTATCCATTCTGGGGGCTGCGGCCTTCGGTCTTGCCGGGTGTCAGGAGGAGGCGACCGAGGCCGCCTCCTTTGCCGATCTGGACAGCTGCCTTGCTGCGGCGACGGATGGCGGCTGGTTCACCAAATCCGATTGCGAGGCCACCTTCTCCGAGGCGCAGAAACTGCACGAAGAAACCGCGCCGCGTTATGAAAGCCGCGAGGTCTGCGAGGCAGAGCATGGCGCAGGCGCCTGTGGCGAAGACAGCGTGGCGGGCTCGGGCGGTGGCGGCTTCAGCTTCATGCCACTGCTGGTCGGTTACATGATCGGGCAGGCGCTGGGCGGTGGTCGCCCGATGGCGCAGCCGGTGGTGCCCAAGGCGGGTGGCGGCTTCACCACCCCCGCCGGCACCGGCATCAGCCGGATCGGCGGCGCGGGGCCTGTGTCTGCTGCGGCCTTCGACAAGGCCCCTGTGACCAAGGGCCTGCCGCCGATGACCAAGGCGCAGGTGCAATCGAAGGGCGGCTTTGGCGGCACGGCAGGCACCCGTAGCGTCAGCGGCTGACCGGCAGGGGGCTTCGCGCCGCCCGATGTGACTTGCATTTTGCAAAAATACTCATGCCCTTCCCGATGAGGGGAGCAAGGCGGGGGACATTGCCCCCGCCCTTGGCAATCTTAGATGCTCAGGCAGATGTATTTCATCTCCAGATAATCCTCCATGCCGTGATGGCTGCCTTCGCGGCCCAGCCCGGATTGTTTGACGCCGCCGAACGGCGCCACCTCGGTGGAGATGATGCCGGTGTTCACGCCAACGATGCCGTATTCCAGCGCCTCTTGCACACGGGTGATGCGGCCCACATCGCGGGCATAGAAATACGAGGCGAGGCCAAAGATCGTGGCATTGGCCTTTTCCACCACCTCGGCCTCGGTGTCGAACTTGAACAGCGGGGCCAGCGGGCCAAAGGTTTCTTCATTGGTGACCAGCATCGCATCGGTCACATTCGCCACCACGGTCGGCTCGAAGAACGATCCGCCAAGCGCATGGCGTTTGCCGCCGGTCACGATGCTGCCACCCTTGGCCAGCGCATCGGCGATATGCTCCTCGACCTTTTCGACGGCGGCCATATTGACCAGCGGCCCGGTGGTGACGCCGACAGTCAGGCCATCGCCCACGTTCAGCTTGGCCACCGCCGCCGACAGCTTTTCGGCAAAGGCATCATAGACCCCGGCCTGCACATAGATGCGGTTGGCACAGACGCAGGTCTGGCCATTGTTGCGGAACTTGGAGGCCATCGCGCCTTCGACCGCCGCATCCAGATCGGCATCGTCAAACACGATGAAGGGCGCATTGCCGCCCAGCTCCATCGAGCATTTCATCACCTGATCCGCCGCCTGCCGCAGCAGGATCCGCCCCACTTCGGTGGAGCCGGTGAAGGTCAGTTTGCGCACCACCGGGTTTTCGCAGAATTCCTTGCCGATGTCGGACGAGCGTTTGGAGGTGATGACCGAGAAGATCCCGGCAGGCAGGCCCGCGCGTTCGGCCAGCACCGCCAGCGCCAGCGCCGACAGCGGGGTTTCGGCCGCGGGCCGGGCGACAAAACCGCAGCCCACGGCAATCGCCGGGCCGCATTTGCGGGTGATCATCGCATTGGGGAAGTTCCAGGGCGTGATCGAGCCGACAACACCGATGGGCTGTTTGATCACGGTGATGCGTTTGTCCCGCATATGGCCCGGAATGGTTTCGCCGTAGACGCGTTTGGCCTCTTCGCCGAACCACTCGATGAAGCTGGCACCATAGGCAATCTCGCCCTTGGCCTCGGCCAGCGGTTTGCCCATTTCGGCAGTCAGGATTGCGCCCAGATCGTCCTGATTGGCCATCATCAGGTCAAACCATTTGCGCATCACCTGCGCGCGTTCCTTGCCGGTGCGCGCGGCCCAATCCTTGCGGGCCAGATCGGCGGCGGCGATGGCACGGGCGGTTTCGGCGCGACCAAGGTTCGGCACGGTGCAGATCACATCGCCGCGCGCCGGGTTGGTGACGGTGAAGGTGCTGCCATCATCGGCGTCGATCCATTCGCCCGCGACATAGGCTTTGGTCGCCAGCAGCGACGGATCTTTCAACAGCGACCGCAGGTCGGTGACGGTATCAAGCATGGGGGGGCCCTCCAAAAGCAGTTGTCTGCATGGAAAGCACGCGCCCGCGGCTCTGTCCAGTTCAGCACCGGCATCGGCGGGCGGATTCCGGCCTGTTTGATCAAACAGGCCGGGCGGTCAGCTGTTGGAATGCATCCGCTCGATATAGGCGCGCATCTCTTCGGCCTCTTGCCGGGCGTCGCGCAGACCTTCCATGGCGGCGCGCAATTCGGCTTCGGTCTGGGCGATCTGGTTGCCCAGTTCGGCCTCGCGGCTTTCCAGATAGAGAATCGCCTGATCGCGCGTTTCTTCCGCCTCGTGCAGCGATTGCGCCAGCCGCTCCAGCTCCCCCATATCCCCGGCCGAGACGCGGCGGAACCGATGCACCAGCCAATTGGCAAACCAGCCCAGCGTGAAGGCCAGCATCAGCACGATGGCCGTAGCGACGACAAATTCATTGCGATTCATGCGATGCGGTCCTGTGGCTTTACGCGCAAGCGCGGATCAATTGCGCGCCGGGCGCGGTTTCGGGCGTTTGGTGATTTCGGTCGGGGCAACCGAAGGGCTGGTATCGGCTGCAAAATCCGGGGCATCCGACGGCGATTGCGTGGCCTCTGCGGCGTCATCGGCGGGTTTCTGGCGGGCAGGCCCGGCATCAAGCAGGGTGAATTCGATCCGCCGGTTTGCCTCGCGCCCCTCGGCCGAGCCATTGTCGGCAACGGGCACGCCTTCGCCGTAGCCCTTGGCCACAAGACCCGACACCGGGGCACGCCGCCCCTGCAAGGACAGCAGCACCGCTTCGGCGCGGGCTTGGCTCAGCGCCAGATTGCCCTCGGTCGATCCTTGCGCATCGGTATGGCCGGCAATTTCCAGCTTCAGCGCCGGGCAGTTTTGCAGGATCTTGGCAAGCTCATCCATCGTCGCTCCGGCTTCGCCAGCAATTTCGGCAGAGCCGGGCGCGAAGCTGATCTTGGTTTTGGTGACAACGGCATTCAGATTGTCGGCACATTCCTGCGGCGAGGGCAGGGCGGCAAACGGGTCAAACGCCTCGTCATAGCGCACGCTGACCTTGAAGGGTTTGCCCTGACCCAGCTTGTCCGACAGGATCTGTGCCACCCGCGCCCGCCCGTTCGGCTTGCCGGTGACACCGGCCACCTCGACGGTATCGGCGCGCACTGTCAGCGTGCCGTCATGCAGCTCTGACAGGGCCTCCAGTCCGGCCAGAACCCGCACGGGCCAGCCATCGGGCAGATCGGGGTCAAACCGGGTGGCGGTATAGACCTTGGACGCGCCGAACCGCGCCTTGGCATAGCTGTCGACCGCGGATTTCAGCAGATCATCGGTCAGACGCCCGCGCAGTTGCACCTGCCCGTCTTCGGCCAGACGGGCGGTGAATTCGGCAGGGCCTTCCTGCACGGCGCTGGGTTTGGGCGGCAGGGTGGATTGCAGCGAAAACACCGGCGGCAGGGCGGCCTGCAATTCGCCCACCACCCGGTCGAACGTGGCCTGCGGCGTGCCCGCCTCGGCCAGCAGGGTCACATCGGCATCCGAAAAGGTGATGGAGCCTGCGCCCAGTTCCGCCACGGCCCTGATGCCCGCGCTGGTCGCATCCGCCCAGCTTGGGGTCGGCACGCCAAGGCCGACAGTGCAGATGATCGAGCCTTCGATCCCGGCGGCGGTGCCCGCCGCCATGATCTTGTCGCGCGCCTTGTCGGTATCGGCGGAACAGGCATCGAAACGCGCGCCTTCGGCGTCCTTGAGAAAACGCAGGGTGAACGGCGTCAGCACCGGGCGCGGGGCTGAAATGTCGATGGCAATTTCCAGCCCCTGCGGCCGGATCTTGGACAATTCTCCTTCCAGCCGCCGTTTCTGCGCATCGCTGTCGGAAATCGCGGTGATCGACACCTTGTCCGCCGCGACCGAGATCTTGGAGCGCGGCAGCAGTTTCAGCGCCTCTGTGCCGAATTTCAGCGCGGCATCCCAGCCCTCGGGGGCGGGGAAGGCGGCGGTTTCCAGCATGTCGGAGACGGGCGCGCCACTGGCCAGCGCCGTGACCTCATCGGCCAGCGTCGCCTGACCTTCCACCACGGTGGCATCGGGCAGCAGGCCGATCAGCGAGATGCCATCGGTGTTGCGCAACATTTCGACCGAAAAGCGCGGTGCCTCAATGGCGCGCATTGGCGTCACATCCAGACGGTCGCGCACCCGCGCACTGTCAACCACCGATCCGGCAAGGTTGACGACGCGAAACCGCGCCGCTTCATTCGGGGCAGTGCCGATCAGCCGCACCTGCAAGCCCGAGGCCCGCACCTCGGCCCAGGTGATGCCTTCGGTCAGCAGCCGCGACCGGACCACGGATTCAGAGCGGTTCTCGATCACCGTCACGCCGACCCAGGCCGTCACGATGGCCACCAGCCCCCCGCCGACAAAGGCAGCCGTGCTGAGCAGAGAGGGCGGGATTCGCATTGCAGCGCCTTTGCAACCGGGACAACAGCGTCTCATTAGGACGCGCGCGGCCCCGGATCAATCAAACCATTGCCGCACCGGCAAGAAACAGCGCAAGGATCAGCCCGGCATCGCGGTTCGACCGGAACAGCATCAGACAACGCGCGGTGTCCTTGGTATCCAGCCGCCCCAGTTGCCAGGCCAGATGCCAGCCAAAGGCCCAGACGCCGCACAGCGCCACCACAAGCGGCAGTGGCCCGGCCTGTGGCAGCAGGGCGAGCAGCACGGCAAGCGCCGCCAGCAGCACCGCCACCGCCAGAAACAGCCGCAGCGCCGGCACCGTGCCCGCATCGCCGAACAGGCGCGCGGTGGATTTCACGCCAATCAGCGCATCATCCTCCTTGTCCTGATGGGCATAGATCGTGTCGTAGAACAGCGTCCAGGCGATTCCGGCCAGCCACAGCACCACCGGGGCCAGCGACAGGCTGCCCGCATGGGCGGCCCAGGCCACCAGCGCGCCCCAGTTGAAGGCCAGCCCCAGAAACACCTGCGGCCACCAGGTGAAGCGCTTGGCAAAGGGATAGATCGCCACCAGCACCAGCGAGGCCACCCCCAGCGCAATCGCCGTGCTGTTGTAGCTGAACAGGATCGCCGCCCCGGCCAGCGATTGCACCGCCATCCAGATCACCGCGCCGCGCACCGACACCTGCCCCGAGGGAATCGGGCGCGACCGGGTGCGCGCCACCTGCGCGTCAAAGTCGCGGTCGGTGATGTCATTCCAGGTGCAGCCCGCGCCGCGCATCAGGCCCGCGCCCAGGGTGCACCCCAGCGCGATCCACAGATCCCACAGCCGGAACCCGCCCGGATCGGCCGCCGCCGCCAGCGCCACGCCCCAGAAACAGGGAATCAGCAGCAACCAGGTGCCGATCGGCCGATCCGCGCGGCTCAGCCGCAGATAGGGGCGCGTCAGCGGGGGGGCAAAACGGTCCACCCAATTGCCGTGCGGGGCATCGGCGACCGTTTGGTCGGCCTCTGGCGTTTCGGCGCGCTCGGGCATAGGCTCTGCCTCATCATGACGGATGCAAAAATCAGGCTCTATGTAGACCAGCCCCTCGGGCCGGGGCAATCGGTTCCGCTGACGGCGGATCAGGCACATTATCTGTTCGCGGTGATGCGGCTGGGCAAGGGTGCGGCCGTCGCGCTGTTCAACGGGCGCGATGGCGAATGGCGGGCCGAGGTGATCGAGGCGGGCAAGCGCGGCGGGATCCTGCTCTGCACGGCGCAGATGCGCCCCTTGCAGCTGCCGCCCGACCTGTGGCTGCTGTTTGCGCCGATCAAGAAGGCGCGCACCGATTTCATCGTGGAAAAGGCGACCGAGATGGGGGCCGCGCGGATACAGCCGGTTCAGACCCAGCACACCAATTCCGAACGCATCCGGCAGGACCGGCTGCAAGCCCATGCGGTCGAGGCGGCAGAGCAATGCGGCAGCACCTTCGTGCCCGAGGTGGCCGAGCTGGTCCCGCTCGACCGGCTGCTGGCCGCCTGGCCCGCCGAGCGGCGCATATTGTGGTGCAATGAATCGCTGCTGGGCGCGCGCGCGGCGCTGCTAAGCGAGGGCACACGCGGCCCCTGGGCGATTCTCGTCGGGCCCGAGGGCGGATTTTCCGAACGCGAAAAGACCAGACTGGCGCAGATGCCACAGGTCACGCCGGTCAGCCTTGGCCCGCGCATCCTGCGGGCGGATACCGCCGCGGTGGCGGCGCTGACGCTATGGCAGGCCGTGCTGGGGGATTGGGCATGATCCGACCCGAGGCGCTGGCCGCGCTGGCGCGCTGGCGCGAGGCGATGGTGGCAGCGGCGGTGGCGCTTGTCGGCCTGTGGCTGATGGCATTGGGCGGCTGGCTGCTGATCCCGCTGGGCGCGGGGCTTCTGGCGCTGGCGGCGGCGCTGGCGGTGATCGCGCTGCGCCGCTTGCGCTTTGTGCAACGGGCCGCCGCACCGGGGCTGGTGGATCTGGACGAGGGCCAGATCAGCTATTTCGGCCCGGTCTCCGGCGGATTCGTGTCGCTGCGCGAATTGGTGGAGCTGCGCCTGTTGGCGCGGGGCGGGCAGCGCTTCTGGCGGTTGAAACAGGCAGACGGGCAGGCGCTGCTGGTGCCGGTGGATGCGGCGGGGGCGAATGGCCTGTTCGATGCCTTTGCCGCCCTGCCGGGCATGGATATGCAGGGCCTGCTGCAGGCGCTGGACCCGCCCGTCACCCCCGGTGCGGCGGGTCTGCCCGCTGTGCCACAAGACACGCTTGGCCCGGTGATCTGGCGTCGGGCTGTTCAGCCAGCCTTGACTTGAGCCGCGCGGAGCGCCACCAGTTATCGCCCGAAACCGAAGCGCAGAAGACGGAGCCATCCCCATGTCCATTCCCCAGTCCGGCGGCGGCCCGATCGAGCGGTTCGAACAACTTGCCGAATACATGGAGTCGGGCTGCAAGCCGAAATCCGATTGGCGGATCGGCACCGAACACGAGAAATTCGGCTTTCTGACCGACAGCCGCGCGCCGCTGCCCTATGAGGGCAACCGCTCGATCAAGGCGCTGCTGGAAGGCCTGCGCGACAGGTTCAACTGGGAACCCGTGCTGGAGCAGGACAAGATCATCGGCCTGACCCGCAATGGTGCCAATGTCTCGCTGGAGCCGGGCGGGCAGTTTGAGCTGTCGGGCGCGCCGGTGTCCAGCGTCCATGAGACCGCCGCCGAGCTGCAAAACCACTTTGATGAAGTGCGCGCCGTCACCGAAGGCTGGGGCGTGGGCTTTCTGGGCCTTGGTGCCGCGCCGGATTGGCAGCACGCGGAAATGCCGGTGATGCCCAAGGGGCGCTATCGGTTGATGACGGATTATATGGGGCGTGTGGGCACGCATGGCACCCAGATGATGTATCGCACCTCGACGGTGCAGGTGAATCTCGATTACGCCTCCGAGGCGGATATGGTCAAGAAGCTGCGCGTCTCGCTGGCGTTGCAGCCGGTGGCGACGGCGCTTTTTGCCTCCAGCCCGTTCTTCGAGGGCAAGCTGAATGGCCACCGCAGCTGGCGGTCGCGCATCTGGCGCGGGCTCGACAATTCGCGCACCGGGATGCTGCCCTTCGTTTTTGACAGCGGCATGGGCTTTCAGCGCTATGTCGACTGGGTGCTGGATGTGCCGATGTATTTCGTCTACCGCGACGGGCGCTATATCAATGCGCTGGGGCAAAGCTTCCGGGCCTTCCTGAAGGGCGAACTGCCTGCGCTGCCCGGCGAAAAGCCCACGCTGTCGGATTGGGCCGATCACATGACCACGGTGTTCCCTGAGGCGCGGGTGAAGAAATACATCGAGATGCGCGGCGCGGATTGCGGTGATCAGGCGCATATCGTGGCGCTGCCAGCCTTCTGGGTCGGGCTGATGTATGACGATGCCGCACTGGATGCCGCCTGGGATCTGGTCAAGGGATTTGATGCCGAAACCCGTGAAGGGCTGCGGGTGGCGGCCTCTGTCTCGGCGCTGGCGGGCGAGGCAGGCGGCGTGAAGCTGATGGATCTGGCACGGGCGGCGGTGGGTCTGTCGCATGCCGGGCTGGCCGCGCGGGGGCAGGGCGAAGAGCGCCTGCTGGCCCCGCTGGTGACCAATCTGGAGACGGAGCAGACACAGGCTGACCGCTTTGTTGCCGCCTATCACGGTGCGTGGAAGGGCAGCCTTGCGCCGCTCTATAGCGCCGCGCGGCTGTAACCGCCGCGATTGCCGAACAGTTTCTGGCGCGGCCCCGCGCCAGAATGTCCTTGCGAAGGGGCGTTAGCGCGTCGTCAGGCCTGTTTCTTGCCGATCTTCGGCTCGGTCCCGGCTTTCAGGCGGGCGATATTGGCGGCGTGGCGGTAAAACACCAGCAGCGTCAGCACCATGCCCAGCAGCAGCATCCGCCCTTCGCCAAAGCCGATCATCCAGAAGGTCGACGAGGCCGCCGCAATCAGCGCCGCGAGCGACGAGATGCGGAAGATCAGCGCGGCCACCAGCCAGCTGGCACAGACCGCCAGCCCGACAGGCCAGGACAGGGCCAGCAGCGTGCCCAGAAAGGTGGCCACGCCCTTGCCG